>JAJYPA010000245.1 GCA_021795795.1 Pseudomonadota bacterium | reverse complement strand
GATCAGCCAGTAAGCGATCACCATATTGCTGTTGACCGCCCGCAATACATTGGTGCGTGCCTGATCGAGAATGGTAGCGACACGCGCCATCAGATCGCCTTGCATCACCGGTTCGATGGGACGTTCAGCAGACAAAGCTGTTGTTGTCGAAGGGGGTTTCTTTTTTGCCATGGCTACAAACTCCGCACGTTCTGAATGCCATACTGTTCCAGAATGGCGGCGAGGTTGGTCTTGGCCACATCGTCCGCGAAGGCGCTATCGCGGAACACGCAGGTCGTGTCACCGGCCGGGGCAAGTTCCTTGTGCCAAGCAATGATGCCTTGCGCCAAGGCTTCCACCTCGTCGCGGCTGATTGCCGGCGCGAGGCAGGCCATCAGCACACCGCCACCGACTGCGTACGCGTCCTTGGCCGCCACCGTGCGCTGCAGGGTGGGCACGCACAAATCGAGGCCAAGCTTGAGCAGCAGTTCGTAGAGGATGTCGGATTCGGTGCGCCCCTCGACCAGATGATCCTGGTGGGCGAACAGGGTCTCTTCCAAATTGGCGGGGTTGGGGTTCCAAGCGCGGATGTTGGAGTTTTCGAGCTTGAAAACACGGAAACCAGTGTCGCCAGAAAACATCGGGTTGTCGGCTTTGACCTTCGCCCCAGCACGACGTAAGCGCTCTTTCGTTAGCTCCGAAATTATTGGAAACGTGCCGCCCTCCATTGGTTCTGGAAACTGAACCAATATAAATTTTCGCTCAGCATTTTCCTCGCTGTTCAATTCTTCAAGCGCTTGCCCGGTGGTGCCCGAGCCAGCGAAAAAGTCTACGACAATGTCGCTTCTACCAGAAAAAGTTGCAATTAGATATTTTATGAGCTGAACTGGCTTTACTGTGTCGAGACCATGTTGATTTCCAACAAGCTCATTTAGATCGCTTTTTCCATCCTCAGCAGTTCCGCTCAAATCAGGATCAACGAATGAATATATTGGATAAAGCGGGTCTTTTTCCTCCTCTTCATATTTCTTTTCCAACGGAACACCATCGTCATTGAATGCAATCCGATTCCCAGCCATTAATGCGTCGATAACGACCTTACCCGCCTTCCATCGACTGTCATCATTCGGCTTGTAACCACCAGATTCAAACCTCATAGTTTCACGGCGGAACATCCCCCGATTGGAGGTGAGTATAGTTGTGGTGCGATACTTTCCATCATTATCTTCATGCGGATAAGTCCGAGTCTTCGAGCTAATAGCATTTAACAAAATTTCATCGCCGGGCTTTCTGCCATATGCAACGATGTATTCAGCCACGCGTTGAGTTCGGAATTTTGCATCACCGGCATTTGTTGGCTTGGCTCGTGACTTCCAGGTAAAGATGCCCATTTGATTCTCTTCACCATAAATTTCGTTCATTACTGTCAAGAGGCTTGCTATCTCTCTGTCGCCGATGGAAACAAGAATCGCTCCGTCCTCACGTAACAGATTCCTTGCAAGTCTTAATCTCGGATACATCATGTTCAGCCAGTCAGTGTGAAATCGCCCACTGGCTTCTGTGTTGCTGCTGATCTTCTGACCGCCCTCGACCTGCCCGGTCAGCTCCAGATAGTTCTTGATGTTGTCCTGAAAATTGTCCGGGTACACGAAGTCCTTGCCGGTGTTGTACGGCGGATCGATGTAGATGAGCTTGACCTTGCCCGCGTAGCTCTTTTGCAACAGCTTGAGCACTTCCAAGTTGTCGCCCTCGATCATCAGGTTCTGCGTGGCGTCCCAGTCCACACTGTCTTCCGGGCAGGGGCGCAGTGTGCCAGTCGATGGCGTAAGCGCCAGTTGCCGCGCGCGGCGTTTGCCATGCCAGTTGAGGCCATATTTTTCGTCGCAATCGGTGACGGTGGCGTCGCCCACCAGCGCCTTGAGCACGTCCGCATTGATAGCAACACCATCGGCACTTTCCGTCAGCAATTCAGGAAACAGCGCTTTAAGCTGGGCAATGTTTTCCAGCTTGGTGTCGGCGGATTGCGCTTCGGTGCTGGTAGCTTCAATTTTTTGCATGTTAGTCTTTCAAAATTTCAAGTTTTAAGCGCAGTAAGCTGTTTCACCAAACGGTACATATCGGTATAGGGTTCAACACCATCGTGAGCGGTAGTCAAACTTGCCAAATGTTCAGCGCGTTGGGTAGCAGCAGCCAAATTACAGCTCGTTTCTTTGTAGTGACCGGCTTGACCTTTATCATAGGCGGACAGGTATTTGCGCAGGCGGTGGTACGCCTCGGTTCGATGCAAAGGTGCCTGCACATCTTCAAAATGCAGCAATAACCACAGTTCAAAACAGGGCACAGAAGCGACAGCAGAAAATTGTATGGGTTTGTTGTTATCGTTGCGCAGCTTGCCATCTCTTACTGCGGCTTTGTTTAAAGCATTGTGATAACTCTGGTGTTCGTCACGATCAAACACGGCATACACTCGTTCAAAAGCGCGTGGCTGGATGTTTTTACCCGGATCGCCATTTATGAACAGGTCTTCTGCATATTCGACTACCAACAGAGGTGATGTACCAAATTGGCTGGGTTGTACCTGCACGCTGGCGGTGCTCAAGCGATACTCCGAACGAATTTCGTTCAGGTAAAGGGGTTCAGTTTTGCTGCCCTCACTGACAATGAGTATGCGGTCACAGGTCTCACGTCGGCCTGCTTTGCGCGCAAGTTGCGCAGCTTGCCGTACTTTGGGTTGGTTATCTTTTCCCATGTGCGCGCCTGTCAGCTTGCCACTCGTGTGGACGGCATAGGGTCACTAAAAAATGGTACAGCACCATAACGGCCTGTCAGGTATCCCTTTTCCCAAGCCTCTGTTTCGCGAGGGCTGAAATCTGAGAGCGAATACAAGCGCGTTGCTTGATCTTGGTCTTTTTCAGTAAACCAGATTTGATCACGCCGAAACAAGGTGCGATCCAGCAACGAAGTATCATGTGTGCTGAACAGCAATTGTGCGCCTTTCGGATTGGTCTCTGGTTGTTGAAACATGCGTACCAGGCGACGAACCAGCAATGGGTGCAGACTGCTGTCCAGTTCATCCACAATCAGCAATCGACCTTGCTTGAGCACATCCAGTACGGGGGCAATCAAGGTATACAGTCGCTGAGTCCCTTGTGATTCTTCATGTAATTCGAAGACAGCTGAGCCATGTTTGGTGTTATGAACAAACTGGGGCATGAGCATTTCGCGCTCTTCGCGGGTGAATTTTGCCCCATCGGGACCAAACATAATGTTTTGCTGAAAAGCGGGACGTGACACGGTCAACACATCGCTGATGCTGATGTCTGCTGAAACCAGAAAATCACTCACCGACCGCCTACCCGCATCGGTTTGAAGTAACTGCGTCGTTAAATCAGGCAGTGGCGACAAGCCGGCAGGAAAATACACCGGGTGCTCAACCAGCCAACGGAATATTGGTCCAAGCAATTCGCTATTGAGCTGCGCTGCGGTAGACATGAACAACGCATTGGGGCGCGTCGTTTCCTCCCATAGCTTGCGCGGGCCGCTCAAGTGGGTACTGAATTCATAATTTGTGCTCTGTTTTTGCTCATCAAATTTACGGCTAAACCACTGTTGCGGCTTGGCGGTACGATATACCAACAACCATTCACTTACGATTCTTTCGGGTGTAAGACTGAAGCCATATTGATGTCTCACCCCACCTAACAAGAAAGTCATTTCAAATTCGGTGGGTTGCCTGACGTAATCTGTGTCCAAACGAAACGGTTGTACGTTGAACGTCTGGCCAGGTTGCATAACGGTGGCAGATTCAGCGACGACAGCACGCATGAATTGCAAGGCGAGAAGAAGCGTAGATTTACCGCTGGCATTCGGTCCATAGACCACGGCACTGCGCAATAGATGGGGCAGATTCGTGATGCCAGTAGAAATCAAATGGGTGTCGGCCAGCTTCTTGTCTTTAGTTGCAACGAAGCTAACGACAAGCTCATCACGGATTGAGCGGAAGTTCCGAACCCTAAATTCGAGCAGCATAGCAACCTCGTTATTAAAAATAACGACTAATTATGGCTAAAAAATTCAAAAAGTAAACATATTTTTATGTGTTCACGCATTATTATGCACCACGTTAATTCAGACTAAAAAATTAATTGACGCATGACCGCCTCAAGCTCGTGTTGCAGTCGTTGCAATTCAATGTTCATCTCCACCTGTCGCGCCAACTGTTTTTCTTTGGCGGCCTGCGAGCGCAAACGCGCCTGTTCCTGTTCCAGGCGTTGACATTCCTGTAGCGCTTGGCGACGAGCAACGGCTTGTTCCGGGCTGTCAGCGACCTTGAACATGCCAGACCGTCTTGCTGCGAGCAAAGCCTGTACGCTGTCCATCCAGCCCTGATAGAGCATATGGAGCGTTGCCTGTGGTTGACGCCCCAGCGCCAGCGCCTCTATGAACGACGTCTCAACAGCAGATAATGGGATTTCACCCAGCAGCGAAACTGACACCACATCACCATCCAGCACGACTTTGCCAGCCTCGTTCTGTGACCAGCGTTTGTGCGCCAATGAAAGTATCAGGGTCTGCTCCGAATTCAACAACAGAACCAGCGGATAAGGCACGGCGCGATGCACAAGTTCGGCCAATCTCCCGGCCTTCACGTTGCCCCTTACCGTGACGCTCAACACGGCGATTTCCATGTACTCACGCACATCGTCGCGGTACTCGGCGACACCGATGGTGTTCGACTTGAGCGCCGCCACCCATTGGATTTCTTCTATGCCATCGTTGATCTGGCGTTTATCCGCTGCCGTGGGTGCACCATTTTCCACGAGCAATTTTTTGGGCACGCGCTGATCGACCCGGCAACCATCGGGCAAACCCAGCGCCAAGACAATGTCTTGCGCCGTCATGCCTCGTCCTCGGTCAGAACGACCAAGAAGGCCACTACCTCAAAGTCATTGCTGCCCGCAAATTCCCCCTTCATTGCGTGCGTACCACCTGTCGAAAACAGGCTGGCAACCGCACGCTCTTCATTTTTGCCAACCACGGAAGCCACGGCGGCCGCGAGCAGCTTTTGCGCGTGACGCATGTCTTCACCCTGTTTGGTAACTTTGTCAAAGTGATTGGCTGCGGCGACATCGGGCAGGTCGCGCCCCAAAGCCAAGCGCTTGAGTCGGTCGAGAATGCGTTTGGCTTGGGTGTACGGCAGCAGCACAGCGCCGTCATCTCCTATATGGACCAGATAGTGCGGTGACAGGGGGTAGCCCGGTTCGGCCACTTTGATGGCGGCGGTACCTTCCGCCCGCAGACAGAAGATAATGCCGGGCGATATATCGGCATCGATGCTGGTGGTGACGGCATATGCCCCCAAGGGCAAGCCCTCCAGCTTGCCGGGATGCGCCTTGATGTATTGGGCTAGGTCGATGCGGAAATCGGTGAGCGTCAGGTCGGTGATGGATACGCCAGTGGACAGGTCTTCCAGATCAATGACGGTGTCTTGCAGTTTGAGCAATTGCTTGCGCCGGTATTCCAGATCGTTCATCGGGTTGCCGGATTGCTGCTCGATGAGGTTTTCTTCGCCGGTGGCGGAAATATCGAGCAGCACCATGCGCCCGCTCACCCGCTGTTCCAGGTTGATATATTCCTCCAGCTCCATGTTTGGCCAAAAATTGACTAATTGGATGCTCTGATTAGGTGAGCCAATGCGATCGATCCGGCCAAAACGCTGGATGATGCGCACCGGGTTCCAGTGAATGTCGTAGTTGATCAGCCAGTCGCAGTCCTGAAGGTTTTGCCCCTCGGAAATGCAGTCGGTGGCAATCAGCAAATCCAGCTCACCTTCCGCTGCAAGCTCGGCAGGCCGCTCCTTGGCGCGGGGCGCAAACGCAGACAAAACGCTGCTCATGTTCTTGGGTAGGCCAGAAAGCGTAGTCTGAATACCAGCGCTGCCTGTCACCAGTGCGGCATCAATACTCAGCGTGCTTTTGGCCCAGGGAGCCAGTTGCGCATAAAGATACTGCGCGGTGTCGGCAAAGGCGGTGAAAACGATGATTTTGCGGTTGCCTGAGTTGATGGGGTGGCGACATTTGTGCTCGATCATTTCGCGCAGTTTGGCGAGCTTCGCATCACGTGCGGCATTAACCTGCATGGCCGCTGCCAGCAGTGTGGCCAAACGGTTACGGTCTTCGATCAGGTCTTGCTTCCAGCGGATGAGATCGACATCACTGAGCAGCACCTTGACCTTGCGCCCGACCAGCAGGGTCTCGAAGGCCGGGTCGTCGATATCGACGTCGGCGATGTCGATTTCCTCAATACCCTCGGCATGCGCTTCGATATGCGCCAAAGTCGCTTCCACATCCTTCAATTGCCGCTGGATGGTCTGCGTGAAGGATGACACCGCGCTTTCCATGCGCTTGAGCACATTCACGCGCAACAGGTGAATCAGGCTTTCTTCACGGTCTGACTGACGGAAGAAACTCTCGCCGCCACGAATCCGGGTGCTGTATTTGGCGTCGTACGCGGCCTGCTTGTGAGGCAGGACGTAACGCAACGGGGCATAGCTGGCCAGATTGAGGCGTCGAATCTCCTGGTTAATATCCCGGACAGCGCGAAACTCGCCCGCCAGATCCACATCGGCCTTGATGTTGATCGGCGGCAAGCGATCTGGAAAACGGCCTGTTTCACTGGTGCCGTAGTACTTTTCAATGTGCCTGCGCGAGCGGGCAATGGTGAGATGATCCAGCAGGGTGAAATAATCAAAGCCCAGCATTTCGACCAGCTTGGTCGGCGTCTTGTCCGACTCACCCATTTCCAACCATCGATTGAACTGGGCTTGTGCCTTGCGAGTGGTTGCTTCGATGCTGGCAATGCCATGTTCCAGTAGTGCTGTGTCGACCCCTTCGGTGACGAAGGCGATCTGATTGCGTAGATCGGCCAAGCGATTATTGACTGGAGTGGCCGACAGCATCAGAACACGCGTCTTGACGCCCTCCTTGATGATTCTGCGCATCAGGCGGTCGTAGCGGGATTCTTTTCCCTTGTGCGTGGCCTTGTTGCGAAAGTTGTGCGATTCGTCGATCACCACCAGGTCGTAGTTGCCCCAGTTCACATGGGACAAGTCGATGTCTCCAGATGTGCCGCCATCGCGCGAAAGGTCAGTATGATTCAGAACATCATAATTAAGGCGATCCGCTGCCAGCACATTCCGCTTGTCGTTGGTCTTGTAGAGCGTCCAGTTATCGCGCAGGCGCTTGGGTGCCAGCACCAGCACACGATCATTTCGCAGCTCGTGGTACTTGATGATAGCCAGCGCTTCGAATGTCTTGCCCAAGCCGACGCTATCAGCGATGATGCAGCCACCAAAACGATTCAGCTTGTCGATAGCGCCTACCACGCCATCGCGTTGGAACTTGAACAGTTTCTTCCACACCACCGTGTTGCGGATACCCGTGGCGGATTTAACGATACGCTCCTCGTCCATCTCGTTGCCGCTGTCACGAAACAGGTGATGCAGGATGAGCGTATAGAGGGTGAACGGGTCTCGGTGCTCTCCCATCGCCTGCAAGGCTTGAATCAGCGCTGTGCGTGCTGAGTGGTTCTGGCCGGGCTGGGCGCGCAAGGCCGTCCATTGTTGATCAAACCAACGGGCAAGTTGGCTTGCCTCATCGACTGACTCAGATGCCTGGATTAGATTCAGCGGGTTACCTGGGGTCAATCCCAAGCCGTCGGTACTAAAAGCGAAAGAACCCAGCACGACCTGCTCAGGAATACCGTGCCCATCGCGCACCACCGCTGCGCCTTGAGGTACCGGCCCGAGCGCACGCTGCAACTCTACTTTATCGTTTATCCACTTGGCGCATTGTATTGCCAACCAGCGCACCTGCAGGCGATTGCGAGCGGCGCGATCACCATCACCGCCAAGAAACCCAAGCGCAGTATCGTCAGCGGGTAATATCAGCTGCACTTTATCCAAGCTGAAAAGCGATCCACGTAACTCGGCAAAAGCAAACAAGGAAAGTACCGGGGTCACACAATCAAACTGACTGCCTGGTTTCAGATACGGACGAATCAGGTCAATGACGCGGTCGGTGCCTATGTTGTGGACTAGTTTCATGGCAAATTATGACAACATTGCACTTGATTGTTGAGCTTATGTAATGTTCTCACCATCAATTATCGTTTTATTCCATCAATAATCAGCCCATGCTCCACAGCTCGATAAATTGCCATGTTGATAATTGCAGCTCGGGATTGCCCCAGCTCGGCGGCCAGTTCATCCACCTTCGCAAGCAGCGTTGGCGCAATGGTCAGACTGATTTGCTGTTTGTTACCCTTCTTGACGCCCCTTGTCCGTGCAGCATCAGGCGCTCCCGAAATAAAAGTATCGGCCGCAGCTGAGGAATCCGGTATTTTTGTCTTCGGCTTCGTAATTGCCATTTCATATCCTATCAATACTTTTTCAGTATTACTTTAATATTAAAATAATGCTGCAACAAGTGCATTTAACTCTTCTACCGCCTTCTTGTCCATCGGTTTTTGTTCCAGCACGGACAGCCCCGCCCCAGCAGCATTGGCAAATGCTTTCCGGCGGCGGATCGGGGTGGCCAGATACTCGAATTGGGGAACATCCCCCACCGCTGCAGCCGCTTCCAGATTGTCACTGGACAACTCGCCGGGATCCGCGCAGTTCAGAATCGCCACTGCTCGCAAACCATCACGCACGCTGCGCGCCTCATCCACCAGCACAGCAATGTCGTTGAGCGCCCAGACATCGTAACTACGCGGCTGAAACGGAACCAGCAACACATCCGACAGCACCAGTGCCGCCCGCAGCGCTGACGAATCGCGCCCACCCGCGTCGATGATAATGTCGTCGAATTTGGCCGCCTGCTGCTTTACCTGAGCGCGCAACGTCGGCCCATCGGGATAAGTCGCGCACGCTATGCCGGGCTGACTTCCAGCCTCCGCCCGGATACTGATAGCCATCTGGGCAGTGCCTTGACGATCGCCATCAACCAGCCAGACATCCCGCCCCTGCAACGCACGCGCAATGGCGAGATTCACGGCCAGCGTGGTCTTGCCCACGCCACCTTTTGTGTTGCCAACAGTGACAATCATGTTAATTCTATTTTAATATTAAAACGATATTGTTATTATATCGTCAATGATGCATCAGTCAATCTCCATTCAGTCCATTATTGCTCGAAGAATTCTGTCAGATCGATGAATCAGACACGCCCACGCCCTATAATGTGAGGGTTCAATCTATGTCTTTCCAGATTGGAGTGATGATTGTAATCTCAAACCGGTAATTGGCGAGCTTGTCAGCAATGATGAACAAATGCCGTGGTAGTCTGCCGTGTGGATTTCGCGCTCTCAAGTACAGATTCGCTTAGGGGGAAAGAAATGGGTTTTAAGGCGATGTTTAAAGGATTTATTGGTGAAGCCATGGGTTCACTTGCCCATAAAATCCTGTTGGACAAAAACATATATCGCGAGTTGAACAACGTCACCATACCAACCCCTGACGGAACTACTCAGATTGATCACGTTATCGTCTCCCGATATGGCATCTTCGTGATTGAAACCAAGAATATGAGTGGATGGATATTTGGCAATGACAAATCAGCCGAGTGGACGCAATCACTGCCTGGTGGCAAGAAATTCAAATTTCAGAATCCGCTTCGGCAAAATTACCGCCATACCAAATGTCTATCTGATTTCTTGGGAATAGAACATGACAAGTTTCATTCGCTGGTAATGTTCTGGGGAAATGGAACCTTCAAATCCGACATGCCAGAAAATGTCTTGGATAAAGGATACGCCTCGTATATTAAAAACAAATCAACAATCTTATTCAGCGATGAGGAAGTCAACCAGATCGTGGAGGCTATCCAGACCGGAAAGCTGCCACGAACCTGGTCTACCCACAAATCGCATGTGGCGTCGCTCAAGGAACGACATGCCGAAACACCAGAACTTGCTGAACGTGAGTCAAGTAATCCGACCTGCCCAAAATGTAGCAACAGTATGGTCAAACGGATGGTTAAAAAGGGTGAGAAAGCCGGTAATGAATTTTGGGGTTGCTCGCGTTACCCGGAATGCAGAGGAATTGTCCCCATGTAGCTGTATCAATATAAACGGCCCAGTTGTTTTAATTCTTTTTTAATATTGAAATAGTATTATTTCAATATTTTTTACGGTGAAAAATCCCGGTCTTGCCGGGCTTCAAGCTCGGCACTATACCGATACTCAGGTGGTTTTCGCCTCCCCCTCTGTTCCCAGTTTGCCCTCATCCTTCCGATCAGGCCACCAAGCAGCTTTACATTCGCCACAGCGAAAATATATTTCCCCCGCTTTGGTTTCATTCTTGAAAGTCGGTTTCTTGCAGGCCGGGCATTTTTGGCTACTGACGAATTGGGAGTAAGGAACAGGGTATCGGGTTGAAATTTATCCAGCCGTAGCAGTCAGGTACCCCCAATAATTTGACAGCTCCGTTATTAGCTTGTAATGGGGTATTGCACATGCTGAACATCCCTACTGAAGTTCAGAAATGCCCGCCAGTCACTTGGAGAACCGCGGATCGTAAGCACCTGGTTTCCAGACGGCGGAGAGATTCTTCCATGCTTCTTCCCTCGGTGAAATGACCAACCATCCCGCACAAGATTGCGCACAAGTCTATTTACTTCCTTGTCTGTCGAGTATTTCATACCAGTGTACGCTCTTGGTAGGGGGATCCATCCCGGTTAGGCACAGATCCCCTAGCACCAATTACCCGCGAGGAGGGTTGTTGCCGCGGCCACCACCGCTCGTTTTGCCAGTCTTGCTAGGTGCATTTTCCAGGTATGTCATGATATTTCTCCTTCAATGTGCCTCGGAATTAGGGAGTGAGCACGGGCCCGAGGCGTACCTCGTACTCTACAAAAGCTAATTGATTGAGATGGCGAGAAACTATTCAAGCCAGGTATTGATGCTGTCTTCCAAGCCTTTTCTGTCTTTTTCCCGGAACGGCGCTATGACGAATTCACCCGGTGTGATTTCCTCAACTAATTCTATCCGGTAGCGCCGGTCACACGATCGCTGGGGGGCAGATATCGCTGCCCATAAAGTGATATCTGCATGTAAACCAGGTGAGACATGCCGCCTACTCGCTGGAAATCCCGCAAAGATAGGACGCAGATAAT
>JAJYPA010000244.1 GCA_021795795.1 Pseudomonadota bacterium | reverse complement strand
CCCTATTTACCCCCATACACGCGCGTATACGCGTCATATGGAGGATAACCGGATACTGCGCCATCTGCGTCGGGGGAGCAACACTCACCACGAGAGGATCGATGAAATGAATGGTTTGATATTGCTGACCTTGGACCTTGGAACCATCACTGGCTGGGCGCTGCGAGACCGTGAAGGGCAAATCTCCCACGGCTATACCTCGTTTCGGCCACAACGCTTCGAGGGCGGTGGCATGCGCTACCTCCGGTTCAAACGCTGGCTGACCGAAATTAAAGGCATCGCTGGCGATATTCACGCCCTGTACTTCGAGGAAGTGCGCAGGCATGTCGGAGTCGATGCGGCCCATGTCTATGGCGGACTGATGGCCACTCTCACCGCTTGGTGCGAGCACCACAACATTCCGTATCAGAGCGTGCCGGTGGGAACCATCAAGAAACACGCCACGGGCAAAGGCAATGCCGGAAAGAACGAGGTGATCGCCGCCATGCAGGCCAAGGGGCATCCGGTCACTGATAACAACGAGGCCGATGCCCTGGCGCTGCTGCACTGGGCCGTTCAACTGCAAGGAGATGGACAATGATGACACCAAGACTGATTCCTGTCCTGTCTGGGACACTCAACGGTCAACCCGTCCAACTGGTGGATGCCAGGCATCTGCACGCTTCCCTTGGCGTAGGTCGTGACTTCTCGAACTGGATCAAGGGGCGCATTCAGGAATACGGATTTGTTGAAAACCAGGACTACCTGCTCGCCAAAATGGGCGAAAACCTCCCCTTTGTTTCAGGTGAGGGCTTCTCCCCCGTTTTGGGGAAGAGTTGTGGCGGTCGGCCATCGATAGATTACTTCCTCACCCTCGACATGGCCAAGGAACTCGCCATGGTAGAGCGCACGGCCTGGGGAAGGAAAGTACGACGCTACTTCATCGACTGTGAGCGCCAGATTCAGCAGTTGCAACAGGGGCTCACTCCAGCAAGGTCCGTTGCTCTCATTGAACTTTCCCGTGCCGAGAGACAGGCCATCAACCGGCAGGCATGGGCTGATGTCGCAGGGAATACCCAGGCAAAGTTCTACGCCCGGCGTGAAGCACTGCTACGTCAATGTATCCAATCTGGAGCATCCGGTCCCGCCTCGTTACCCGATGATTTCCGGCCTGACTGGGCAAAATGAAGGAGCCCCTCATGAAAATCCATCCTCGCTGTTATTCATCGCCACTTGGGCGTTATCAGCCGGAACCCATGGACATAGAAGCCACCAAGAGGAATGGCTGGCAGGAACAGCATATCCTGGTGGTTTCCGAAAACGACAGCCGTCTGGACTTCGTGGAACGGGAGTTCATCCGGCGCATCGGCAACCGGCTCTATGGAGGGAAACGCCATGGATAAAATGGACATCGATGAGGTGGCCGCACGATTTGCCGAAGCCGCAGAAACGGGTCGACGACTTCCACCGGCGCGTGTGCAGGGCTATTTCAATGTCTGGCCCGCCTTTGCTCGCGATCAGTGGGAAACCCTTGCACTGGAAGAACCTGAATACCGATGCCTGCCCCCCAGTCCGGCCGCCATCGACCGGATGCTGGAAACCATGCGCTGGATGCTGTGGCTCGAGGTGGAGCAGCGGCATCTGCTCTGGATGCGAGCCGCGCAATATGACTGGCAGGACATTGCACGACGTTTCGGTTGTTGCAGAACCACCGCCTGGCGACGCTGGCAGAAGGCGTTACAGATAGTGACCGCTGAATTGCATGGGGGCAAGCATGAAACAATTCAAAACAGGGTTGACCAACCCTGAAACCTGCCAGTCCGCTGTGTGCAAACCATCCATGGTTGGACAGCGTGTCACCAGACCGCGTTTAATTCAGTAATACAACCTCAGGCTGGACAAAGGGTAACGGACATGCGCTTCCACCAAGCGGGGTCCGAACAGGTATCGAGGTTTCGCCAGGTTCAGACCATGCTTGGGCGGAGCAGCATCAGCAGTAGGATCAATCCGGCAGTGACGGTTTGTACCAGGGTGCCACGTTGCAGCCGGAGGGCGGTGGCACGCCATGTGGGGTCGTGCTTGGCTAGATTCGCCAAGTTGGCTATAGCTGGCTCCCTGACGCGATTTTCGACGACATTGTCGGCCAGGAATAAGCCAACGCAGAGCAGAAACCAGGCATGCAATGCTTGGTGCCAATCGGTTAGGTAGAAGAGAGCCGCGCCGCTGAGGATCAGTAGCCAGCCAGCACGGGTATAAAAGTATTCTGTGATCTGCAGGGTTCGCAACATGGCCCGGCTATCTCCCCCCCCGCGGACCACTTGGCCGGCTAGCCAGGGAACTAGGGCTAGGGGGCCAACCGCAACAACGGCGGCGAGAATGTGGGCGATTCTCAGCCAGTACCAGTAGTATCCCATTCCAATATCCTCCGAAAGGCTTCAGACCGTAGCAGTTTAGGCGTGGTTGGGTTTGCTGTGAAGGATGGCGCCGGACATCTTGTCGAATGAAACAGATAACTGCAGCCGTCTTCCATTCAACTCGAGACTGTCAACGAATTTGCTCGGACTGGCGCCGGTGACACGCCGAAACCAGTGGCCGAAACTATCACCCGAGGCGAAGCCCAAGTTTCCCGCCAAGCGTTCGTTGCCCTGACCGTCGGCTAGGCCACGCAGCGCTTCCGCCAACAACAGCCGGTCGTACCATTCGCCGAATCGGAGTCCTGTTTCGCGCCGGAACAGGCGGATCAACGTACGCTCGGTGGCGCCCACCTGACGGCCCCATTCTGCCAAAGTGAGACGACTGGATGGATTGGCCATTAAATCATCGGTCAAGCGTTTCAGGCGAGGATCGCTGGGAAGGGGCAGAACCAGTCCCGCAGCGGGTGTCTCAGCGATCTCATCGACCAGCATCTCCGTCATACGCTGGGCACGGTCCGGGGCAAGGTTGTTGGCCCGGCCAGCGATTAGCCGTTCGCACAAAGCTACCATCAGCGTTGTCGCGAGCAGTGGCTGGGCGGTTTGCGGGAAATGCCGACACTGGTCGGGCGCAATGTAGAGCGCCGCCAGGTCCGCGCTTTTGCTGGGGCGGCCCCAATGCTCGAACCCTGGCGGAATCCAAGCAGCCATGCCGGCCTGCAGCACCCAAGTGTTGCGTTCGGCGTGGCCGTGGAGAATGCCGCGCCGGATCAGGAGGAATTCCCCCTGCTCGTGGCGGTGGGGACGGTCCTCAGATCCACTTCCCGAGCAGAGATGGCGTTCGATGATCGTATTCATAGTTCGTAGTTCTGCTTTGTCAACTTAACCGCTCCCTATTGACTGCTCCCTATTGGCTTGGGCAGATCGGTTCGTCGTAAGTCGTAGTTCCCTGGTAGCAGCAACGCCAGCGGGAGGCCCAGTGCCAACAGGCACGCCAGCACGGTGAAACTGGTGGCAAACGAGTCGGCGCCGCTGCCACCGTAAAACTGCACGGCGGCTAGAGCGTTGACCCCAACTGCGGCCCCTAGGTTGCGCAGCAATTGTACCGTGGAAGTGTAACTGCCGATGTGGAACGGCGGTGCTGCGTTTTGGCACAGCACCAAGGTCGTGGTGGCAACCGCGCCCAGGCCAAGGCCAATCAGCAATTCAGACAGGGCGATACTGGTTGTGCCTCCAGCGACGGCAGTCAATGCCAAGCCGCAGGCGCCCGCGACGAGCATCAAGGCACCAAGCAACGCCGGCTGGCGATAGCCATATTTTTTCAGTGCGTTGCCGCAGATGGCCGAACTGACCACCCAACCCAGCGCTGCGACCATGACGAAGAATCCGATCGACAGAGTATTCCGGCCCCGGTTTTCATGCATGCAGAAAGGTAGCAATGTCACCGAGGCGTAGAGACCTGCACTGGACAGCAGTACCAGGGCAATTACCGCCGACAACTCGCGCTGCTGGAAAAAACCGACCGGCACCGGGCTGTGCTCAGGCGCTCTCCTAACTTTGATGTACAGCGTCAGGAAGGCCAGCAGTGCGGCCAATCCGGCGGCGAGACCGAGGTGGCTGGCCGCACTTCGGCTGGTATCCGAAAGCGTCAGCAACACGCCGAACACCGCCACTGCGAACAGGGTCTGGACTTTCGGGTCGATGCTTGCCCCAGAGCGACCCTTGCCGCTAGCTGTGGTGCGGGACAGCAAAATCAACCCAAGCACGCCAACGGGCAGGTTGATCCAGAATATCCAGCGCCAGCCGAGGGTGGCGTTGAGCACGGCCCCCACCAGCGGACCGAAAATCGCAGCCAATCCCCAGACGCCGCTTAGTATGCCTTGCATCCGCCCCCGTTCTTCGGGGCCGTACAGGATGGCGAGCAGCGTGTAGGATAGGACGATGATCATGCCGGCTCCCGCTCCTTGGCCGACCCGGGCCGCGATCAGCCACGGCAGGCTTGGGCTCAGCGCCGCGGCCGCCGAGGCGAACAAGAACAGCAGGATGCCGGCGACCAGTACCCGTAAAGCCCCGAAACGGTCGGCCAATGCGCCCGAAAGCGGCGCAATCAGGGCGAGGGGCAGCAGAAAGCCGGACATGAGCCACGGGTAGAGTTCGGGCTCGCCCAGTTTGTCGGCGATGGTCGGCAGTAGAGTGGCCATGATGGTGCCGTCGGTGGCCGCCAGAAATAACACCATGAGAACCGCTGCGAGGCCAGGGCCTTTGCCCTGAGCCGCCGCGTCAGCGTTGGGGATCAATGAAGCAGACATTTCAGCGCCTCAGTTGTGGACTCGTTGCAGACCGGAGAAGTCTGCGATTTCGGCCGCGGTTTCAGGATCCAGCCCATTGTCCACCTTGACGACCAGATCGCCGGATTGGACGATGCGGCGGAAAGCCGTGGCGAGTTTGAGTTGGACCGCCGCGGAGTGGTTGTCGCTTGAATAATCGGTACCGAACGCAGTCTTGATTTGGGCCGCCGAGCGGATTGCCAACTCGGTATTCAGCGCTTCGGTAGCGTCGATCAGTTCGTGCATCCGTATCCTTTCCGAGGAACTCAGATTCGGAATGATATGGTCGAACACAAAATGATCCGACTGGATGTGACGTGCCTCGTCGAGGCCGTGGTAGTGCAGCAGTTTGGTGAAGAAGAAACGCTGTTCCGGGTCGAGCATTTTTATCCGGCGTTCAAAGACCGTGATAAGCGATTCGCCGACGTAGGCCGTAGCGCACAGGGCCGCCAGTTTCACCATGGGCGAATCATCCTTAGCAAAGAGGCCGATCCGTTCCTTGAACAGATTGTCGGTCAATTTTATGTCCCGGCCAGACAGTTCGCGCACATAGCGATAAAAGGTGTTGGCGTGGTTGATCTCCTCCGCAGCGAAACAGGACAGGGCGTGGTACAACTCGCTGCCTTCACCGTACGGCGCGGCGGGTTCGCCTTGCAGTTCGCACAGCACCCTGACCAGTACCGCCGACACGTGCATTTCCAGTTCGGCGAGTTGGGACAGTTCTTTGTATAGGTAGGCGACGGCCTTGGCTTCCTGGCCTTGCGCGCCGACCAGTGCGCGGGAAAGGAAATCGCGTTCTTCGTCGTCGACGGCCTCGCGCCATGGTAGGCGGTTGGGGTGTAGATAATGAATGTGGGCGTCGCGGTTGACAGTGGCTAGAGTCGACATTTTATTGCTCCTTCATGCCCGATAGGACAGTGCGTTGTAAATGATGCGTCCGGTGTCCTCAATATGGCGCCGGCCGTGCATAGCCCGGGTATTGTCGATCAGCACGACATCACCGGTATGCCAGCCGACTTCGTGGGTATGGCGATCACAGACAGCATCCACCTCGGCCAGCAGGTCGGTAGGAATCGGGGTGCCGTCAGCGAAGGTGATGACTGGTGTTTCGTAGTTGTAGGACGGCCCGAAGATGCTGTTGGCGAAGGCCAGCCGGGTGTCGCCACTGATCGCGCTTTGCCGAATGGCCGGGGTTCTGAAACGGTAATAGATCGAGTTGTCTTCGTTGAGAGCGACGCTGCTGCCCTCGCCGCTTGCTGCCATCAACCCCTGCAGATGGGCAACGGTTATCTGCTCCAACTGTGTCGGACCATCCTCCTGGTCGGCGAGGGCATGCAGCGCGTAAGCCTTCCACATTGTTTCGGAAACGTTACGGGAATAGACAATATCCTGACCGGCAAAGGCAGCCCGGGCTTCCGGACGGAGGTCGTCGTAGACCAAGTAACCGTCGCAGACGGTCGTCTGAGAACCGATCCGAGGTTCGCATTCGCAATAGAACCAGCAAAGTTCTGGCCAGAACGGACTGTTGCCGTTCTCACAATGGAGTCCGACCGGATCTGTGCCAGCATCGACCTTCTGCGCAGTGTCGCCGTTGAAACGGCGGGCAGGATCGAGGCTGATGCGACCGCTGGTCTGGCGGACTAGGCGGGAGAAGCCATCGATGTTGGTAGTGAAGCCGCGCAGCAGCACGTAGCCGTGCTGGGCGAGCAGGTCAAGCAGGAAGTCGCAGCCCACCGCAGTGATTTCGGTAGGCTCGCTGGTTGTGACGATACCGCCTGAGCGTTTGGTGTGGGGTACAACACTGAGCATGAGATGCCTCCTATGGGTTCAATGAACGTACAAATTCTTCGATGGCATCGCGACGAGGACGGCCAGTCACGGTGAACAGCCGATCTCTCACTTCCGGTGAATCCGGCACCAGGATTGGGTCGGCGATACGCTCGATTTCAGACAGATGCGCTTCGGCAAAAACACGGATGGCTCTACTGGTCTCGTGCGGGTCCGCACCTTCCCGGCACAGGAATACTCCAGACAAAAACTGGCGGCGGTCGCCGAACACGACTGCTTCGGCAACTCCGGCAACTGATCGGTAGCGGGACTCCAGCCATTCGGGAGAAATATTGCGGCCATTGGAGGTGATGATCAGGGTCTTGCGCCGACCGATGATCGAAACGTAGCCGCCATCGTCGATGGTCGCGAGGTCCCCAGTGTGGAGCCAGCCGGCCTCGTCGATGCTGCAACTGCTCGGGTCAGAGCCGCAGTAGCCAGCGAATAGCGACGTGCTGCGCAGGTACAATTCCCCATCGTCAGTCAACTTGACCTCCACATGGGGCAGGGGCTGGCCAACGGTACCGATGCGGTTGGCGCTACGACGATTCCAGGTCGCCACCGAACTGTTTTCGCTCAAGCCATAGCCCTGGTAGACGGGTATTCCCCAATCTGCCAGTTTGTGCAATAGAGCCGGATCCAGTGGGCCGCCACCTGCAGCCAGAAAAGGGGGATGCTCCTGGCCAAATATATGGTGGAGAACCGCCGAACTTACAGTATCCGTGACGGGATTGGCGACCACTTCCTCACCCTTCTCGGCGATAGCTTCGACCATCGCAGGGGTCAGCGTCAGGGCGGACGGTCGGGCCCGCTTGATAAGGTCGAGCCGATCGCCGACACACACACCGGGCGAGCCTACTGGAGGCAGCGAGACCGGCGGCAGCAACACGGCTCCGCCGGACGCGAACGGCATATAAAGGGCTGTGACCTGTTCGATCAGCAAACTGAATGGCACGAGAGAGAGGTAACGCCGGTAGTCATGCTCTTCGGCGCAAGTCCACAACGCATTGAGCAAGGCATCGAGGCCGTGCCGTCTGATGCGCACCCCTTTCGGGCGGTTCGTCGTGCCGGAAGTATGGATGATCTTGCAAATTCCGTCTGTACAGGATTCGCGGGGCATGGGCATGGGCTTCGGAGGGAGGGCACAGTATTCAGCCAAGTCGAAGGGAATTTCGAGCGGAAATGCTTGGCCGGAAATTCCACGCCAAGCCGCCAACCGGGCAGAACCTGGCCGATCAGTCAGGACGACGGCGCAGTGCCGCAGCAAATGCGCCGCCTGCTCGGCGGAGAACGCCATCGGTACCGGCACCTCGACCAGATGGCCCAACATCAAAGCCAAGTCGGCGACAATCCACTCTGCGCTGTTGCTCATGGCGAGACCGATGCGCGTCTCGGCGTCGAAACGCAGGCGCAGCCGGGTGACTAGATGGCTGGCTGCATTGAGCAGGGTACCGTAACTCAATAAGGTTGATTCTGTGTCTCCGGTCACTTTGAGCCCGATGACGGCCGGGGCATCGGGTCTGGATTCGGCATGCTGGACGATGCGGGACAGCAGCCTCATGCCACGTTCTCCTGTCGCGCAGTGCGTTGCAGGACAGATCCCAAGTCGGGACCGGCTAAGTTGGCAAAGGCGAAACGGCCGCAGTGGTTACTGAACAGGTGACCACACTCCTGCAGTAAAATGATTCCGGTTAGCGGCGAGTTTTCGTAATAACTACCCCAGCGTTTGCGTTCGTCTTCCGGTAGCCGTGCCGAGCGCGCCTCTGTCAAAGCCACGAACGGGATACGGTGGTGGTCGAGCAACTTACGCAAAACAGCCGTAGTTGTGCAGAGAATGGCGCGCATGCCGAGAAACCAGGCGATAATTGGCAAGGCACAAATCAGACCCGCCGCTGCGGCAGTATGACGGGAGGCAAGCGAGCCGATTTCGACGATTTCGGCGCGTTCAACCCTATGCTTGCCGGCGCCGCCGAGCACGTCTTGTATGGTATCGTCAAGATACTGCTCCGAGAACAGACGTTCGCGCAGGAACCCGAAAGTCAGTCCGGCACAGGCAAGCGGAACGTCGCCATTTTCAGTGTTGCGTTCGCAGAAGACATAAGCGTCTGGCCGAGGATTAATGGTAGCCTGATATGCCTCCCTGAATACTTCGGCGACGAACTTGCAGGCGATTTCAGATCTGGGCGATGTCGGCGCTATGACACTGAACCTGAGGTGGCCGCCCCGGGATTGAGACCATCGATCGACAACGACGAACATGACAAATACCTCCGTATTTATTTCCCCAGTTGAGCGTACGTGCACACAACTCGATCAGTGCGATGCACCAGGCCGGCTGCAGCCGATAAGGTTGGCACTCAACCGTCTGTCATCCGCGAAGTGATCTTAGGACAGTGCCGATCCGCTGACCATGTTCGATCATGACAAAAAATCGAGTGGAAACGACAGCCGAACTGCGTAGTGTGAGCGATGACCAGACCGCAGGGCGGCCCAGGGGTCGGCAAACTCATCGGAACTGAAAGCGGGTGTGTGGACAACTGGGGTCCGCAGCGGGTGATGAGGGAGATGGATCACCGTGAAGAACACGCCCAAGTCGAGGGTGAACGCCAAGCATTGAGTGCCACCCTGGCTGAGAGCTGGCGCGGGCGCTGCCCTTTACCGATGCCTGCCCCCAGTCCAGCCGCCATCGACCGGATGCTGGAAACCATGCGCTGGATGCTGTGGCTCGAGGTGGAGCAGCGGCACCTGCTCTGGATGCGAGCCGCACAATATGACTGGCAGGAGATTGCCCGGCGTTTCGGTTGTTGCAGAACTACCGCTTGGCGTCGCTGGAAAATAGCGATCAATCAGGTTGCCCTCCAACTGAATAGTGAAAAAACTTCCAAACAGAAAGGTCACGCAGGGTAATGGTTGCCGTGAAAGTCATCGTTTTACTGTGAATGTCCTTTTTGAGAGCAAAACCGCGTGCAACACTTTGGGCGGTTTTGACTTAGAATTTCGCTACACTCTGGACAGAGTTGCGAGCAAAACAGACCGCTGGCAATTTTTCACCATAACCCGCCCAAGACCCGATCTTCGGCGGGTTTTTTATTCTGGAATCCCATGACCTCTCTGCAAATCGAATACCGGCCACTGGAGTCATTGATCCCCTTTGCCCGAAACGCCCGGACCCACAGTGACGAGCAGATCAGCCAGATCGCGGCGAGCATCCGGGAATTCGGGTTCAACAGCCCGATTCTGGTGGATGGAAAACACGGAGTCATTTCCGGACATGGCAGGATTCTTGCGGCCCGCAAACTGGAAATCGAAACCCTGCCCGTGATCGAACTCTCTCACCTGACTGAAATCCAGAAACGCGCCTTCATTCTGGCCGAGAACAAACTGGCGGAACGGGCCGGATGGGATCAGGAACTCTTGTCCCTGGAACTGACAGATCTGGAAGCGGCCGGATTTGATCTGGAACTCACAGGCTTTGATGACAGCGAAATCCGGTCGTTGCTCGATGCCCAGAATGAAACCGAATCCGAGACGGAGGATGATGGTGCTGATGAGGTGCCCGAGGCTCCAGCAGTTCCGGTGTCTCGCCCTGGCGACATCTGGCAGTTGGGAGATCACCGGCTGGTTTGTGGGGATGCGGCTGATCCAGCCGTGATCAAGGCGCTGGTGGGTGGTGAACGCGCTGTCCTGTGTTTTACCAGCCCCCCTTATGGCAACCAGCGCGATTACACCGAGGGCGTCCAGGATTGGGATGGTTTGATGCGTGGTGTCTTTGCACAACTACCCATGGCGGCCAATGGCCAGGTACTGGTGAATCTTGGCCTGATCCACCGCGACAACGAGGTCATCCCCTATTGGAACGACTGGCTCAACTGGATGCAAGCCCAGAACTGGCGGCGATTCGCCTGGTATGTCTGGGATCAGGGTCCGGGAATGCCGGGGGACTGGAGTGGGCGTCTGGCGCCGAGTTTCGAGTTCATCTTCCACTTCAACCGCAAATCGGTGCGTCCCAACAAAATCGTGGAATGCAAACTCGCCGGTCAGGAATCCCATCTGCGGGCCGATGGCTCATCCACCTCGATGCGCAAGAAAAATGGTGAAGTAGATGGTTGGTCCCATGCGGGTACGCCCACCCAAGAGACTCGAATCCCTGACAGCGTGATCCGCATCATGCGGCACAAGGGCAAGATCGGACAGGACATCGATCATCCGGCAGTATTTCCGGTGGCGCTGCCGGAGTTCGTCATGGAAGCCTATTCGCAGGCGGGCGATGTGGTATTCGAGCCTTTCAATGGTTCCGGTACCTCGCTTCTCGCCGCACAGCGCACGGGGCGCAAATGCTACAGCGTGGAAATCGCACCGGAGTATGTGGATGTGGCCATCCGCCGTTTCCAGCAGAATTATCCGGAGGTTGCCATCACCCTGGAATCAACCGGTCAGTCATTCGATGAAGTCCGAGTCGAGCGTGAAACCGGCGAGGTGACCCATTGTTGTCTCCCGCACTGAATCGCAATCCACCGGCTGTTTTTTCTCATGATACGCCACCGTAGAGAAGTGGGGTGTGGTGGTGGAATGCGGGTGGAGGAGTGGCAGACCTGAGGCCATTGGACGGAT
>JAJYPA010000243.1 GCA_021795795.1 Pseudomonadota bacterium | reverse complement strand
CTGGGAGCGGTAGTGCTCACCATTGGTGCCGTCATTTTCGATCCAGAGTCTGACCAGATCGGGCAGAGCTTTGCCATCCGCCTGCCTGCCCAGGAGCAAATAGACCGGGGTGCGCTGGTAGATGTCGACACCATCCAATGGTGGATGGATCAGTCCCTGGAGGCAAGGCAGGCGGCTTTTCAAGGCCCTTGCGCGCACTCGGTAGCCCAGGGCCTCGGCAAATTTTCCCGCTTTCTCCAGCGTATCCCCGCAGAAAGATTGCGGCTTTGGTCCAATGGTCCATCCTTCGATTCCGCGCAACTGCAACTCCTGTACGCGCGGTTCCGGGAGCCTCTGGGACCCGGAAATGGATGGCCGGTACGTTACAACGCGGATCGGGATTGCCGCACCCTTTTTGAACTGGCCTATCCGCAAGGCGGCATTCCTGTGGAAGACGAGGGTGTGGCGCACAATGCGCTGGATGATGCCGTTGGGCAGGCCAGGGCGGTACAGGCGTGCATGCAAAAATTGCGTGACCATACTCACCCATGAATCAGCCCCCGTCGAGGGCGAATGGCTCACACATAACTCTCCTGTCTGTAGATCAACCGCGTTGTGCCAAAAATGCTACTGGTAACCCGACGCAAAGGGACAAAATGGTGTTGCCATCACCGGTTGCCTCTGCTTTTCCCCGTATCTTAAGCCATCACCAAAATGGGCGGCAGAAAACGTCGGCTGCCATATCAAACGACTTTGACGGCGCAGTGTCACTACTACTCTATGTTTCCATTAATAACCTTAACTGCACATGCCTGATAGGCACCAGTCCCTTTTATTATCATCTGGGCTTCATCGGCGTTTAGTCCTTTCTTTATTACCCCTGACCTTTCCAGATCCTTTATCCCCTGACATCGATCACTCTCCGACAGGCTACCCAAGATATTCGCGATATCTTGGCCTCCAAGGCCCTTCTTAATGTTACCGGAAATCAAAGACAGTGAATTCTCACGATAAGCACCACTGCCATTAATTATTGCGGCAGCTTCGCTCGCACTCAACTCTGTCTTTATGACGCCTGAGTTTTCCAGATCTTTTATCCCCTGCGATCGATCATTCTCTGACAGGCTACCCAAGATATTCGCGATATCTTTGCCTCCAAGGCCCTTCTTAATGTTACCGGAAATCAAAGACAGTGAATTCTCACGATAAGCACCACTGCCATTAATTATTGCAGCAGCTTCGCTCGCACTCAACTCTGTCTTTATGACGCCCGCATTTTCCAGATCTTTTATCCCCTGCGATCGATTATTCTCTGACAGGCTACCAAGTATCTTGGATATGCCCGTACCGCCTAACCCCTTTGCTATTTTGCTATCGATCAAGCGTAATGCATTTTCTCTGTAAGCTCCGGAACCGGAGAGCAACAAACTAGCGTCCTTGGCTGTTAGGCCAGTTGGAATCTTTTTCTTTAATGCTTTTATTTCATTTACACGAATATACTCAGAGGACCCGTTCAAAAGCACCAAGACATTATTAAGCTTTGCGGGATCGGCAGGGCTGGAAGGTGTTATTGATTGTTGATTGTGGTGAATGCCGAGCATTTGTGTAGGGCTGCTTGGTGCCTGCCTTGACGGTACCGTAGAGTTGCTTGTCACAACTTCTAGCTTCTGAAAAAAAACACTGATTTGATGACGTAAAGTGTATGTAAGGACTCCAACAGCAATTGTTATCAGCAATAGCATGGCTATTCTCTTGTGCTTCTTTTTTATTACAAACCACTTTTTTTTGTACTTCTTTTCGCTCACATCCATGGATATTATTTTGTCTGCGAGAATGTTGATATTGGCATCGAAATCTTTTAGAAGATCAAAAAATTGTCGATTGCTAAGTTGAAACTGAAACGCGCCCTCAGGTAGCACATCTTCTATTCTGGCCGGAATAATTGTTTTCTTGCTGGCAAGCGATAGTTCTTTGAGGATTTCAACAGATTTATTTGCTGATGAGGAAAACACCAAAAGAACAATGTCACTACTATTTATTGCCTTAACTATGCAGTCCTGATAATCTTCACCAGGGTTTATGTCTTTAGAGCTTATCCAGCAATCTATGCCTCTAGACCTTAGTCTAGAATAAATAGCTTCTGCTGTTCTCTTGTCTGCGCTAGAAAAAGAAATAAAAACTTTCACAATAAACTCCTTTGCTTTTGTCTCGTGGTTTTTTGTGTGTTAGATAAATCGCTGGCGGTTTGAAATTTGGTTCCTCGGCAGTGTCTCGGTTTTGCCGACCATGCGGCGGGCTGCCGTCAATACCGGCATCTCCCGCAGCACGGTTATGATCAGTGCTTCAAAGAGCAGGGTGAATTGCGAGCCTTCCCGTGTCCAAGGGACGGGTACCTGATGCATCCCGATCTCCGCGCACTTCACACGGGGTACGTGGGCGTGGAGATAGGCTTCATGCGGAAAGAATTCCATGCGTCGCCATGTCATGCTGTCATGTATTGCGCACTCCTCACCACAGGTGGGGCAAGCAAGGCGGCTTACCTCGGGAAAATTGATGTCCAGATCCATGCGTTTCTCCTCCACGGTGAACGTTACATGCTCTACTAACCACGGCGGAACCAATCCGAATTCCAGAGAAAAATAGGTCTTCTGGAGCCATCATTCACTTCCTGTTAGGGCACGACGGCTTTGCACCGCATTCTATCTCCTATCCGCTAGACCTGACGAGGAGGGGCCAATCATTTCGGAATCTTGGCGTCATGGTTTTTGTGAAGCAGCGCCCAATTGGCATTTTCATTCAGGGCTTCGATGCCTAATTCCCGGATGACCTGCTGCTGATCGGCCAAGGGGGCGTCTTTTATTCTTTGCCCAGCGGTTTCGAAAAGGTATTTGGCACGCTCATACTCACGGATATCGTCTTCATAAGCCGCGAATTCCAGATAGCCGGAGAGTAGACCGGCAATGGCAGGAAGTATGCCAATCAGCAAATCCATGCTCACAAGGGATATACTCTGTTCCGGAAAAACACAGCCTAGCCGAACCAAGAAGGCGATACAAGCCAGGAACACCCCTATCGCAAAAAATACCGCGCTTCCTTTGGATAACCGGTGAATAATTTCCGCGCGCCGGTCTATGCGATCTTTATAGAAGCCCTTTTGCCCTTTAATCCAGCCTTCGCGCAGAGATTCCATATCTTTGGCCTGCACGTCAGAGTGATAAGTCGGGCAGGCACCTTGTAATGCGTGCCGCACCCACCCCAGGCTTCGGCTGTAGCGGCGCAGGTAGTGCTGTGATACCTGGTCGGCCAAGCCGGCTTGAAACCACACCTGCTGCACCCGTAAACCCTCGGCCAACGCACGATAGTCCACTGCTTCGGCATTCTTGTGCCCGCGGCGCAAGAGCCACACCTGCCATCCAATCCCCCCCAGCAACAACAGATAGCCCAGCAAAAAAGGCCAGTGTGGAGATATCTCGATGTAGCATTCATGCGCTACCAATGCGCCTCCCGCCATCCAGAAAATGCGCTTGAAAAGAGTGCGTATATTTTGCATGTGAACTTTGGCCAGTGTGTCGGCGCACTCATGGCGTGACTTCAATCTGTCGTAGTTTTTATAGTAGTTTTGGTCGTGGTCACTACGGCGCTGTTGGTGACTGGCATGTCGTGCCGCCTTGCTCCAATTCGGATCTTTTTTCACCAGGGCATTGTACTCGTCCAGCTTCTGTAATGATTCGTGTATGCGATTTCCGATCCATTTTGGGGAAATATCCCCGGGCCCGGCAGGAACGTCGCGCCGACGCACGAAAACATGACAGACCGGTCCGGTGTCCGGGTTATCCAGCAGGCTGAAAGACACCAGTGATTTGACCCTGGAAACGTCTTCCACTGGTAGTTGCAGGTCGGCGGATCGTCCATGAACTTTATAGTTTACGATCTGCGCAGTGCCCCCTATGCCTTGCGCGGGCTTTCCGTCCCATAAGGCAAACAGTATATGGCATCTCAGCGCGAGATAAATGCCGGCCATGGCATATTGCAGATCACGATTCACCGTCGCCGCTGGCGAGGAGTCGTCCTTACGGATATTCTGTTCGTTTACGCCGGTAGCCCATGGCGCTTGAATAACCTGTTCGGCCTGGGCGCAAAGTGTACGGAATGCCGCCACGCTTTCCGGGAAATCCTTTTCATACTCCTTGGCCGCAAAGGGCAATATGATATACAGGGGAATGCCCGTATCCAAAGCTACTTGTGCGAACAGACGGTCGGCCCCTTCCGCCAAGGCGGAGAGCGCGACCAGGGGAGTGGATGGGTATTTCCCTGCGAGATCTGCGATCTCTTTTTTCAAGAGAAGGCGCGCCTGTTCCCTATCCTCGATATCGCGGTGTCCGGTGATTCCAAGTACCAGAGGCAAACGACCGTCAGATAAATCATCAAGATGTGTCATGGATATTTTCCGGACCATCCTGCAACGTTATTTTTAACAAAGTGCGATGCGGAGTGTTCTGAGTGCGTAAACGAAAGGATCCCTACCAGACACCCGTGCCACCTGTTCTTACCATCGGAGAGCATCTGCATTACAACGGGTATGAGGTCATGCCTCATCAAAGAATCCCCTAAGTGATAATACAGTCTGCCTATCAGATGGTCTGGTAGTGATCCTACCCAACCAATAAGTTGGGTAATCGTTGTCGTAGTCTACACCCAACCATTTCGGGAAATCTTTGAGCACCGGCATGATTGTGATATTGTCATCGTCTTTGGCAACACGAAGAAGTTTCCCCGACTCCTGAGAAAATCGGCTGCCAAAAGGAAATAGCTTATTGGGCTGACGACTCAAAAGGCGAATAAACTGTCTAAGCGATTCGGACACTTGAGTACGAAATTGTGCTGCATCGGCCAACTGCTCTTCCCGTCGCTTGACCTCTTCAGCGATTAGAGTCTTAGTTTCCTCCTTCGTGGCAAACAGCCACCGTCTGTTGATTTGCGCGTCAGAGACAAAATGTTTGAGTCGAAGAGTACGGTAACCACTGTATTTGAATCCATATATCAGCAACATCGTTCCGATAAACAAGGAAAAAAAAGCCATAGAGGTTGCTTGTTGCATGACCATCAGCAACAATGCCGCCAACATCAAAAAGATGCTGCCAAGTGTGACTGCAGTGCGTCTACGTTGTAACACCTCTGTAGCTTCCTGCAATAGCTTCAGCTTCAACTTCATCTGTTCCAATCGTTGACAATATTGGTCATACTGCGTTGGTTGGGGAATGACGTAATTTTCTGGGACAAACGTGCACAAATTCCGGTTATCCTGATTGGCAATGCCTGACTTGTTCAGTATGCGATAAATGCGCACTACGCTATTGCCGCTATATTGCCACTCTTTTGGGTCACCTCCGGGTTTCCACCGATAGACGAAGAGCGTGTCACCGTGCGTCACGATATCGCCCTCCTTCTTCTGCCATCGCACGATTTCAAGGCCGCGGATGTTTTCAGGCAGTCGAAATACATTATTAGCTATGTTATTGACTGAGGTTTCAAGTTGTCTATGAAGGGTTTCAGCTTTTCCGAAAAGTGCTGCAGCAAGACCGCGCTGATTGCGAAGAGATGTCCTCGCAGTTTCGACAATGGATTGCAGTGATTGACCGACGTCCACGGAAAGCGGCTGCCTGGGATTTGCCATCAGAGTCAGAAGTAAACGCTCATTGTCAATGATGGGCGATATTTTTTCAATGAGCAATACTTTGTATTGACGTATCATCTTATTGATATCATTCCGGACCGGATTGAAGAAAGGGTCACGCAATACGGTACGAAATTTTGCGGTGCTAATACGCAACACCGTTTTGAGATAATCAAGGGACTCCTGCTTTCTATCTGCGAGAAGAAGATTCCTCGCGTGCTCTATATAGGCCGAAACAAAAACCCGGTCACCCATGGTTTGCATGGCCCTCTGGCTGTAAGCCAGTGCAGTTTCTTTATCCTCAAGTTTACGGGAGGCTTCTGAAGCGATGATATATCCGTAAGCCGCGTGGTAAGACAGTTGCTGTGATTCCGCAATCCGCGAGGCCTGCAGAGCAAGCTCTTTAGCTTCAAAAAGTCGTTTCCGGCTTCCACGCTTTGCATAGAGTTCCGCCAAGTCGATGTTTATGTCCCAATTCAGCGGCTTGTATTCAAGCGCTCTTTGAAGATTCTGAGCCGCAATACGGTAATTGCCAAGCGACTTGGCTTTTGCAGCGTCCACAACCCACTCCGCAGCCATTGCAGAGAGCGTAGAATTTGTGTCTAGGT
The DNA here is from genome assembly GCA_021795795.1 of Pseudomonadota bacterium. Next base: position 4,895 of record JAJYPA010000243.1, on the reverse strand, counting down.
TCCACGATTCCAGCATGTTCGTAGGCTTGCCTAAAATCAGCTTACTCAGATATTCGATTTCGTTCTTTCCGCCGAAAGACGATTCATCCTCCTCAGCCTCCGCTACTTCCAGGATAGCTTCTTCTTCCCCCTGTTCTGCGTATATCTTACCCAATGATAGCTCATAAAGATTTTCCAAAAGCCTTTGAAAAATGTCTTTGGCTATCTCATCGGGAGTCTGGGTTGGCTGGTAGAATCCGATAGTCTGATTATCCTGAATATCTCTTTGCCATGCGGCAAGTCTTGTGTCATCAGAATAAGATATTTTGCCATCGGCGTAGCTGCGCCCTATACAAAATACCAACACATCGACGCCATTTTCGTCCTTGCACGCTTCTTCATATTCCAGATGGGTGTAGGATTGGTCATAACCTTTTGGAACGGAACCGTAGGTGTCGCCCAAAAGAAGAATCATAACATCAGATTCACGTACATAGCCCAGACTTCTGGTTATTGGACTATCCGCAGATACCTGTCGGTCATTAAGGTTAACAGCCTTAAGCGCAAAACCATGACTATTAAAACTAGTTATTTTATCGTGGACGGCATGGCGTATATCATCAAATTCATCAAATCGTGATGCTAAAAAAATCGTAAATTGATGCGCATCCAATAGCGTCTCCCGGTCAGCAACAATGCAATTCCATTTCATATTCGGTATGCGCGATTTCCTCCATGGCCGCGCCTTGAATCAGCATACCGCACAATTTGACCATTTGGTCCCAGTCGAGCGTTTCCATGCCCACCAACACCTCGTTCATGTACTCCGCTTGTTCAAAGAGATTGGAAAGCCGAACGGTTTTGCGCTTGCGGTCAATGAATTCGATGGTCGTAACCACCAGACACTTTGCCCGCCCTTGAGAGAACAAGTGTTCCCAACTCAACGCCTCAGACATGAAGCGGCGTAGTTGCGTCGACGTACCGTCCTTGGGCCAAGGATTCAGTGTCTTGCAGGACGCGAAAACCACATTGTCCGCATGGTACGCGGCTGCATCAATTTCAAAGCAGGAGGGAGGGTTGTTGTCTCCCCAATGAATGGGCAAGCTATAGTAACACTCATCAGCGCCAGCTTCCCGCAAACAGAGAAATATGTACTCTTCTAGCCATCCACCACGAAGATAACGGGTGATGTCGTTATCATTTGGGCTTTGATAGAGCCCCTTGCAGTAGTCGAGAACTTTCGCAGCGACCAGAAAGTCGCCGATTCGTCGGGCTTCTCCCGTCAAAGGATTGCTTGGCTTAGTGGTTCCGTAGAGATGATTGCGTAATGCATTGAATGGAAGATAATGAAACGCAATGAACTGCGTGAGGCGCTGTCGACTTATGGCTTTCTCAGCATTGCCGACGGGCTGGTCGACCCGGGCGAGACTCTGTTCGAGAATTTCTTCTAGGTTCATAAGAACCCTATGCGGCCTATGTTTCTATTTTCAATGGAGACTACCAGAGTGTGGTCTTAGGTTCAACTAATTTCTGCGCACCTCCGCTGTTTTTTATCGCCCGATTTACGAAAATGCCTTGGCTAAACCGACGGGGGCATTACCAGCCGTCGCAAGACCTTAACTGCTTTTTGCTCGATTGAATCAACACATGTCTCCGGACCATTTCATCCCCCCCCCGCCTACCCACTCGCATCTCCAACCGCACACCGCCGTCTTGCCGCGAGACGTGCTTTGATATTTCAATAGGATAACTGTCACGGATCGGCAATATGGAGCCAAAACGTAGTCGGCATAATTGCGTCACCCTGGGATCGGCGTAATAGCGCCACTTCCGGATCGGTATAAAGGAGCCCCCCACATAGTGCTTTAGTAGTAGGGTCTTGGACTTCCCGTGGATCGGTTACCCTCCCTGCTTTTGGGAGGTAAGCATGGGTAATAGGTTTGAGATATTTACGATGTACCCAATTTTGGTGCGTATGCGCTAGGGGGGCCGGGATCGAGTGATTGCCCGTTCCAGACCTCATGGGGCGCAAGAAACTGGGCGCACCACGTCATCAGGCAACGCTACACGGGCTGGCTGGACCCGAAGCAACCTTTACCCCGACGACGGCGACCTCGCTGTCCTTGCAGCATCACCGCCAGCAGGCTGCTCCTGCCCAGCGCATCCACGCTCACAGAACACGAGGAACAAATCACCAGGTGGGCTGCTGAGGGTATACAATGCACCATCATTCATGCTGCTCTGGTGCGCAATTTCGGTTATACGGAAGCTACTCTTCCGTCTTGGTGAAAGTCGCCCACATAAACTACCACCTTTAAGCGAGATGTGTCTGGACGGTCGCTCATGGTCGACATTACTCGTTCCCAAGGTGGACAGGAAGGACTGCTTCACTGCCTACCCGTCATTGGGTGATATCAATCATCGCTGGCGGGCATAAAATATTATTTTCGGGGTGCCGCATGCAAGGTTTATGCAGAATGCAACATTATTATCCCAGCAGCTCTGGCGGATATCCGCAACTCTTCGAAAAATCTTGGTTGAACAGCGCGCAACCATATTTAAACCTGCGCACCTGGCATGTCAGACCGTGGAGCTTATGGCTTAGGATCAGTATTCTTTGGCGTTAAAATTGCTTGAACGGATGCGCTGAATCCCCCACTTCGTTTGCCTTTTCCATAGACCTGATCCGTCATGGTTGAATGCCCCATGATCGCGGCAATATCCGCCAAACTGTACTCCCCATCATTAAGTAGTTTTGCATGAAATGTATGCCGCCCAGAAAGAAAATCTATCACCATTTTCCTGTCAGTGAAAACTGCATTGTTTGCTTTATGGAGCCAGCGCCTACACGTCCTGAGATATTGTTCATAACTGCCACCATTGGCCATGAATTCGCCCATCTCCTCCATATGCGCTGAAAGACTAATCTGATATGGACCGCCATCTGGAGGCCACGGGACGCCGCGGTACAGAACTATATCACCCTGAGTTTTGGCACATCTTACCCAAAGGTAAGGCGCGCCATCTGCGTCATAACGAGTTTCCACATGTTGCCATTCACTGGGCCGCAGTCCAGTGCCAATAGTGGCCAAAAACATAGCGAGCGTGCGAATCGGCCAACCAGCGTACCTTGCATCATGAAGGGTGGCCACCATTTTTTTTGACCTCCGTACGCCTTCTTCGCCTAGCCAATCTGCTATTTTCTTAATATCCTGTGGAGCAACCGTCTTTCTTCGGCGCCGAGTAGAAGCCTTGGCGGTCTTGGCTTTTTTAAAGTCTTGTTGAGCGCGCGAAATAATCAGCAGCCCCTCCTGATCATTACGATCTGTTAATGTCTGTTCTATCGCCAATCTGTACCCCCGATAGGTGGATGGACGCAAGCTCTTTTGGGCATCGTCTCCAATCATCCAGAGCGCAGCGCGATGTAGATCACCAAATCTGGTCTCGAGCATGTGCGCTTTTGCCCGGAGTGTCTGCACCGTGACAGGTTTGCGCTGATTGCCGTTATCTCCTTTTAACAATAAAGAATCTCTCACCCAACGCTGCATCGCCGCCTGATATTCTTTCGTGGTCGAGAACCCTTGAAGTTCTGGCATGGATAACACAACATCTTTATCTCTGGTTTCACGATTCATAAATATCTCCTTAATTATATCATTTCCTCATGGGCCTAGTACGATGTACTGAAACTTTTTTATGGGGGTTTCTATACACAGAACATTTTCCATCATTGACTCAAGATGTGGCCATAATCCGGTTATATTGAGGCCTTCCCGCGTCCGTTATCAGGCTAAATTGTGACTATCGGAGTAGCATGTCCTTCCGGCATAACCTAAATTGGCATGAATTTTGGGCATCTCCTGGTGGCCAAAGGGAAGCATGCCTTGTAGCCAGATCCCTCACCGGGCGGCGCCCCGTTCGCAGTGGCCAGACACCTTCCAAGGCTTTGTGAAGGCAATGGCTTGCCGGGCAGATAGCTCCGGCAATCCCGGCAGCAAACCCAGTCGGTACCCATATATTCACTGCTACTGCTCGCGCATTCCTGCCGAGGTATGGTTAACTCATCAGGTAATAAAGGTTTTTTCGTTGACTCAGGTTGATCCGTAGCAGTATCTGGTTGACCTCCACTCTCATTTTGGATGGATTGGGCGGAGGGGGTTGATGGCGACAATAATGCCATTAACGCTACCTTATGAGATTTTACTACCGACACTAAAACAGCAGGGATGCCCTTGACCTTGAGCCGCCCATCCTGCATGTATATGGAGCCACCGCAATTAACAATGTCCACGATTATCTGCGCTGCGTTCATGGCCGGATATCCTCAAAGTCGATGTCGTCGTCGTCAGAAAAAATATTTTCACGAACGCTAGATGGCACGCTACTAAATCTACTAAACCCCTCGGTTGACAGTTTTGTAGGTTTTGTAACGTCCTTTTCTGCGTTCATTCGGTAGATTTTTGGGTTTACCTCGAACCTCGGCGAGGGCCTGCCACCTTTGGCTCCAGACTCTTGGACATAACCACGAACCCAGCAGGTTGACTCCAGAAACTCCAGCGCCGCACTGATCGTCTTGGGTGATCCTAGCCCTCCCCAGTTTTTGCGCTGCACATCAGGAACGGTGAACGGGTCAGGCAATTTTCGTTGCAGCAGAGCATCACTCAGGCGTTGCGCGGCTCTCACCTCGGGGTGCATCCATAGGTGATAAACGCGGCGGGCATGTGCGCCGAGAAAATCTGCCCAAGCGATTGCTCGGAGCATCGGATCCTCACGAATCGCGCCTATCATCCCACCTGCGTTTGCGCGTTCGGCCATGTCCAGAATCAGAGCCAGCCCCGCCACCATCTTCTCGTACTTTCCGAAGTGCTCCTGCAATACGGCAGGGCAGGTTGGCATGATCTCCGTTTGCAGCTTGG
>JAJYPA010000242.1 GCA_021795795.1 Pseudomonadota bacterium | reverse complement strand
CCCCTCAATCAGCATTTCCGCCCAATCCGATGGCCTAAATTTCCGTCGGTCGGGCATCACAACACCTTCAATAACAATCAGCATGTCTGGTTTTCCGTATGGTTGCTCCTATCGCAGCCTGCAAGTCCTTCAAGGGTTGGTTGTGAATGGATGTGCGCAACACTAGCATTAGCGGATGCCGCCACCTGATCAGACCAAGCGAAAGCGAGGCACGCTGACTCCGTCAATCATGACATCGCCAAAAAACTCGGACGCCGGACGGGCAAACATGGTCTGGGTGTCGACGCTGCGATACAGCGCCAATGGCGTCCCGTCAGATTCCTGTGTCGCCCGCCCGAAATACTCGTAACGACCGCCCTTGTAATGCTCGTAGACCAACAGATTGCTCAACGCCGGTGCTTCTTCTGCCGTCTTGCTCACCTATTATCCTCCTTACCCGCGTAACGTCGATGGCTCCAACGACGCTGTTAATATTGGGACCCAGGCTGGCCGGGATCGTTGCTGCCGGTGCAATCCAGGCGGTGATCCGTGGCCTTTGGGCATCTTTTGTTGCCGCAGACCGGGCAGAGCCACATTCGGCTGATCGCAACAGGGAAAACTTCGTCCGGGTGCGCCAAATCCCACTCTTGTGCGCATCTAAAACAGTCGTGGTCCGATCCATGCGCCGTGTGCGTATTACTGGACATTACGACTCTCCCGAATCCTGGCGGCGAGGCTGACCAGAATGCTCTCCGTATGTGACCGGCCCAATACCACACCAGGAAACCGGCGAGGCCACGACTGTTCCAGCCATGCGTCCCATCGGTCAAGTTCTTCCATGTAGGAGCCGCAAGCCTCCGCTGGGCATTCCGCTTCAGGATAATAGGTGGAAAAATCGTGGATGCTGGACTCGTCCGTGATTAGGCATTCCGCAATACCCAGCCCCAGAAATTCCAGGATCTCACCGATTTCCTGCTGGTACACTTCGGCAAGGTCTTGTTCGGCGATAGTGATTTTCTTCGGTCCCAAGTTAAAACTCCTATTTCAGGCAAGCGACTGACTTGACCACCTCAATAGCGCGCGACACTTGTTCGTCGTCGGGTAACACCGGACGGAATGATACATGGATACCATCCGTAACGATCTCATCGACGTGACACATGGTGTCCCGATATACCCAACGGATATTTTCATACGGAATCCGTGCCAACAACTGATCGTGGACAAAACGACAGATTTTTTCGGCGCCATTGGTGACGCTGCAGCCGTGATTCCTGTCATGCATCAAGACGATATACTCACCCACAATCTTTACGGCGATGACAGACGCGGGTTAGTCATGGGAGTTTCCATGCTAAGGTCGATAGCCCCGACAACGGCCCCAATCGTTCCGATAATACTCAAGGCACCCTCCTAAAAATAATGTCACGCCAAACGGACTTTTTGTACGCGACTTTTAATTATTCCACAATGTTTGCAGGTGCGCTCTTGGAGCACCGCAGTATAAAGTCCATCCCTCCTGGCGGTTATCTCCCAAGGGGTATAGTTATGCCACCAGAATCTGCAGGAAAGCCTCGGTCCTTCTGGATGAACCGCTCCTGAGTGGTTTTTGCCAGGGAACGGAAACACCTTTGAATTCTGTTTGTGCATAACTATATTCCTTGATAACAGCGGCCACCGAAGATGGCCGCGCATTTTTACCTGCAGACGGTATTACAAAATCCCGCCCAAACTATGCACCAACTGCCCCTGCAACGCAGGCAACGCCGTCTTGAACGACAGATTCACCTTATTCGCGGTGGACACGATACGAGTGCGGTAGTCCACCCAATGCCCGACCTCGGACGTATTCTGGGTCGTAGTGGTGCTGGTCCCCTGCTGAAGATCCGCGCTGGTAGACTGCTGGACCGCATGGCGGGACCGCACACCCACCTGCACGTCGGTAATCATGGCGTAGGTGACGTTCTTGACCAGCGAATCCGCGACCAGCCCGCCCACTCCAGCAACCAGCCCGCCGACGCCAGCACCCACATACGACTGACCGATCAACCCGCCCGCGGCCGCACCAGCCAGGGCACTACCCAACGCACCACCATAACCACCGCCCAATGCGCTCTGGGCCGCAGACGGGGACATCTTACCGATAGACAAAACGTTGATCTGCAGAAGATAGTGAGCCTGACGATACGGCACCACCCGGTAGCCCTGGCTTTCCATCCTGGCGTCCAGTTCCTGCGTCAATGCCGGAACATCCAGCGACTGGTCGGAGGTATTCTTGAACTGCACGTAGACCGTCTGCTTCGACGGGGATACCGGCGGCACAAAGATGGTGTTCGACATCTTGGTCTGGACGTCGAGGTTCTTGTGGGTGAGCGCCAACTGCGCGGCCGCGCAACCCGAAAGTCCGACGGCGACGGCGCTCAGTACGGCGATACGTGCGGCAAACTGCTTTTTGATCATGGTATATCCTTTCCTTTTTGGTAAAATAACATCGGCAAAGCGATTTAGCTGCAGGACCACGGAAGCGGTGGGTTATTTCTTTCATGGCGATTTTACGCCGACTGAAGCCAATAGTTTTTCAGCGCGAATAAACCCTCTACCACGCCACCAAAAACAATCACCTTGCAAGATTGCGCAACCATGACGTTGCAGGGCAAACCGAACTGCTCAACCAGGAACCCGGAACGGCAGAGCAACGCGCCACACTCGGTCGCTGACCCGTTGTGCAGGTGCCGCTCATAGGTCAGCCGCGTATCTCGGGTGTAGGCCACCACGGGCTTCCCCAGGGCGTACGCCGTCGCTATTTCGAACACCGTACCAGCATCAGGCTCGTCGCCGCGGAATGGCGTAATGTCAGCGACCATCGCATCGCAGGACCGGATCATATCCAGGCATGATTCAAACACCGGCGCCGCATCCTTCGGTTTGCCCGGTACGGTAATCCCGATCACATCAGGGCGATCCAGACTTTGGTTGGCCGGTATGGGCAACAGCGCCTCAAAATTCCACAAATCGCAGGCGTTCACGATTTTTTCTGCAATATCTGGCCACCCGACTCGGAAGATATCCGGGCCAGCTATGTAGACTCTTCGCATTGGTTGTTCTTTCTTCACCATACCAAAGACCTCCTGAACAAAAAGGGTGACGCACAGCGGGAATCGAACCCGCAGGGAACCTCTTTAGGTTTCGCTGGCTTCACCTCTTCCAAGTCCAGGCCTGGGCATGGAAGAGAAACCATCTGCCGCCCATGTGTGTCTGGCCAAACCCACATGGGCAACCGCTACCAACGGATATGCGTCAAATCAAAATCAATAGGGTGTGCTATTACGCCAAAGGGTTCACCAGCATTGACCCGTGGACGATTGGGTATTCTCCACGGTGCCGGTGTATCGGTCTTCTCCACAGACGACGCCTCGCAAGATTCCTCTTCCGGCTTTCCTTCTCCCATCCGCTACTTATGCCTGCTTTTCGCGGTGAGTGCTTGAGTTATCCATCCGGATACCTGACCCACGGTTTTTACCTAGACATTAAGGACTGTTGTCCGCTGCCATCGGTACAGGACGGGATTTCCGTGCTCCCGCGCCAACTCACTTCGTTGTATCCCCCACTCCTTAGCCGATGGCTGCTTTTAAGCCTACAGCCCCTATTTCACAGACTTTTCACACGTTGAATAAGCGCCGCTGTATCGTTCCGTGGATCGGCGATTTTTAAGAAAGCCCTACCAGTCGGTACAGCGACATTGAATAATTCCGCAGGCTGGGAATCTATCCGCTTCGCTAGTGCAAGCACTTTGAACCCAGCATCTCCCCCCTTTCTCCATCATTCGCAACTTTGCAGGTTGCGATGGCGAATCTATCCGCTACAGTGCTAAAGCACCTTCGCTAGCGCTTCGCGCTTTGAACGCCAATCGGTTACTGGGTCTTAGCCATTAGACTACTGCGGAGGGGTCCACTCCAGGCCTGGAGCTTCCCCCTTGTGCGTTGCCACGCACACCAGAGCTTATGCGTATAGGCTCTGGTGTGCGTCCGGTCTCATAGATGCGCCGGACGCACGGGTATGTCTTAGATTTGGAAAGAGCGGTCAGCGCAAGAACCGTTTCCTGCTGCTGAACAACACCATAATATCATGACTACCAAGAACGATTTTCTAAAAAAATTCTTCGCGTATCACCACTCGTCGTCCGAAAATCTAAACCGAATGCGATGTCCCATTTTCCAAATGTTCCATCACTGCGATGGTGGCGCGTATCCGGTCCTCCTCACATCCATGTTCCCGAGACGCCGTTACGGCCCGCTTCAAGGCATCAAATATCAGCGTGTAATGCTCCCGCTGAACCGGAATCCATGGCGCATCCGTCATCAGGAACAACGATGCCCGTTCCCATTGCAGCGGATATTCGTCTGCGTTGGCGCATAGACTTCGCAGATAGTCCACCTGAGCGTCCGTATCGTATTCTTCGCCTTTGAACGCGATTCCGGACGCCTTTTCCAGAAAAACAATCCAGACGGGGAGGTTGAACACGGATAGATCCCATTCTCGGGTGCCGGCGCAATGATCGCCATCGAACATCTGTCTGCTGGTATCCAAAAAAGCTCGCCGGAACAAGGACTGCTTCCCGGAATAAAAGGTTTCCGGTCCCGGACAGGCAATCATCTCGGACAAATATTCGTGGTCGCCCCAAAGCCGCTGCAATTCGATCACGGCACCACGCAGACAGGACGCCATCAACTCACGGTCCTGTGCGGTGAGCATGGATATCTGGTCATTGGACAGGACCGTTTCCAGAGTCGTCGGGAGCTTTTTCGAATGCGCCCTGCAATGGTCCAGATACAGCGTGCGCAACATTTTCAGCATGTCATCCGGATAGAACATGAGCCACGGTTTTTTGAACCCCATTACCATGCCTGCCAACAAGGAACGCAAAGCCTGATGCAAAACGTTTCCGTCTTCACGCAGTTCAATGATGGCGTCCTTGGCACAACGAAAGGCTTCATCGTTCACGAACCCTAACACCGCCGCGATGCGCTTCAGCGTTTCCACATCGTTGCGCACCCGCAAAAAAACCGGATAATCCCGCGCGAACGCGGTAACCGAGGACAAGTCTGCAGACCAGTCAGATCCATCCTGGACGGAAGGGTCCCCGACGACCTGGCGATACAGATAAATGCCATTGTCGATCAGTTGCGAGAACGGGGTCTTCAGAAAATACTGATAGACCTCATCGCGTCCGGCCTCCGGGTGCTGCTGGCGCCATGCATACAGGGCGACAGCAGCCATGGCGTCCACCATATACACCGCAGCCATCAGATCCTTTTGAACGAACGGACTGCCGATATACTTCTCCGCGAACAGGGATACGTAGGCTGGCCCGGTTTCACGAATGTGCTGAAAAGCCTGTACAGACTCTTCCCGATTCAGCCGTATCCAGCATTCCTGAAACAGTAAATGAACCATGGAACGTCCCGGCAGCATTACGCACCCCCGTTTTCGATGTGACGCCGGGCCATGTCACGCAATATTTGCAACACCACATCCAGGAACAATTCCTCATGGTATTCCCGTAACACCCAGCAAAGTTGCTGCAAATCGCCATCGGCCATATCCGAACCAGCACCCGCATCGATGGATCTTGTGCAAGGCGCTGCCAGGCTGCGCAAATCATCCACATTCATGGGCTCGGCTGCTCCCTTTTGGCAATCATCCAGCCATTGATTCAGCCATTGGTCATACCCGGATTCAGTATCCCCATGGAAATCTCCGGAGAACCAGAATTGGAGAACGCCTCTCTCCGCATGTTTCGCCAGCATGCCGGATATGAGATCCACGGCATGCGGCCGCAAGGCAATGGCATTCAAACACTCGATGACGTGGTCATCCGGGGATTCGTCAGACTCGGCGAACAGTACGCCGGACAGCATGCCGCGCAGTTCCGCATAATCTCCGGCCGCGTATTTGTGCTCCATTTCTACCAGCACCGCGAAACGCTCCGGAGTGACCGCTTGCTGAATTGGAGAGGTGAACGTCAGGTCGAACTGGCGCAGAACATTGGACAGGTCGATGTCGCTTAATTCATCGACCACCGCGGACACGGCATCATCACCATGCTGATCGGCAAACTTCTGGATATCGTTGCCGACGCGAACCGGGTCTCCGCCAAATTCCAGGTACTCGGCCAACTGTCGAGCAAATGCCTTGGTCAAGGCCGTTGAGGATGTCTGGTCGGATGCGACGTTCGCACTTGGTTTGACAAGTTCTTGTGCTTCACAGGGCATTCACATTCCCCCTTCTGAACCTGCCCCACGGCTAAAGCCGGGAGTTTGCGCGGCAGATTTGGTCAAAATACGGTCCAGATAACTGTTCCAGGCTGCAGCGGCCAGATCATCGGGCCGCCCTTCCCGCACCGCCTGGCGCAGACTGTCCAGATAGGCAGACCGGGATACCGGGTCTATGAGCACGTCGTAAGCCGCGCGGATCTCCAGGAACTTTTCCCGCGCCTTCTCTCCCGGATTTCTGTCCGGGTGGCAGGTTGCCGCCAGCGTCCGGAAAGCGAGGCGGATATCATCCGTCCTCGCCGAATAATCCAGCCCAAGTGTCTGATAGTGGTCTTTTGCCAATGTGGTCCCTTTCAATTGAATTGCAGTTCTTCGTAGTCGTCCGGCGGATCGGTGTCGTGTCCATCGTCGTTGTTTTCGTCCTCTTCCATGCTGGAAGCCAGACGTTCCATATCCTGCAAATGGTCCATCGAAACCATGCTGCCATCCCCATGGAAACAAGCGGCCATGTCCGCAGAGGCGCCATCCTGCGCACGGAACAGGAGAACCATGCCGGAAAGCATGACGGCCAGCAGTTCAATCTCCGAAATGTCGTCGCGTCCGGACTGCTCCAGACATTGACGCATGGGCGCCGCTTCATCCCAAAAAACAGGGTGGCAACCCGCCACATGCCGGTCATTCTCGTCCTCGCTGTCCTCATCCCAACGTCCCGCCAAAGCGGCAATCGTCGCTTTGTTCAGGGGGTCGCAGGCTTCATGGAAGAGCGCCAGAAATGGAGCGGGATCCGCATCGTACATATCCAGATAGGTTTCGCTGATCTTGCGGTTATCCGAGATGCGCGATCGAAACAGCTTCCCCGAGAACTGGCCCGTGGAGTCGGAGCCGTAATCCTCGATTTCCGAGGCGTATGCTGGAAAGATGGACATGGCGAGACGAAAAGTTTTTTGGGCGTTGATGGTGCTTTCCAATGGCATGATGACTGATCCTTTTGAAATTATCCGGATTGCGCGGAAAACCGCATCATTCCCAACATCCAAGACATGGTAACACCACCATTTCAGGAAAATTTTTCAATAACGCACCGTTTACCGCACGTTATCGATGAGAAAACGGCAAGGATCATTATGATCCATGGAAAACGATCAGAAATTGATCACATCAGCCGTTGGCTTTGTGCAGACGATCGTCAACCGTTATGGGGTCATGCAGTCTGATGCCTGGAACTGGCGACTCCACGCCATGGAAAGTAATCACCTGCCCGGCATCATTCACGGTTTCGATCCGCATCGGAGAAACGGAAATCACGCGCAACACCGGCCAGTCGAAGGCGTAACGAACAAGGTCTCCGGGATGGATATCCTGCAGACCTCGAATCGCCCTCTCGTCGATTTTCCGGTTCCGTTCCTGCGCGGATGTTTTTGCGGCCATGCGCGAAAGCGCGCGGTTGTATCTGGAAAAGTGCTGCACGAATGGCACTCCGTATGGATGGTCTTCTCACCATCATGGCATACGGGTTTTGTTGTTATAAATTTGGAAACTGAGCGCTACGGAATCGGCTTAATCTGGTTCTGACCAGGTCAAATATTTGATCCACTGCGCCACAATCGTCCCGCTTCACCACCCCCCAAGCCTGCGGCTATGGGCGGAGTACTGCGGGACATTCTGATAGTCTGTGCCGATAACTGTCCAAAATCCAGGCTTTGCATATTCGTTTGCTATTTTCCTTTTCATCTTCATCCCCGTATGCACGTGGCAAACGGTCTATTACCGGGACAACTCCTGCCCCTTATCCTTTCATCCCCGCATGCACGGGGCAACCAACATCTTTCTCTTTTCTTGCATCCCCGCATACACGGGGCAAACCCACCCGATTTACCCGATTTGCGTTCCCTGTTCCTTTCATCCCCGTATGCACGGGGCAAACCCTGCTGGCAGCATCGGGGCGGACCGTTATTTCTTTCATCCCCGTATGCACGGGGCAAACATACCCATGTGATAGCGATGAACGTTGCTATCCCTTTCATCCCCGTATGCACGGGGCAAACACCACGTCCAGCACGGCGGCGTACATCTGTGCCCTTTCATCCCCGTATGCACGGGGCAAACGACGACCCGCTGGTGGTCGCGGAAAGCACACTCCCTTTCATCCCCGCGTGCACGGGGCAGACCGGCTTTTGTGGTCAATTTTATTTCAGCCCTTTCAAGCTCTTCGTTCAAAGCTATATTTCCGGCAATTGCATGTCGGGCCACCTCTTCTTGCGGGTAGTAGGCCTTATGGTCCACGGCTCGGGCAAAAACAGGTTCGTTGAGTGATAGCTGAACGCCGGCAATAACACCTAGAACCACGCCAGCAACAAAGCCCAAAAGCACCGCTGCCACAATTCTCCTGCGCGGCGATCCAACATGCTCGTTAATCATAATGTTTCCCCGTTCAAGCCATGTTTCGATGCCCTGGGGTGTCACATTCCCGGTGCCGCTTTGGCGCAGTGCGCGTTCCAAGCGCTTTCCATGTCAGCCACAACCTGCGCGGGGTCTTCGCCGTTCTTGCGAGCACAAAGCCCCTGCAATGGCTGATGCAAAAAACGTGCTCTATGCTCTGAAAACGCCTTTTGCATAAGGGGAGTCCGTGCAAAGATTTCTGGGGCCGGTATATACTCCTTCTCCGGCATCCAGTTGCCGCACAACGATCTCCGCCAGCCGATTGATGGCCGCAATCCCGCCTTCGGTATTCGGCCCTGTGATGCGTACGACTGCCTTGCCGAGCTTGGGGCGCCCTTTGCTGTTGGCAAGTACCGGGCAGACGCCTATAGAGACAGTTCCCCATGGCTCGACGCTAATTTCCGCCGCTTCTGCGTAATGACTTCCGACGACCTTTTCCATGTAACCCCCTAAACGACGCCTGCCAATGTTTTCCTTCGTATCAGCCTATTCTACGACAGTCATCTGCGGATTCCGGGTAATCCATGCCCAGGCCAGACACCGCTCAAAATCGCCGAGCCACTCCGCCATACCTGGATAGGCCGTAATGCCTGGCAGGATGGCCGCCGCACACCAGGGCTCAGGCGGTTTCTGAATATCCGCTGCGCCGAACTGCGTTCGCATTAACGCCCACAACTCTTGCCCACGGCGTATACTCTGGGCAAACCCGATTGTGACGATGGGGATCGTATCTCCAACGTAGGGTTTGCTGGCTCTATGCGGCCCAGACGGACCATACATCGTACAGAGAAGGAGCCCTTGATCGCGCGTAACGTGGGCACTGAAATGCGATAACTCGGGAACGGGCAGCGGTTCTCGCTGGCCGCTAATTACGGCATGGTCCAGCCATGGTGCCAACGCAGAAAGTACGTCATCGCTCACTTCGCTGCGCGGACTGTGCCGGGAGTGTCCTGTCGATAATGTGATATGGGTGATATAGGGTGGCAACATGGCTTATTTCATCGTATCCCGCAAAAATTTGTCGAAATCGTGCTCCATTCTATATTTCCGTATCATGCGCGGCACGTCCAGCCGCATGCGCAGTCGCCTACACAATCATGAATCACTAGGACGGCGTGCTCCGCTGGTTCGACAGCCAGATCACCAACGGGATTCTCGAAGGCTTCAGTAATATGCGCATGCCACTTCATAAGCCCGCCAACCCTCGCTCCGCAGCAAACTCCACAAGCCATGCTGGGGGATCTGGAGCTTTTGCGGGGACCGGACGACCATCGTGTCGCTTACGCTCTGCTGTGGCCAACCTCCATGCCCCTTCGTAGCCATATTTGCGCACAGAAAATCCGCGTCCGCGCTGTTTGCCGTCAACCATGAATTTGGCTTCCCAGTATATGCGGCAGATGCTGCCATCCGGATGGTGATCATCAGTTTGCGCGGGAAACCCAGGCATTGATGCCGGGGAGAGATAGCGCGGCGGTCATCGACCGCCCCATTCCCGCTTACCCTTCTGTTGAAGCTATCTTGTTGATAAGTCGTACGCACGGCACCATTCCGGTATTGCGCAAGCAAAGCTTGGCATGGCTTACGGGAAGATAGGTTTTTCCGCTGAGAGGCAGAAGTTCTGTCGAATGAAGGTTGCGCCCTTTGTCCTTGGTGCCATGCACCACGAACGGCTTTCCCTGCCAGGTGAATAGATCTCCAGCAACTGCCGGCGCTTTCGCCCGGTTCGGCGTATACAGACGGACGGCCTTTTTCACCTGCAGGCGCCCCACATCCTGCGGGCGGGCCCTGCTGAACTCGGCCAGGGAATCCACATCGCCCTGATCGCAGCGATTGCGGCGATTGTGCGCGACGGCCTGCTTCTCACCCGGCAGATAATAGAGCCGGTCCCGCTGGGCATGAATGTGCGCCCGCCGGTGTCGGCGATATTGCGCCAGGTCCATGTCCAGAGCATCCCGCTGGTCCACGGCACCCGCACCGGTCAGGGCGACCGCCACCGATACCGCATCCAGCGCATGGGTTTTCTCCAGACCGAGACGGCGGCGGGCCGAAACGGATTCCTCGACGGGCACGGGCGTCAGACCCAAATCCCCTGCTGCTTTTCTCAACTTCCCGCACACCGCATTCACCATGCTGGCGTCCCGCCACTGCGCACCGTCCTTGATCGGCAACTCGATCAGTCCGGCATGCACATCGTCATGACAGTCTTCGCATAACGCGACCTGATTGCCGACACGATTGGAACCCTGTTGCGAACGTTTGCGCAGGTGATGGGCGTGCAAATGATCCTTGCTTCCGCAAATCACACAGCCGTCGTCGCGACGGACAATGAAACGTCCGGTCTTCTCTCCCTTTGCTTTGCCGACGGGCGACACCTGATAACCCGAGCCCGTCCGTGGCCTGCCGTGGGCCAGCGCCCGCAGGTCGAAGGACACGCTCTCGAAACCCCGCGTCACCTGGTGCTCCGGCAGGGGCACCAGGC
>JAJYPA010000241.1:2116-11171 GCA_021795795.1 Pseudomonadota bacterium | reverse complement strand
GCCAGGGGCAATTGCAGGGCCAGGGAACATTGGACCTGTTGGGTCCCAGATTGGAGCATTTTGCCTTCCATATTACCGGGCAGGATTTTAGCGCTCTCAATCTTCCCGAAGTGCAGGCCGCCGTGGCGCCGGATCTGCAGGTGACGGGCGATCTCAAGGCCGTGCAGGTGGATGGAAGCATCCTGACCAACCGCCTGCGCATTCTCGGGAATGCCTTCGGTGGGCCGCGTCCGTCCAGCGATGTGGTATTTGTCAAAGCTGCCAAAAAGAGTGCTGGGCCGACTCTGAATGTAGACCTCAAGGTGGCCTTGGGCAGTGACGCAAGGGTCCTCATCGGGGGCTTGAGCGCCAATCTGGCGGGGGCCCTGGCGGTACGCATGCAAAACGGCGGGGGAGCCAATGTGGAGGGCACCCTGCACATGGTGGATGGGCGTTACACGATCTACGGCCATGCCCTGCAGTTTCAGCGCGGGCTCATCGTCTTTCATGGTCCGGCAGATCAGGCCAATCTGGATGTCCTGGCGGTGCGCACCATCAAAAACAGCAACAGTTTTAGCGTGAATAACACTCCCGTACAGGCCGGGGTACAGGTCACGGGTACTTTGCAGGCCCCGCAGGTGCAACTCTATTCCAAGCCGAGCATGTCGCAAACGGACATCCTCTCCTATCTGGTGCTGGGTACGCCAAGTAGCGGCCTGCAAAGCCAGGATGCGCTCCTTTCCGCGGCGGCCGGAGAGCTCTTCTCGGCGAGCCGCGCGGCGCTTTTCGGCAATGCGCTGACCGGTAGCGGCATCAACGTGGGCGTGACATCGACCGGGGGCCTGGGCGGGGCCATGGTCACGCTCGGGCATTATCTTACGCCGGATCTGTATCTGAGCGTGGGCCAGTCGGTACTAGGAAGCGGGACGGTGGCACGGTTGCGTTATCGCATTACCCGCCATATCGAGGCGGAAACCGAGAGCGGCACCCAGAACGGGCTGAACCTTTTTTATCGCATCGACTTTCGCTGATGAGGGCGGTCGGTGCGTGATATAGTGCAATGATGGAAACCTGGGATAACGTGGGACAGGATGTCGTGCTGGTCGGCGCGGGGGCGGTGGGTCTGGTCAGCGCCATGGTGCTGGCCGAGGCGGGGATGCGGGTGACCCTGCTGGATAAGGGCCGAGTCGGGCAAGAGGCTTCCTGGGCGGGCGGCGGGATTCTCAGCCCGCTTTTCCCCTGGCGTTATCCACCGGCATTATTGCGCTTGTCAGACTACAGCATAGCCTTGTACCCGCAATTGGCCGCGGAACTACACCGGCACACGGGCATCGACCCCGAATGGGAGCCCTCCGGTTTGATCATCCTGGATGATGCGGCGCAACCCATCCCCGCCGATGCCCTTTCCTGGGGGGCAGCCCAGGGCCATCGTTGGGCACTGGAAGGGGAGGCGGCGGCGCAGGAGCGGCAACACGGGCTGCGGAGCTCGGCTCACGCCCTGTGGTGCCCGGAGGTGGCGCAGATCCGCAATCCGCGCCTGCTGGCAGCACTGGTCGCGCGCTGCCGGCAACTGGGTGTGCTCATCCGGGAAGGCGTTGCCGTGGACGGCTTTGCCGAGCGCAATGGGCAACTGACCAGCGTGGAAACCGCGCAGGGATCGCTGCCGGCAAGGCAGGTGGTGGTGACAGCCGGGGCGTGGACCGGCCGCCTGCTGGGCAATGCCGGTATCCCGATGGCGATTGAACCCGTGCGCGGACAAATGCTTTTGCTGCAGGGGCAGCCAGGGGTCCTGCAACATATCTTGATGCGCAGCACGCATTATCTGGTACCGCGTCGCGATGGCCTGATCCTCGTGGGTAGCACCAGCGAAGCCGTGGGATTTGATAAAGGCACTACCGAAGCGGCGCATGCGGAGTTGCTGGCGTTTGCCCGGGAGGTTTTCCCGCCATGCCGCCACTATCCGGTATTGCGGCAGTGGGCTGGCCTGCGGCCCGGTAGCCATGCCAGTGTGCCCTATATTGGCGCCGTCGCCGGCTGGAAGGGCGTGTATGTCGCGGCCGGCCACTTCCGCTATGGTCTCACCAACGCACCGGCAACGGCGCAGCTGCTCATCCACGCCCTACTCGGGCAGCCCACCGCCATCGACCCCAGTCCCTATTGGCCAGGCCCGGAGCGAAAAAAATTAGACCTTTCCGATCCCGGCTAGTAAAGCTATAATTATAACCGGTTTAAAACTGAGAATAGGTGCATGATGAACACATCACCATGGAATAAACAGAAGGTACTGGAGGTTTTACGGGACGCCGGCGTCAATCCCACCAGCCAACGCGTGGAGATTGGTTATGCCTTGTTCTCCTCCTGTGCACACTTGTCCGCAGAAGAGATCATGCAGCGGGTGAACGCCGACTACCCCGTCGTTTCCAAGGCCACCGTATACAATACCCTCGGGCTCTTCGCCGAGCACGCCCTGGTGCGGGAAGTGATTGTCGAGCCGGGGAAGGTCTTCTACGACCCCAACGTCTCCGCGCACTATCACTTTTACTACGTGGATAGCGGCGATCTCATCGACATCCCTGCCGCTTCCCTGGGAATCAGCAACTTGCCGGAACTCCCCCCGGACACGGAGATCGAGAGGGTGGACGTGGTCATTCGCGTTCGCCGCCGCAGTACGCATTAAGGGGGCGGAAAGGGGGCGGATCGCAAAGCGGCTTTCGCTACCCTGTCCGAGAGGAGCCTTCGACCCGTTCGCGTGGCAGGGCTGCGGTAGGGACGGCGCATTCCGTTCAGGGGCTTTTGCTACTCCCTCCCGGCGCGCATGGCGCTCATTGAATCGCCCAAAGTGCTTGCCTTTTGTTCGCTCCTGTCGGAAAATACGTGCTCCGGGTTGTTAGCTCAGTTGGTAGAGCAGCTGACTCTTAATCAGCGGGTCGTGGGTTCGATCCCCTCACAACCCACCAGTTAAACCAGTAAGTTACGCACTTTCCTGAGTGCTCCAAAAAAGCGATTGTGACAGATTTGTGTCATAATCGCTTTTTTCTTTCCGGATCAACGCCGCGTCGATGCCGCCCGCATCTTCTGCCAGATGGTTCGCCGGAAGATGTGCGTAGCGTCGCACCATCTCAACGGACTCCCATCCTCCCAATTCCTGCAGCTTGGCCAGGGAGGTTCCGGCCTGAACGTGCCAACTGGCCCAGATGTGACACAAGTCGTGCCAGCGGAAATCTGAGATACCAGCATGTTTGAGAACATTTCGCCGAGCTTTGGTATTGGCCTGAGTGACAGTACGTCCTGTAAATATCCCCCGGGAGAGCCGGGGGCTTTAGTTCGTGAGCCCGACACAACCCACAGCGCCAGCCAGTCCAACGCCTCGCTGTAGGATACGCCCCAGGTCTCGGCCAGGTGCTTGATGCGCCAGTTGGCGGCATAACTCAGATGTACCTCATGGCGGATATGGTGCCGGCTGGTATGCAAGGGATGCTGGATCGGGCCTTTTGAGGATCGCGGGTATCTCTGCTGGGGTGCCAGTGGCGCTTGGTGACGATTTTCTTTCATAAAACCTCCTTCTCCGATCCTGCAAAGGGCAGGGATACCGTGCCACGGGTTTTTTTGGGTGTAAATTTCTTTTGGAGTATGAAATGGGGGAAAGGTTCGGATTGGGCAGGGAAAGCCATTCCAGCGTGTGCTACGCAGCATCCGGATCAAATGACTCAGTGGACAATGGCCATCAGCACGCGGCGCCGGCCACTACTGCGACCCGGGCATGGCATCAGGGCCGGGTACGCTGCTGGGGTGTCAATGCGGCATAATACAAAACGACTGCCTGACTGCAACAGGCTCCTCCGCCGGCACGGAGCCCAAGGCGCACGATCCCAACGCTTATGCCTTGATGCCGGTGGGGTATGTATGGGAGCCGAAGGGACCGCCATCTCCGGGGCCGCTGTGGCGGCGCACATAATGAAAATCATGGCGCTTCCGGCTGCCAAACGCTCCGACAGACCCCGCGCATGTGCTGCGTGCCGAGCTGATTGATAGCAAGACCGGGCAGGTGATGGAAGCCTGGAATACGCCAGCATTGGCGGCGATAGGACTATTTAGGACTATTTCGGAGGGACCGAATATGCAATGTTTGATGGATCACATCGTATTGAATGTGGAAGATGACGAGAAGATGATCGCTTTCTATTCGGACGTGCTTATGTTTACCCCTGAACGCTTGAAGGAATACCGTGCTGGAGCTGCGCCATTTCCATCTGTGCGACTGAATTCGGATACGATTATCGATCTGTTTCCGAAAAAGCTATGGCAGAAAAACGCTCGGACTGGCCAGCGCCGCGAGAACTTGAACCATTTCTGCATTGCCTTGAGTAAGGATACGTGGGAAACCCTGTTGGAGCGGCTTCACGCTAGCAATGTCGATATAGAGGAAGGACCTGTTCCACGCTGGGGTGCGCACGGTACCGGAACGTCGATTTATTTTCGAGACCCGGAAAGGAACCTAATCGAGGCGCGGTATTATGAGGTGGTCCCCACCGGCCGGACAGCCTGAAGGGTGGGTTAAGCTCTGAACAGAAGGCTATGCGTTCGTCTTTTGCAGAGGAGCGGTCAACCTCTATTTGCCGGCGACTGGCGTAGTGCCACTTCTTGCGAACAGTGGATTCGTGGACTCCTCGCTATTGCCAGTGGGTAATGGGGTAGAATCTGGCGCTTCAATCAATTTTCCACAAGAGGCTTGAGGATGGTCCAAGGGCGACTGTTCTCCCTGGCCTTGCGCCTGATGGTGAACCGATGCAGATTCTTGGTCGAGTAGAAATGTCTGGACCTCACCATTGACTTGCCTCGGGGCAGCCGTAGTGGTGGTTAACGACTCTGTGCATTTTTTCAAGAACTCAATTAGTTCCAATGCAGATTGAAAAATCTTAGTGATCCGTAAGCTACGGCGGGTCTTGGGCAAATATTTTACCCAATCCCTACATAGACAAGCCATGGCTTTCTCCACACTCCGAGATCCAATGGATTTTAAAGTCGCCCCTCTCCCTTGCGTAATTTCACATCCAAACCTTGATCCTTTAATCCCTATGTTGTTGGGAAATATAATCCCAATTTCCACCATGGGGCTATCCTCTTCTACCGTGTAAACCCTGTAGGAGCTATCCTCCTGTTCAAAGGCGATAAAGGAATGCTTACCACTGGTAAGCTCCTTGGTCTGTACCCCGCCTTTCGATTTGGTCTTGTGATCCACTTCGGCCTTGAGTACAGGATTTTCCTGCTCCATAACTCCTCCACTTCATTCCGTTCAGCCTTTCCCTTTCGCATGGGTGCATTCCTGCTGCAACGTATTATGCACTCCCTAATGCACCACCCCACCCTCGAACCAGGCATCACCGGCTTTCTCAAACATGATACCCAGCACCCCGGCACCGCTCAAAGCATCAAATACGACCTCAATGACCTCGGAGCGAGTTAAACCTAGCACTCTCCAGGGGATCTGAATAAACCCATAACTCTGCTGTTCGTCATAGAGATCCAGGATCACGGAGTCGGTCATAGTCCCGTCAGCGAACCGGGCCAGCACTTGCTTGCTCCGTGAGGCAGCCATGGCTTTTTCAATGAACTCATGGAGGACAATGTCTTGAAATTCGGTGGCGCCCTCACGAACGGCGAATACGAAGCGGCCAGGGATTCCCAGTGCATGAACCGGGGGATGGAGGCTGCGGACCTCTTCGTCTGCTAAGGCATTCCACTGCCGGATCCGTTGCAAATACTCTTCTGTATCCAGTTCCCAAGCCAGGCAAGGTTCATGGAGTTGGGCGGGTACAGTGATGGTTCCAATGAGACACAGGTAGGGTATTGAATCTTCACCACCAGCTTGCTGGCCGACCATGTCCAGTACGGCTTTATTGTTGACACCAATCAGGCCATGGAGGCGGAAAAGGCTGGTGGGGTCAATGCTAAGGAGCTTTCCGCCATCTACGGGAACGGGGAAAAAATTAATCTGGGCGCTTTCACAGATGAGGCCGTGTTTGACCAAGGCGTCCATAATTTGGGTAAGGGAGAAAGTTTTTACGAAATCAGGCCGGAGGATGGGTATCGCAAATAGGGTGGAGACCTCCCCAGCTTCGGTGAGAAACATTTCAGCCCTTTCTTTTGCAAACCCCCAAAAGTCTTCTTCTGCGTCTGGGTCCCGCTTCAGCAGGAGCAGAGAAGCCATGGTCAGCGTTTCCACGTCTTCCTCCACCAAGAGTTGGTCTATTGCGTCCCCGAGGGCGCCTTCAACGGAGTGGTCCTCCTCAATGAAATATTGCGCCGCCAGATCGGCGAGGGTGGTGGCCTGCGGAGAGGCGGTATTACTAGCGTTAGCAACGGACATGACGGAAGCCTTTTATTAAACAATTAGTTATACTTGTGATCTAGGCACAGAACTTACGCGGAGTCATCACTGATTCGCCATCTCAGCCATGGTCAATGGGTGCCCCCGGCTTTCTTGATGGCTGAAGCCAGGAGGTGTTGAAAGCGTAGGGACAAGGCTTTCTCCCCAAAGTAGTCGGCGTGAACGGTTACCTTGGTCAGGTTGGGATTGACTGCGTCCAGGGTGACCTTCATGACGTATTGAGTGGTACTCAGGCCCGCCAATATCGTCTGGGAGGGGGTGTGGCTGATCTCGGCATCGTAGGCCATTCCAGTCTGCTTTAAGGCCAGCTTGGCGGCGGTCGTGGCTTGGCTCATAGGAATCGGGTAGAAGGCAAAATAGTCTCCGTTCTGGTTGGAGTGAATTCCTTCGTTTCCTGGGCTTGCAATGATGGCGTGAGCGCAACCGGTCAGGAAGGAACAGCAAAGAAAGGCGAGCATGCTGATTCGGCAGATGGGATTCATCAATGGCTTACCATTCCGGCTTCGCGGCTCTGCTCCCTCAACAGGATCCGGATAACTCCAGCAGCTTTAAGCCCGTCGTAGATCAAAGCCGATGCCCCCGAGCGCGCAAGATCTTTTCTTTTGCCATGGGCAGGGCCATTTTTTGGGCTTTGGGGTCGGCCCCCATGACTGCGAGGCCGGCCCGGGCCAGTTTCTCGATGATGTCTGTATCTAGTACCATGGGTAGCTCCTCCGTGCCCATCAATGCATGGTCTGCAGCAAAAAAGGCCAGACGCGACTGGAAAGGCAACCGATCTGATAAACCCGTTTTCCCGCTGAAGTTCCACTCCACGATATACCGGTCGTCATCGGAGAACAATTCCTTCTTCTTGGCCGCCATCCCGGCGATGTCCTCCAGCATCTCGGCCAGAACGTGTGGTCCATACAGATCGGACTTTCACGGGCTGTGCAATACAAATTAGGGAACGATAATATATAGTCTATATTTGATTTAAGTCCAAATTGGTTTTATAATAGCTTTTAATTCCACCCATGGTCATCTATGTCACCATAGTAAGGGGGGAACTTGTCTCATCCTGGAAGGGGAACTATCCATGAGTAAATGTCCTGTCATGACTACCGATGCGGGCGATCCCGTAGCCGATAACCAGAATAGCCTCACCGCCGGACCGCGTGGGCCGGTGCTGATGAGCGATTATCAACTCTTCGAGCGCATGGCCCACTTCAACCGTGAGCGGGTACCCGAGCGGGTGGTGCACGCCAAGGGCGCCGGCGCCTATGGACGCTTTCACGTCACCGGCGATATCTCCCGCTATACCCGCGCCAAGATTTTCGCTCAGGCGGGGAACGGCTGCGAGGTCTTTGTGCGTTTTTCAACGGTAGCCGGTGAGCTGGGTTCTGCCGATACCGTGCGTGATCCGCGCGGTTTTTCTTGCAAATTCTATACGGAAGAGGGCAACTGGGACCTGGTGGGTAACAATACGCCGGTGTTCTTCCTCCGTGATCCCTTGAAATTCTCCGACTTCATCCACAGCCAAAAGCGCGATCCGGCGACCGGTATGCGCGATGCGACGATGCAGTGGGACTACTGGAGCCTGTCGCCGGAATCACTGCATCAGGTGACCATTCTTTTTTCCGACCGGGGCATTCCCGCCAGCTATCGGCAAATGAATGGCTATGGCAGCCACACCTTCAGCCTCTGGAACAACGCCGGTGAGCGTTATTGGGTGAAATGGCACCTCAAGACTGTCCAGGGGATTGCCAATTTGACGAATGCGGAAGCAGCAAAAATCGCCGGGGAAGACCCGGATTACCACCGTCGCGATCTGCACGCCGCCATCGCCCGGGGCGACTTCCCCCAGTGGCGTCTCATGGTCCAGATCATGCCGGAGAAGGATGCGGATACCTATCCCATTCACCCCTTCGATCTCACCAAGGTTTGGCCGCACAAAGATTACCCCCTCATCGAGGCGGGCATCCTGGAACTCAACCGCAATCCCGAGAATTACTTTGCCGAGGTGGAACAGGCCGCCTTTGAACCGGGCAATCTACCGCCGGGCATGGGGGCGTCTCCCGACAAGGTGCTGCAGGCGCGCTTGTTGTCCTACGCCGATGCCCACCGCTATCGCATCGGGGTGAATTATGCCGCGTTGCCCGTCAATAAGCCCCGTTGTCCGGTGCACACCTATCATCGGGACGGTCATATGCGTTTCGATGGCAATGGTGGGGGTGGAGTGAACTATGAGCCCAACAGCTTTAGCGGTCCTGCCGAGGCGTCCGAGTATCGCGAGCCCCCTCTGCGCCTGCACGGTGATGCCGATCGTTACGACCACCGCGAGGGCAATGAGGATTATAGTCAAGCGGGAAATCTGTTCCGTCTCATGAATACCGAGGAAAAGGGTCAACTCATCGAGAATATCGTCGCGGCTATGGCGTCTATCCCCCAATCCATTCAGATTCGCCAGTTGGGACATTTCCTCAAGGCCGATCCGGAATACGGCGCGGGGGTAGCGGCCAGTCTGGGCATCCCCCTGAGTGAGGTACAGCGTTAGGTGCGCCCGCAGTAGAGAGGATGGTCGGTTTGTTGCGGCATCCCGCTGGTCTACCCGTCGGCTTGGGGAGCGTTACATGAAGCAGGCCGGCGGGCTCCAGTTCTTGGTCGTTAGCCGATCTTTGCCGATGAACTGCGAATCCAGCCGCACTTAGG
>JAJYPA010000241.1:0-2106 GCA_021795795.1 Pseudomonadota bacterium | reverse complement strand
TGTCTCCGATCAGAAGCATTCGGCGGAAGTCGATATACCGCGGTTTCACGGTAAAAATCCGAACCCCTGCCCTGGGTGAGGAAGGCGGTCTGCCCGGCACCGCTATTCGCGGTTGCCAAAAATTTCCAGCAGGGCCATGAACAGATTGATGATATCCAGATAGAGCCCCACTACCAGCAGGACGGGTTCCTGGATGCCCCCGCGGACCATGCGTTGCGTATCAAAAATGATCAGCCCGCTAAAGACCAGCACCAACACCCCCGCAATGGCCAACTGCAAGACGGGCAGGTGCAACAGGAAGATATTTACCAGAGAAACCACAATGGCCACGATCAGTCCGGTCAGCAAGAATCCGCCTATCTGACTGAAATCGCGGCGGGTAGTCAGGCCATAGATGGACAAGCCCACAAACATGGCCGCCGTGGTGCCCAGGGCTTCGGCGATAACCGTCGGCCCTCCGGGCATGCGTAAATACGTTTCAATGGCCGGCCCCATCATCATTCCCATGCCGGCAGCGAATAAAAACACCAGGGGCATGGCTACGGGGCTGTGATGGGCGCCGGTGTACTGAATGGCAAAGAGCAAGGCGAAGGACCCGATCATCAGGATGAACGGGTGCTCATAGGCAAAGGGGGAATGCATGCCATAAAAGGAGGCCACCGCCGAAACGGCCAGGGTGGCGGCGAGGAGGGCGTAGGTCTTGCCCATCAGCGCGCCGATGGAGCCCGCCGCGGTCCCTTGCGTGGGTGGCGTCATGCTATCGGGAAACTGGTATTGGTTTGGATTCATCGGTTTTCTCCACGGGTACGGGGTGTCATATCCAGCATGATGTTAGCTGTTATAGCAGAGATTCCCGGCGTGCGTCTTGTGGCCGCCAAAAACCATGACTTGACTGCTCTGCCCAGAATCTACCGATTGGACCACCAAGCCGGGCAACAGTTCGAGGTATGGATGTGGCAGAGCCTGCCGTGCCGCGACACAAAGGCAGCCCAGCTACGAGCCCTTGCCGGCCGGGTCCACCGCCGTTACTGCCATGGAATCCTTGCTCCAGCGTTCTCGCCAGGGCCCGATGGCCGTTGCCGCAAGATACACGAAAAAACTCAGCGAGGCGATCCAGGTGCTTGCCGGATAGCCGATATAATAGGCGCAGCCGATGCCCACCCAGGTTTCGCCAACGCCTAATGCCACCGCCATCAGGATACCCGTGAAGATATTTTTGCTGAGTAACTGGGCGGCAGCGGGGGGGCCTACCAGCAGGGCAAAAATCAGCAAGGCGCCGATGATGGGTACGGCGATGGCCACGGTGATCGCCAGCAACCCCAGGAAAAGGGTATTCAGCCATTTCACCGGTACTCCGCGTCCGGCAGCGGCCTCCTCATTGAGGCTCATGTACAGTAATGGCCGCACGATAGCCGCCAACAGTACCAAGACGCCAATGGCGACACCCACTGATAACCAGGTCTGGTCCCTGGTCACGCCAACGATGCTGCCAAAGAGGATACTCATGGCGGCCTGGGCATTGGCGGTATAAAGATTCAAGAAAAGCACGCCCAAGCCGAGGGAAAACATCAGGATCATGCCTACGCCAACGTCTCTTTCGCTTAAGCGCTGACCCGACCAGGAAAGGCCCAGGGCCGCCAGAAAGGTGATCACAAAAAGGCCTACGTAAGGATCGAGGCTCAACAGAATGGCCCCGGCGGCGCCGGCAAAACCCACATGGGAGAGGGCGTGGGCCGCAAAGGCCTGGCGCCGCAACGTGACGAAATAGCCGACGGCTGCCGAAACCACCGCAATGGCCGTCCCCGCTGCCAGCGCATGGCGCATGAAGGCGTATTCCAGACCCATGATCATGGCTGGCCTCCGTGGTCGTGGCAATGGTGGCTGGTCTCGGGAATGAAACCATTGCCCACGCGGATGGAGAGCATCCCGTCATGCTCGCTGACCGTGACCGGGGTGCCATAAAGCTCGCTGAGCATTGGCGTAGTCAGGAGATCATTGACCGTTCCCATCCGTCCCTTGCCGTTGGCCAGATACAGCACATGATCCATAAACGGCAGCAAGGGGTTGATATCATGGGCGGTCATGAGAACAGTCATGTTTTCCTGC
>JAJYPA010000690.1 GCA_021795795.1 Pseudomonadota bacterium | reverse complement strand
TCGTCACTGACAAACCCTGTCGAAACCGTGCGCAAACCCAAGCTGCCGAAGGGCCGCACCAGGCGGCTGCAGGGCAACGAGGAATCGGAATTGCTGTATGCAGCAGAAATGTACGGCGCCCCCATGCCCGCGCTCATTCGCTTTGCGATCGAAACCGCAATGCGGCGCTCTGAAATTGTGGGGATGCTGTGGGAACATGTGGACTTACGCGGGCGTGTTGTGCTGGTGCCAGATACAAAAAACGGCGATCCGCGACGGGTGCCGTTATCTTCTGCTGCCGTTCAGGTGCTTGATGCCCTGCCCCGTCGCTTGGATGGCCAGGTATGGGGCGTGCAGCCTGACACTGTGACGCAAGCGTTTGAAAGGATATGCGCCCGTGCAAAAGCAAAAATCGAAGGCCTCACCTTCCACGATTTACGCCACGAAGCCACCAGCCGCCTTTTTGAGAAGGGCCTGAACCCCATGCAGGTAGCGGCCATCACCGGCCACAAGACATTGCAGATGTTGAAACGCTATACTCATCTGAGGGCAGAGGATCTGGCGAAGATGTTGGGGTAGCGGGAATGAACACGGAACAAGCCAAGCACCTTGCCACGACGTTTCAGGCTGTAGCTTTGGCTGAACTCGGATATTTTGGTTATCAGGCCATGACGGCAAGCCATTGGAGTATTTTCAGTTGGTCGCTATTCATGTTTCTCTGGTTGGAGTCCGGCGCATTTTGGGCGCTACAGGGGGTGAACGATGAGCGGTAATATTATGGGATTGATTGGAGTGACCATTCTGGCGATCATCGGTACGGCGGTAGTGGCGATTGACCAGATTGGGAAGCGGCACAAGAAACAAGACAAGCCGGACGCGACACATCACCACGGATGATCAGGGTTGAGATGGCTATGAAATTCGTGGTCTGCATCAACAAGGAAGGGCTTGGTGATCTGTCCGGTGAAGACGTGACCATCGGGCACGTCTATGAGGCTATCGGCGACACTGACCAGCACGGCATGATCAGAATCATTGACCAGAGCGGCGACGATTACCTGTATCCGGTGGACTGCTTTGAGGCGGTTACTTTATCGGACAGCGCTGAGCACAGACTGCATCACCCGTGCCGCTTGCGTGCAGCACAGGTCAAATATGGGGCACAATTTTATGCTGCTTGCCTCGCCCGCTTCTTTTGCATGTATTCCCGCATGTATTCGCGGTATTGCTCCGGGTTCCGGGAGCGGTGATTCATAACCCGCGCTTTCGTCTGTTCCCGTACCTTCTCTTGATTCCGCGCTTCCCAGCCCGCCGCCCGGCGCTTGTTAGTAACGGACGGTTCAGGCGTGGCCTCGGGCGTTTTGATGTTAGTAACGGACGCCCTCGCCGCAACGCGGGCTTCCCATTTGTCCATCTCCGACCAGACCAGATCAATGATCCCGTCCATCTGACTTGCCAGTCGCTTTTTTTCAGCCTGCCGGGCTTCGCGGGTCATTGATAAAAGGTAATCTTTCGCGGCATTAAGCTTTTGCATGGCTTCATGATCCCCGCTCCGGTCCGGGTGCCATTTCGACGCCGACCAGCGCCATGATTGCTTAATCCCTTCATCCGTGTCACTTGCTGACGTGCTGAGAAAACCCGCCGCTTCAATGACATTCATGATAAACTCCTATGATGTTCCGTTACTAACATTATAACGGTGTGTCCGTTAATTAACAAGCAATGCGACTGAAAAATAATGTTCCGTTAATTAACAAAAGCATTACTCCCCAAATTTGGGGAGTATTCACGGTGATCACGATTTCCTCAAAACCTCCACATCCCCTCCCTTGCGCAGCCATTCCCTGACTGCTCCCGCCTGGGCCAAAGTCACCCAGAACGTGGTCTGGTAAAGCCCTTTCTTCTGCTGTTTTTCCCTGAAAATGCGCGCTGCATATAGAGAAGTTAGAGCGCCAAGAGTCGCGCAGAGTTGGCGCCAAAAAAAGCCCCTCACAAAAGGGGCTCTATGGTGATGGTGGCGGGTAAAGATCAGGATTTCGGCGATGGTTGCAAGCCCGCGAAAATCGGGGCTTCGGCTTCGATGGCGGCAAGCAAGGGCTTTTTCGTGATAGTCACAATGTGCGCGGCGCGGTGTGGTGTGGGCCGTAATAGATACTGCCCGATTGCATGTAGTTGCGGAACATCTGGGAGGTGCTCAGGTGCGCTGCATGGGGTGCCGGCGGTGGTGGTGGTGGGGACGCCTGGGCCGTGGCCGTGACGGCGCAGGTGATCAGGGATGCGAGAAGTAATGCTTTAGCGATCATGAGGTGCTCCTTTTTTCGTTCGAGGTTTCCATATATATATAGTGTAGGTCGTCAGATATCCGGGAACGGGGCGCAAGACCCGTGGACGTGAACCGATGACAGAAGGCCGAAGGCGAAAAGGCGCGAGCGCCTTCATTGCATGTTCGCGCGAAGCGCGTAGACAAGGCATAACGCGAAAAAACGATGGGGGGTGTAAGAATTTTTGTGTAAATGGTCATTTGGCAGGAAACTGCCGTCCTGTGAGAAAGGAGTTGTAAATGACTATTAGTAATGAACTGCTGGACAGCCTATTGGCTGACTACAAGACCCCG
>JAJYPA010000240.1 GCA_021795795.1 Pseudomonadota bacterium | reverse complement strand
TTGATACCTGAGTTGGTCCCTGAAAACGATTTGACACAAAAGCACCCAACCGATTGGCTGGGTGCTTTTTTAATGTGGTGCCGGCGAGAGGAGTCGAACCTCCGACCTACCGATTACGAATCGGTTTTTGATGCCTTTTGTATCAACAAGATACAGATAGAACAATAATGTAAACAGCAGGTTATGCGTTATGCCATTCCCTTATATTCCCTGCCATTCCCATACTCGATTGAGCGCAAATTGAGCGCTGGCGACGGGCTGATTTTTCGTCAGTGTGTCCGCCCGCCGGTCATCACACCATGAAGCAGATCCAAGGCCTCAATTGCGTGCTGGACCGGAACCGCGAAAAACTCCCGCTTCTCATTCATGCGGCGGTCGGCAAAGACCTCGTGCATGACCGACTCGGCCAGGGCAGCGTCGGCAAACTTCTTGTGGTAAACGGCACTGAACGCTTCCGGCACGCCGGTATCGCGTGACAGGTCACGCATACGCTGGCCAACATTGACCGTGCGCCCGATCTTGACCTGCCGCCAACCCAACGCTGACGATAGAGCGATGTACACATCGCCGGGCTGGCCAGCCTTGCCATCGCTCAATAAAGACACGGCGCTCATGATCGCGTCTCTGTCCAGATCATCGAGATAACCAATGATCGGACGCCGCCCGACTGATTGAGCAACATCCAGCGCATCGCGTCGCGCAAGAATTTGGCTTTCAGCATGAGTTGCCCACGCCATGGCATCGCGCTTTGCCCTGAATGTTTTGTACATTGGCGGAAACCCTTTCCGCCTGATCATGACCTGCCAACCAATCGGATTGCCGTCCCTGTCTTTCGTTTGACTAAACGTCGCCATGTCATATTCTCCTTTTGTGAATTACAGCCTCACCCTTTACAGTCATCATTCCAAAAAAACGCACCCGTTCACACCGTCAAGCTCTAATTTGACAACCATCCCCGCACTTACGCTATGCTGTTCTAGCAAAAAATATTTTTTGCTGCAGGGCCGAAGATTTATGCCTATGAAGCGAAAAACGCAACGTCACGTTATACATATAGCGGTTCTGTTTATTTGAAAATATCTCATTGAATCAAGCAGAAAGACCTTGATCATTCTGCAAGAGCGACTATAATAACAACTGTCAGGGTTTGATCGCCCAGACGATCTCCTTTAAGCCCGGCTATTCGAAATGGGTGGCCGGGTCGCTTAAAAAGGGAGATGCAAAAACGATCACGAACAAAAAGCGAAAAGGAGATTTACATGAAGAAGATCCAAGCATCCGGAGCACCCAAAACCCCAGCGCAGCTTTACCAGGACAGAAAAAACCGAGACTCCGCGATCCGCAGCGATAAAAAACACGGGGTTATCAGCAATATCCGCCAGTGGCTTGCAGAAATGGACTTCAAGGAAGCGCGCAAAGCCAACCCCAAACCCAAGCCCGCCCGCGTTGTTGCGATCCACCGCGTCCCCCGTGCCCGCCGTGGTGGCGAGGGCAGTCGGTCTTCGGCAAAATCCGGCGACGGCAATTCTTCTGATGACCCCGACCCCGAGCGACTTTATGATCAGGCACCCCTTGCCGATCTGCTCAAAATCTCCAAAAAATCCGTTCAGAACATCTATAGTAAGACCCCCTGGCTTCTCCCCCGGGCAATCTCTGTCCCTGGTGCCCGTGGACCCAGGTGGACCCCCCAGGCAGTCCAGGCATGGCTTGCTGACCGCCCTGCGCATACCGTCAAACCCGCACCCCAGGCCGCCAGCCGCAAGAAGGTAGGCCGCCCCCGGATTGCCCTTGTGAAGCAAGGGGGTGCGGCATGAGGACCCCCGATCTGCAGCAAATGCAAGAGTTTGCCAAGCTGGCCAAATCAGACTTGGCCAGCGCTTATCTGGCCCTATCTAAAATCAAAAAATGGGGTTTGACCCTGGATCATCCCAGGGCGGCCATGCTAGCCCGAGGGGAAATGAACAGGTCCACCCGATCTGAGTGGGCCTGTGGGCTGACCATGCCAAAAATTGACGGCCCTGCGGGGATTGTCGATGCCGAGACCCCGCTCCTGGGTGAGCGGGCAGCTATGACGGTGGACGAGCACCAACTTGCTCCCCGCTTCCAGGCTAAGCCAGAAAAAGAATCTAAAAAATGGCCCATGCCATTGATCAATTTTGCTGAAAAATTCACGGAATTTTCGCCTGGGCAGCTTGATGGGGAAAGTGAAAGGGAGCAACAGGTTAAACGGTTGCTCCAGCTCAAAAATCAGTTGAAACCCAGAGATAGGGAAGTCCTAGAATTGAGTTTTGAGCATGGCCTGTCCATTCAGGAAATCGCCGAAAAAGTTGAGAAAACCGACGGGGCAATTTATGCCACTTTCCACAAATTAAAACCAGAATTGAGGGGGGTAAAAGAGCGGCAGGATTGGGTTGATGAGCATTGCAGTCTGGACAAATTTTCCGGTGGGGTTGGCTCCGCGCCAGTGATTTTGCAGGAAAATCAGCAGCTTGGCTGGGATTTGGAGGTGCAGCCATGAGCCGCTCATTTCCAAACTCCGCCAAAACCTTTACCGTGGATCAGGTGATCAGTGCCCTGCAGGAGAAAGGAATTCCTTTTCAAGTCGAGGGGCGGCAGATCAACGCCGACCTGCATGGCGCCGGTCACCACCACATCAAGATCACCCCCGCAAAGGGGGTGTACCTGGATGCGGCTACCGGCAAGGGCGGCACCGCTGCCAGCCTCTTGCGCCAGATCAATGCTCAAGTGCCAGCAGGGGCTATCGCCCCTGCACACCCCGCCTTCGGCGGGCAGGGTTCAGGCTCTACTACCACTTATGCCGCACAGCGTATATGGGGTGCAGGCTGGACATGCACCCATGCGACTGACTTGCCCGCAGGATGGGATAAAGGTTTGCCTGCTGGTCAGAAAGGCCGCCAGCGCACGAAGATTGAGCAGCAGCGTAATACTGTCAGGGCATACCTGGCTGCCCGCCTTGGCGTCGCCCACCTGGATCACTGGAGCCGCCAAGCTCGCATCGGGAAAGACGGCCTGATGCTGGCACCGATGCAAAAATCGGGTCAGATTGTTGGGATTCAGCGCACCTACTTTGATCAAGATGGGCAGAAAGCTGAAAGGAAAATGCTGGGTACGCACGGGGTGCAAGTATTGCCCCCGCCACCCAGGGTTGCCCCCCGCGATCTTGGGATCGGCAAGGCCTTATTGCTGGGCGAGGGTTGGGAAACCACAGCCGCCGCCGTGCAAGCGACGGGCTGGTCAGGAATTTGCGCTTATGATGGGGGTGGCATGGTCAAATGGGCTGAACAGCAAGCGATTCAGGCAAAAGGCTTGACTCCAGAACAGGTCGCCCAAGCCCCGGCGGTCGTGGCCCTGGTAGACCGGGATGAATCGCAAGCCGGGCAAAAGGCGTCTGCCCGCGCGGTCAGAATCCTTCGCGCCGCTGGCCTGAAAGCCTTCTACGCTATTCCCCCATCCCCTGAAAATGGCGGCCCCAAGGGCGGCAAAAAGGGCAGCGATTGGGGCGATTATCCGCGAGAAGGGATAAGCGCTGATATTCTAGCTGCACATCTGGCGCTTGCGATTGCCCACGGTGATCAGGAAATGCCGGAAGTGGAAGACCCCGGCATGATCCTGTCCAGGCCGGTTCAGATCCGTAACTGGCGGCCCGCACAAAATCCGCAGGCGTCCGCACAAACCAGGCCGACCCAGGAAGTCCGAGCCAATCTGCAAACCGCATTGCAGGAAACGGTTGCTGCTTATCTGGAATGGATGAAAGACAATAGGCAGCCTTTCCATCCTGTTCTCATGATGCCCACAACTGGGACGGGCAAGAGCACTGCCGCCAAGGCGCTGACCCGGCATGCCGCCGGATTGCGACTGGAAGCCGGTCGGCTATGCGTTTTTGTGCCCGACCATGACCAGGCAGGCGAGTATGCCGCAGAGGGGTTCTTCCATTTTTGGGGCAGGAACCCGGAGCCGGATAGTCCGGCATATTGCCCCAATCATGCGGCCTGTCAGGAGGCTATGAAGAAAGGGCACGTCTCGCAGGCAGAAGTTTGCAAATCCTGTAGCAATGGCTTTGCCTGGCAGATTGACTACTACACGGATGGGCGCGGGCAAACTGCCAAAACAAAAACAGCCCGAGAGAAAGTCGCAAAAGCCAAGAGCATCCTTGCCGCAAGGGGGTTAGATTGGGGAAAGGTGACCCCTTGCGTCTGGCAGAGTCACTTGCGGGATGCCCTGGAAGCGCAATTCTTGGTGGCCGCCAGCGGCTCCTATAGCCATAGCCTGACGCGCGATTCTTTGGTCATCCTTGATGAGCACTTTGAACCGGGCAAGGGCGTCAACGTCACTTTGCAAGACATTGACCACTGGATCCGGCGCAACCAAGGCATCATTGAGTATATGGAGAAGACCGGCGGCGACGCCGACGCGCTGGCCCGCTATCAGCAGGCTGGCGAATTCTTCCGGGCTATGGCTATGGCTATGGCTGGATGGGCGGGGAAAACCGGCGCTATCAGCGTAGACACTACTTTGCTGGAAGCTATAAAAGGGATTCTGGAAGCCGCCAGGAAATCCAGCAAAGCAGATATAGCCCTGGCAGGCTGGGAAAGGTTGCAATTCAATGCCGCTGGCGAAATGTCCGATAATCCCCTCCGTGCGGCCCATGCAATTGCCGAGAGTTTACAGTTCGGCGATGGCTTTGTGGACAACGGTGAACTGATCGTAGCCCATAGTCTGCCTGTCATGGAACGGCTGGCTGGTGGTCAGCCAACAGTCATCATGGACGCCACCCCCGACCCTGTTATTCTGGACGTGGTGCAAGCGCAGGGCGGGCAGATCATCAATGCAATAGCCCGCCAGAATGTGAAGATCACCCGTTACCCGACCCGCTTCTGGGGATTAACCCCCCTGAACGTGAAGCGCAGCGGGGCAGAGCGCCGCGACCGGGAGGTTCAGAAATATGAATCACTTATGAAACACCATGGTGAAGCCGCGGCTTTTCTGTTTCACAAAAAAGCCCATGATGAACTTTTGGAAGTGGTGGAGGCCGATGGGCAAAAATACAAGATCAGGAAGGGCGGCGGCCCCATGGAGAGACTGGGATATTGGGGTCGGCACCACAGGGCGCATAATCAATGGAAAGACAAACCGCTGATCATCGTTGGCTCCTTTTTCCCCCCATTGGAAACATGGCGGGCCATGTATCAGGTCAGCCGGATAGCGGCTTTGTCCGCCGGGGCCAACCCCGAAAATTGGCCCGCATGGCAGGATGATATGCAGACCGTGGCTGATGAATGGATCTGCGAGGGTGACACAGAAGTCCAGTGCCGCTTGCCTTTGCCCGCCGATCGCCGAATCCGCAACTGGCTCATGAACCGCGTCACCAGTGAAACTGTTCAAGCTATTGGCCGCGCGCGCGGGGCGAACGCGGAGAACACCATCGACATTCATATCTATGGCGGAGCGCCGCTACATGGACTTTGGCAGCATGGGCTGACCGTGACCGAGTATGCTGATGATCCGGAATGCCTGGGCCATACCAAGGCGGAGCACATGCAGGACATGCAGGAAGAGCGCGGAGCCAGCCTTGCTAGGCTGGACGTGCTGGCCGCCCGCGTGATCTCCATGGGCCAGACAGTGACCCGCGCGGCGCTTGAAGCGGAGGCCGTGGAGATGCAGGCCACCGGCACCGATGGCCCGCAACGCCCCGTAAATACTGGTTTGTGCCAGGGTGGATATAATATACATACCACCCCGGCACAAAGGGAAAGTGCCCACGGCCAGATCTTCACCATGCCTCATGAACGGGTGGTGCAGGAGTGGTTCGCCACCCGGGCGCCGATACTATCACAGCACCTGTCCACCACCGGGCGGAACGCCCGTGTAGTGAAGGCCGCCCAGGAAGCCGCTCAGTGCTTCGGTGAGGAAATGGTCAAAGAGGCGCTGCAGATGGCTGATTTGCTGTTCAAATCAACTGGCGGCGACGCCGACCGGCTGGCGGAAATCGCCTGGAACACCATCGAACACGGGGATGTTACCAATATTGAACTGGTGGCCGCGCGTCTGGTGCTGGAAACCTTGGGCCGGACGGAAGGGGTGCCGCCGCCGTGGTAGTGTATTTACCGTATGATAAGCAGCTAGCTACGCATTTGACTTGATGTCACCCGATTGCGTGACCGCCTCCACTCTAAATAAGAACTCAGCCAAAAGGGGGTAAAGTCACACTCGTGAACACCGTAGCACTTTAATATTGGGATGGAAACGCTTGGAAAAGCTAGAGGCTCAACATTGACTCCACGCTTATTTTTGTGATGTAAATAATAAATGCCGAATGGTCGTGCCTTGATAATACAGAGTTCGTGAGAGCGTGGATATTTGGTTACCGTTAGCATTACGTGGATGCTTTGCGAGTGGCGTCTAAAGAGGTCAACCCTATTTTTCCCTTCTAGTGGAATAAAAAATGGAAATCCGTCTATGGTGCAGTATCTAGCTAGATCATGGTGTGATTGATTATTGTTTTTAATATAACTGGCTGTTACATTGTTAAGGCGGCCTATTTCTGCCAGTTCTTCCTTTGCATCATGCTGGTTATATATTTGAAAATTACCACGAATTGTCAGATAAGGATCTGCAAAGGCGGGCTGCATATCGTTGAGTGAATAATGCGGGTTAGAAAATGGTAAAATACAAGAAATATAATGTGATGGTCTTATTGCAACATGGAATCCTTGGCGCTTCATCTTTGAAATGCCACCAATCGACATGGTTATTTTAGTAAGCAAGCTGTTATTCTGATAAGATTCAATTTTACGTTCAATTTCAGACTTGAATTCTATAGCTCTTATGGCTGCTTTTTTAAAGTCGTCATCTGAGCAAAAT
This sequence comes from Pseudomonadota bacterium, assembly GCA_021795795.1. The sequence goes on along the minus strand of JAJYPA010000240.1, from coordinate 4,344 downwards.
TTTTGATTTTTTTGCATATATATAACCCACAACAAAATGTACATGAACTATCATATGTTACAAATTTTCATATGAAGAAGTGTATCACATATCAGGACGTTTTGCATCAGAAATCAGGACACCCGGCAACTGTCCGAAATCCGGACAGCTAAAAAGGGCGGAAAACACCCTTTTAAATAAAATCAGATAGATACCAGTTTTACTCAATTTTGCGGAAAACCCAAATCCCCGATCACCGATCACCCCCGCCCCGCCTTCCCCACAAACTCCACCGCCTTGTGGACGGCTCCCTGTTGTCACAGTGACCAGCCGCGACACGTCGCAGCTTGCCGACCACAACCCAGCCTGCCGCCGGGGGTCTGGGTGGACCCCCTTCGTTGTCTGGGCAAGGGCCGTGGATTTCGTGGATAAGGCTCTGATCGTGCAATCCGCCGACCCCCTCACCCCGCGCCGCCATCATGAATAAAATTCATCGGGAATGTATTGTGCTTATTATTAGCAAGTCTTGTGCCTGTGAATTTTATTCATTTTTCAATGACGGCCCGTTACGCTGTAACTTTTTCAGCAGCCTCTTGGTCTGGGTCGGCAGGGTCGGCAGCCATAAAAAAGCCCCGGTTAGAGCGGGGCAATAGGTCACGGCTGGAGATTTGTCACTGATTTTGGATCTGGCAAACCCTTTCACCGTTTTTGAGGATCCCACACACCGGCTTGCCTGCAGGGGTGATTACCAGCGGCGCAGGGGTGATCTGGTGAGTCAGGCTCAAATACTCAGAGTTTGCCTCCCAGCCTATGCCAGCGAACACTAAAAATAGGGAAGCGACGCCCCAAATCGACCATGCAAACCGCCGAGTGGAAGCCGCCTTCGCAGCCTTACTAGCGGCATCGGCGGCGGCCTTGGCGAAGATGTCGACGCCCTCGCCCTTCTTTGCTTCGATAGCCGCGTCGAGTTTACTGATCAAGTCCAGCGATCCAGCTTTTATTTTGACAGACCCGGCGTCTGCCGCGATCCCGATCGCGGCAACGATGGCTTGCCCGCCCTCGGTCATCTTGGCTTCTATGCCGGCGACAACATCATTCTTGACGCTGTTACCTGCCTTGACCGCCCCGGCGAAAATCTGCCCCTGGATCTTCCCGACACCAGCAGAAACCTCTTTAGCCGCCGCCTCGGTCGCCGCAGCCGCATCCGCAGTGATCCCCGCCGCCGTAAACAAGTCCAACGCCGGATCGTTATCATCAAGACCGCGCCTTGATACCACGCGCATGACCCGAAGTTGCAAGTCATGCGGCTTGCCTTCAAGCGCAACATCCAAAGCGGTTTCCTGCGCCGGGGTTTCCCCCGGCAAGTTCGGAGTGGTCGCTTTCATCCCCATCGCCGCTTCCATGTCATCAATATCACTCATCTTATTTCTCCTCGTGAACAATAAACAGCGGTGCTATGGCATCCATGGCCGCTTTGTAGAAACGAAAAACGCTGGCCTGGTTGGTGACTCTCCAGCCCGAAGGAATTGCTATGCTCTTATCAGAAAGAACACCAAGGCGACCTGGGGTTGCCTCCAAAACCGTCCACGCATCCGTATTTTTCATCTCCGGGATTACAATTTCACCGGCATCGTATTGATCCCGCGCCGGATGTGAAAACCATGCAAAGTCGCTAGGTTCCCCTTTGAAGCGCGGGTAAACGACAAAACGGTTTTCTGGAGCAACAACGCTCATTAACCCGTTTTTAAGGCTCCCTTCCAACATGTTTGCCGCCATGCCGTTTTTCTCAAGCGAGTAAGTAACAACCAACCGATAACCCAACGTGTCACAAACATCCAGCAATAAATCGCCTAAGCTGTCCAGCGTTTCAGAGGCCCCGGCCGGCAAATTGACCACCACATTTTCACCACGGCAATCCTCAAGCCAAGTATTAAACTTGGAAACCGCGTTTTCAGAATCACCCGCTTTATTGAGCGACAGAAAACCGTTAACAATTTCCCGGTCATCTGCATAGCGCGCGGCTAGGTCGGGCTGGCTCGGGTCCGATTCAACCAGATGCACCTTTTGCCCATCGGCCAATAAATGCTCAACAATCAGCATTGCCAGCACACTTTTACCGCATCCGCCTTTATCACCGTGACTCAAATATAAAGTTTTCATCTCTACTCTCCTATATTTTGGGAACGTTCGCCAAGATCGCCCTGGCCGCTTCATTACTGCCTTCGCCTTCGTTACTGCTTCCTACTCTCGGCAGCGGCCGCCGTGGGGCGGTCACCGTGTTCTCCTTTGCCTGTACACCAACAGGCACAGGCCTCGCGGCGCGTTCTGTATCTGGCAAAGGCTTTTGTTCCCGCCCAACATGCTTTCCCGCCTTTACCACTTTTCTAACAGCTGCATGAAAGTATTTCGGCTCGGCACCAAACAACACCGCCAACTGCCGCCAGGTCACCCCCTCGGCGCGTGCGGCCTGTATTGCTTCAATGTACCCTCCTAGACGCTGAGTGAGCTTTGTGCTTTCCATCTCTTTCACCTCCTTTTTGACCGCCTTCAACCCTTGCTGCGTCCATTCCAAAAAATTCGTGATTTTTTCCTGAAAATTGCCTGATTTTATCCTTCACCTTGTCTCACTTTTGACTGAGAAATACCCGAAAAGTACCAGAATTTATCTAGCGAAATGCCCGAATAGGGTATTTTGCGGGTATTTCTCAGGATAAAAGCAGGATAAAGACGCCCACCCCTTCGGAGTAGGCTCCAACACACAAACCCACCTGTGGTTCGTGTGCCTGCCGGCGGCTCTCGGCGCAGCCTCAACTCCCAGAATTTGCCCCCTTTCCCTGACCGCTCGCCCTATCTCTTGATGTTATCCGTCACCGTGACGCGCTGCACGTCTCATCCTTGGGCGGCACCATCATGCGCGGGGGAGAAAATTGCGGCGCTGCGCGGGCTTTCTGGAACCGTGGGCTGGCACCTGAACCGCCCCGGAAACGACTTTATCTTTTCCGGTCGCGCCGCGTACCCGGTCAACAAAAATCTTTCCGTTTCGTTTTTTGCGCGGCAGGAAAGATACGTCGGCGATGGCAACGCGCTCACCTCAAGAGATGCGGGCATGGGTTTTCAAGCGAAGTTTTAATTTTATCAGGGGCTACTTACACCACGCATTCCAAAAAATTTAAGCAATCCCATTTTTTGGAACGATGACAGTAAAGAATGAAGGGGCCGGGTAGCAGCCCGACCCCATCAAGACAACCAACGTAAAAGGAGTTTACGTCATGGACAGTATAACAGAGTTCGCAGGATCAGCAGTAGGTCAGTTTATTGCTGTAGTTATAGCGATGGGGCTGTTTTTTTGGATGGCCGAGAGTGTGGCTTACCAGCACGCTTTTGGTCGCAACTGGACTGCCAACGTGACCCTGGCGCAAGGCACGGCCGGGGTGCAGGTCGGCGTCGGCGCTGGCTTTGGCTGGTAATTCCACCATCACACCCGCCGTGTAAAAAACGGCGGGGCTTATTCAAGATTCAAGATCATCAACTCTCATCAATCACGGGGCCAGACCGGCCCCAAAGGACTTCTAAAATGAATCGCAAAATCTCAGTAGCAGTAACACTTCTATCAGCGGCAATGCTTTCCGGTTGTGCAGGCGTCCCGCTTTCATCAACAAGATTTTCCGGATCATCAAATCTTGCCGTTCAGACAGTTCAAACCGGCGTAGTTATCAGAACTATGCAGATCAAGATCAACAATTCCGCGCGTGTAGATCAGGCAACCGGCCTGGGCGCGGGTGCAGGGGGAATAGCCGGCGGCATTGGCGGGGCGATGATGGGCTCTCCGCTGATCGGCGCGCTGGTCGGTGCGGTCGGCGGAGGCGTAATCGGCGACGCAATTACCCCCGGATCTGGCGTCGGAACCGACGTTTTTGTGAAGCTTACAACTGGTCAGACGTTATCAATCCCGGAGGCAGGGATGGTGCATCTTACCCCTGGCGAGTCGGTTTATGTGATGCACAGCGGAAAAGGGCATTACCGCGTCGAACCCGCAAATCAGCCTGCACCAGCAGTAGCAAAACCTTAATCAACAGCAGGGGCCACCCGGCCCCAAAGGATCATGAAATGAGCATCGGAAAGCTGGACAAAATGGTCGCGGGCATCAATTACAGCGACGCGGATTTTACCCCTGAAAATTGGCGGGAGGTGGCAAAAGATGTGATTTACCGCGCGCACGACGATCACAACCAGGCGCTCGCGGAAAACCGCGCCGACCCTTGCGCGACTGAAGAAGAACTATCGCTTGCGCCTTTGTCGCTCGATGATTTTTTAGACCGGCCCGACACCAAAAAGCTGGTTGATGCGCTGCAAAAAGGCCCTGAC
>JAJYPA010000018.1 GCA_021795795.1 Pseudomonadota bacterium | reverse complement strand
CTCGGTATATTACCAAGATATAGCGATGTTTTTTAGTGTCATAGGTTGGATCTATCTGGTCTATCAGGTATTGCAAATTATCGCCAACATGCTGACAGCATGCAAAAACGAAGAGTTTAAGTTGGGTCAGAAGCGCAAGCTCCATGCTTGTCAGAACTTGGGTACGTATTGCGCAGATAGTTTCATGGGTTTCTGCCTGGAGCATAAGGACGTGTTTTGTTGCTACGCGAGTCCGCTTTCACGGATTATTGCTGCACAAATCAAGATCGGTCAGCCCAACGTTGCCGGAGGGTATGGCACACCACAGGATCCTCAGTGCGGCGGGTTCACCGTACAGCAGCTTGCGGCGGTGGACTGGTCGCAAGTGTCCCTCGCTCAATGGCAGGCGATGCTTCAAAGCGCTGGGCTAATCGCTGGTGGGAATGCGGCGGGCTCGGCCATCTATACCCCAGCGCAAATAGACCATCCGGCGGGTGACGTGAATATTCAGCAGGCTCCGATACCCGTTGGGCATCCACCGGTGGTGACGCCGCCAGCATCCGCGTTGCCGACAGGGAATCCGAATGCTGTAGCTTGATACGCTTAGCTTGATGAGATAGTATCAACAACGACGATACGGTAGGAGCGGAACGCAGTGCGAGTGATTGTAAAAAAGTGGGGAAACAGCGCTGCCGTTCGCATACCAGCCGCCGTTATGGAGACCGTGGGGCTGCATCTGGACGATGCCGTGGATGTGCGGGAAGAGGGTGGGCGTATTATTATCGAACCACTTTGCCAGCAGTTCGATCTGGATGGAATGCTGTCGGCCATTACGGCGGAGAACGTACATACGGCGGTCGATTTTGGGCCTACAGTTGCCAGGGATCTGGTTTGATGGGCGGTGCCTATGTTCCGGAGGCCGGGGATATCGTCTGGCTACATTTTGCTACACAGGCAGGTCATGACCAGGATGGTCATCGGCTCGCTTTGGTGCTGACACCCGCGAGTTACAATGCGAAAACGGGGCTGATGGTTTGCTGTCCGATAGCAGCCCAGGACAAGGGGTATCCGTTCGAAGTGCGGATCGCGGGAGATATTTCCGGCGTGGTGCTCGCGGATCAGGTAAAAAGCTTGGATTGGAGGACGTGCCAAGCCCGATTCAAAGGACGGGTGATGGCGCTGGAATTGGATGAGGCAAAGGCAAAGGCCTGCGCCCTGATTGGTCGAAAGGCATAGCTATTGGGGAAAAAGAAATCATGAGAATCCATCACGCAAAACCGGCAATCGCCGCCCTGCTCGTCGTCTCTCTCGCGGGCTGTGTAACGGCACCAACAGTTATGCCGCATGCGGAAAGTGCCCAGTATCCAAACCTGCACAGGGCGCTGGAGAACACGTCGATTGTTGATCATTGGAAAATGTGCGACGGCGGTTGGGGCCGTTATGCCCGTGAGTGCCAGACAGAGTTTATCAACCAGTCCGTAGGTCCGGCGCCGTTGCTGGTGGCCGCCGTGGGCGCCAAAAACCTGCCAACCAGTATGCGGCCATTGAACGACGCGATGGATATCGGTGATATCGTCAACGGAGCCACCATGGCCGGGATGGGCGGCTTGGCTTCCGGCAGCATCGGTTTGGGTCTTCTCGGACTGCTTTCCGGTGGAGCATCACCCGGCCTGTCCGGCCTCCATCGTTTCCAGTCTGGCAACTATTTCTATGCCGTGCGCTTCGAGCCCACAAAGGCGGCTGCCCAATCCATGGTTCCCGGCGCCGCCAGGCTGGAAGCCCAGGTGCCGGCAAGGTTCGGTGGTACCGTGGTGGGCCACACGTCCTATCAGCTCGACGGAACAACCTGGGTACCGTACGAGCGTCGTTGGGTCACCGGATCTGGGTCGTTTGGGGTTTTTTACAAAGCAAACCCAAAAGCGAACGATGCGGCGAATCAACCTTTCGCGGTATGGGATACCAAGCTAAAGCCACTGATGAAGGCTTATGCTTTGACCGATCAGTGGCAATGGGCGGCCGGGACCACGGAGAAAGAGCAGCTAATCAAAATCAAGACGATCTCAGCGCCCTACCCAGAGTGGACTTTTGTGATGGTGGAGAATAGCGGCACACCACTGATCTGCTCGGCCGGGTTGTGCCATACTGGACAAATATGAACGGGCGGTGACCATCATGCGATTGAGACGACCAATTTATCTGGCATTCATGGCGGTAGTATATTTACACACAGCACTAGCCATGGCGACTACCGGGGACACGGCGCAGGACGACATCGCCCGGGAGTTCAGCGGATCCCCTCGCCCGATCAATGATGGAGCGGTACCTCCGCCTCCGCCGGCGGGTTGCAATACCACGTTGCAGCAGGAACAATCGGCGGGGCAGATCCCCGCCAACGAGTCTTGCTATTGCCCGGTGGGGGCGACGACACCGACGTGCGTGGTCAACACCTCGAATTCCTGCCAATCCATATTGCCCGCAGCAGAGTCTCGCCTGGGTTCTAACGCCCAATATTATGACTGCACCTGTCCGTCCGGGGCCTCCACACCATCTTGCCCAAGCTATTACTCGCTTTGCGAAGCGAACTTGCCGAATTATCAGACAAGCTCCAATGAGTGTTCCTGCGCCAACCCGGACACGAATTCCGTTCCTGCTTGTGTGAGCGATTACACCATTTGTGAAAACAATGCCGCGCAGTATGAAAATAGCACGACCACCTGCTCCTGTTCGCAGACGAGTACACAGCCCTATTGCTGTACATCGACGACGACGCAGCAGTGTTCTACGACGAATCAGTGCTCGACGACACAGCAATGTACAACGACGCAGCAGTGTGCAGTCACCTCCTATACGTACACCTGTACGTATGAAAACCCATACGCCCCCAATCGCGGAGATTGGCTGGCGGCGTACTGTAATAATGGCTGCGGGTATACGGGTTGTATGGTCAACGAAGGGAACACCTATGGCAACAACTCTCAACTGATACCCTCACCGATTACCTTTGCCGCCTGCCCGGCGAACGACACCCCTCTTTGTTTTTCGCAAGGACCCGTCTCTTGCCCCCGCAACAGCAACCATAGCGGATGCTACAAGAATTATGAGTATTCTCCGACACAGAACCCAATCACCACCTGCACCCCAGTGACCACCTGTACCCCGGTAACCACCTGCACTCCCGTCACCACCTGCACCCCTGTCACCACCCAGTCTTGCGTCACGGAGCCTTGATGAAACTCCGCACTGCCGTTTTTCTCGCCATCTTCGCCAGCCTTTCGGCTGTAGATCTGCCGGACACGGCCCAGGCCGCTTCCGTCTATGGCATCGCCCAGGACGATCTCAACATGAACACCCTGGGTACGCCATATATTCATTCGCGGCACACGGGGCTCATGCCCTACTGGGGCCCGTGCTATCGTTGTTCGACGCAGATGGTCTCGGAGCCTGCCTGCACGGTAGGGTCTCCAGCCGTAACCCTGGCTTCCTGGACCAATAGCGGGAATAGTTCCTGCGGAGGATATGAAAGCGATTCGTTTACGGCCTCGACCCAATGTTCGACCAGCGGCGTGGTGCAACTGGTCATCACGAATTCCAGTTACAATCCGGCGGACACTACGGGGAAGGTCAATTACGGGGTAACCATTCCATTATCCATTCCCAACGGTGGCAATTATGGCTCCGCCGTGAATATGAATGACGTATTTGGCAGCAATAGCTGTTCCGAGAACTTTGACTGGTATCCCAGCTACGCTGTCACTGGAGAGGATGTCAACGGCACCTTCAACGGCACGGTGACGTTCGGGAATTATCTGTCGCCATCACAATACGCGCAAAGCCCGTCTTTCCCGGTGGTATTCCAGAACTACAAACTGGTGGCGGTGCGAACTTGTCAGCACTATGCGCCGACCTCCAGCGAGTGCCAGACGCCGCCGCCGCCCACTCAGACCAATCTTCCGGTATACCAGTGGGCGTGCGATATCTCAGAGAGTGGATGGCTGCCGGGCGGGATCTGTTCCAACAGCTTGATCTCAGGAAATAGCGCCGAATGGATCTTTGGGGCTAATGATGGGCTCAGCGGCACGGCGCAGTCCGGGTATTCCGTCATGGAGGCGCAATACGACAATCCGACGAACCTTGGCATGCCGGCGACGCTCACCTTTGCCGCAGACAATTTCGGCTGGGTGTGGATCAATAGGCAGCAAGTCGGATACACGGCGGGTTTTAGCACGCTGGATACGGTCTCCATCACATTGCCTCCGGGGACGGATACGATTGACTTCATGGTGATGAACGATCCGAACGCGCCTGTTAGCGACCCCAGCGAGTTTCAGAACCCCGCCGCCGGCATTCTGGCCATCTCCAACAGCTCTGACCAGGCGCTGATCGGGACCAATGACACCAACTGGTATCTGGTTGACAACCCGCCGGCCGCCCCGGTCCCGTCGCCGTCTTCGCTGCTCGCTGGCACCGGATATACCCCGCAAAACTGTGCCGCAGGAGGGTGCTGATGGGCCTCACGATCGAGCACAAAGCGAGAAGGGATCGGGCGAGGGCGTGGAAAGCCATCCAAAAAAGTCCGAAGATTCTCCGGGAAATGCTGGTTTCTGGCTTTGATTCGGAGGGCGCGCGCACCAAAAAGGGGATTTTGCAGGTGGCGGCACAACTGGACAAGAAAAAATCCTGGCTGGGCACATCCTTGCTCAAGAACCTGGTTGGGCGCGGATATTTGCGGCCGGAAGGAGCCGGATACCGGATCACGGCGAAAGGCCTGGCGCTCAGAAATCAGCAAGGCCCGGTGGCCGGGAAGCCTTCCCCGTAACGGGCTTTTGTTCTATAGTATATTAAATCCATATCTTTTGAGGCCGGACAATGCGCCGCATCTTGTTTGAAAATGCCTGGGTCAGCCTGATGATCTTCTGGCGATATGTCTGGCGATTATGGTTTTTCATGGCGCTGACCGGTACTGGCTTGTCTTTCAGCTTCTATGCGGCTACGCATAGGCGGGGTCTGAGTACGGCAGGGGATCTCCATATGCTGTATTGGGAAGCCCTGATGCTGATGCTGGCGATTTCGGTGTACTCGATTTTGATCTGGCACTCGCAGTCCTTGTACAAGCCGCTTCACGCGAAGCACTCCACCATTACGATGTGGCTGGAGCGAAAAGGCCAGGTAGTGCCATCGCGGTGGCGGCGGATGTGGATCTGCTGGTGGGCATTCAACTGGCGCTATGCCTTGATCAGTCTCCCGTTGTTCTGGATCGTCGCTGCATTTTCGAAAGGCCAGTCCTTGGGGTTGCCTATGGATGCCGCCATCAGTCTTTGGTCTGGGTGGCTGGCGATGTGGTGGTGGCTTTTCCATCCTCTGGGCAAATCCCATTTTATGCTGCAGCGGTCCGAAGAGGCGCAGGGATGATCACCAGGCTGATCGGGGCTCTGATCGAAATGATCAGAAAGGGCCTTATTTATGCGGTGCTTTCTGCACTGCTGGTATGGGTGCTTTTTTTCGCCTTGTCTCTCTATCGTTACCGCTTTTTAGGGCATGTGCCAGACCATATTCTTTGGTTGGCCCCACAGCACATGCCATGGGATCTGGCGCTGAAAAAAGGGGCGTATATCGCGTCGGTGAGTGCCATCGTCATGTTTGGCTTTGCCGCCAGTCTGGTTCTGGTGATGGACCTGTTGGGCTGGTTGATTGTGGGTATCGCGCTTTTGGCCAGGAAAACCGGCCGCACACCTTCTAGGGGGTAATCATGTTCTGGCTATTGTTATCGTTAGGCATTCCGGTCGTCGTTGTGCTGATGCTGTTTTTTTCGGCAATGGATGATTTCTGGCAGATCGTCACGCTGCGTATCGACGTGAGCCGTTTGTTTGGCGATTTGGTTCATGTGATTTTCATCGTGGGTATTGGCCTGGTGGCCGAGCTGTTCAGCCTGTTCATGCTGGTGAAGGAGGCCCTTTGATTTTTCCATTGAGCATCGCCGGGGCCATTCTGATTCTGGTTGGCGGGCGGGCCTGGCGAATTCATGTCCGGGGGAAGGCGGGCGAGCTGCGGGTGCGCATGATGCTGTTTGCGCTCCGTGCGCCGGCCATGAACGACATCATCCTCAACGGTCAGCGCGGACTCACCCAGATTGACCATGTGGTGCTTACCAAGGCGGGCTTGCTGGTGCTGGAGACCAAGAACTTCAGTGGCCAGCTTTACGATCAGGGCCGTCGTAGACCGTGGTTGCAATACTTGGGCGGCACCCAGCGCCCGCTGCACAACCCACAGGATCAGAATTATGGGCATCGAAAGGCCGTCATCGAGAACAGCGGCATTCGCCCTCAAGAGATCTTCGACGCCGTGGTGCTGGCCGGCGACGCGCAGTTTCCCAGGGGGGCACCGGAAGGGGTGATTCACCTGAAGAGCCTTCCAGCCTTGTTGCGGAAACTAGGCGGCACCAGAGAGATTCCAGACGTCCACCGGGAGGCATGGGCACGCCTGGAAACCCGGATACAGGGCAGCCAGGAAGCCCGCGTTGCACAGATGCGCAAGGTGACCGGCGGCGGCCTGAATTACTGGATACAAGCCCATGGCCCATGGCTGGCCGCGCTGGGCTTCGGTTGTTTCGTGGCGGGGATTTTCCCCTGGTGATGGCTTTTTAGAGAGGGGAGGGCGGTATGGGGTTTGGCGGAGGCAAAACGGAAAAAACCAGCCAACTCGCGGTCGAGATCGCGCGGTTGATGAGTGAGGGTGCCGCTGGCAAGGAAAAGGCGAGGGCGCTGTTGCAGTCGGCCATGTCGGCTCCGGCCCCGGGCACGCTGAATGGCGGTAATGTTTCGCATCGCGGCGCAAAAAGAGCTGGCTGATGGCGAACATCCAACACGTCGCCACTCGTATTTTTCGGCATGTCGATGCCGGGCACCTGCCTGCCGGTTACACCCTCGCCATGGGCGCGCTGATCGACGCCTATGACGAGGATCCGGATTTTCACGAATGGGCGGATGCGGCGCCTGGGAGCGCGGTCGAAAAGCTCATCGCCTGCATGGTGCGCCATGGCAAGTGGGGTGATCCGGTTTGGTTGCGGGACTACGTACTGGAAGCGTTGAAGGAGAGTGCTGCATGAGTATCCCTTATATGATTGGACAGCGGACAACGGCCAAAGCTCCAGTATCCGACCAGCATGGCCGTCGCCTGCAAGACTGCCACCAGCATGGCCGGAACGTATCAAACTTACGTGCAGAAGATAGCGGCAGGACGGTGTTGGCTCCACTGGGCTGGAGTATCGCCACGTTCGGGGCCGGGGCGATTTTGGGATGGGTGGCCACGCGGAAATCATCGGCACCGGAACCGGAAGATGCTGCATCCTGAACCTGTCGTGGTATCCCATCCGGTGGGGCAAGCGGTGGCGCGGTATCAGGCGGCTGTGACCCAAATTAGCGCTGGCGCCGCCGTCATCGCGGCACGCATTCGTGCCGACGATCAAGCGTCTGGTACCAAATCGGCAAGGCCGTCTACAGGATGCGCGCTGGCGCATCCACCTGGTCCATTTGCGAGTGCCGCGAAAGGGGCTAAAATTTCAAAAATCAGGCCGTAAAATTTGTTTCTACTGAGGAGGTGAAACATGCGTTCTCTGAAAGCACTTGCACTGATGTTCGCGGTCAATCTGTTGTTTGTCGTGACCTTGTCCGCCGCGCTGGCGATTTTCCATGTGCGAATGCACCTGGTCGGCTTCGCGTTGCTCTTTGGATTTGGCGGGGCATTTTTCTCCCTGTTTTTGTCGAAGTGGCTGGTCAAGCGCATGTTCCACATGGCTCAGGTTCACCAGGGCGATGCTGGCGTGAACGGCCAGGTTTGGCAGCTTGCCGCCGAGACGGCGCAAAAAGCCCAGTTGCCCATGCCGGAGATCTGGATCTATGCGGATGACCGGCCTAACGCTTTCGCCACGGGCGCCACCCGGCACAGTGCCATGATCGCGGTCAGCACCGGGCTGCTCAACCTGCTGGACGTCAACACGCTGCGGTCAGTATTGGGCCATGAGATGGGCCACATTGCCAATGGCGACATGCTCAACACCACGTTGCTCATGGGGTTGATGAACAGCTATGTGATATGGATGGGCAACCTTGCCGGCCGGTACCTGGGCAACAACGCCCTGTCGCAGCTTGTAATCACCATCGCTTTCGAGATTGGATTGTCGTTCCTGGCGCTCATTCCGATCACCGCGTACTCGCGGCATCGGGAATATGGCGCGGATGCGTTCTCCGCTAGGCTGTGGGGCAAGGAATCGATGATCAATGCCTTGCGGCGACTGGAAAGGATGCCGGTGGAGGTGAACCCGCGCAAGGATGCGCTGGCCACGGCCTACATCCATGGCCCCATGGGAGGTTTGTTCGCGACACATCCCAGCATGGAAAAACGGATCGCGGCGATCAGAGCGCTGTGATCGGCAATTCGAGACCGAAACCGCCGCCTTCGGGCGGCTTTTTCGTGATAAGGCTTGCGGTTATCAAGATAGTATATTAAAATAAATTACAGAGCACATCCATGAAGGGTTTTACGGTGATGCCCATTCCGAGAAAAGAAAATTTCACGCTAATCCCTGTATCAGAAGTCACCACACCCAGAAATGGGCAAGTGGTCATGACCGACCGCTGGTGGATCATCGTTGTCGAGAACGGAGTGAAGCACGTCCTTGGGTATCGTGGACAAGGCTTTAAGTCGCTGGCTCCACAATGCCACGCTATGCGGGCGTCGTTGGCCTTGCGTGAGGATCCGTATCCCGCGCCGTATGGCACATTCTCTATCGAGTTTCTGCCGGTAGCTTACTGGGAAAGAGGGTGCTTCGATGTTGAATAAAGCCATGTTCCTGCAAAACCAGCCCACAGTCGTTTACCACTCTCCAAACACCCAGGGCCACGATTTCATCGTGGGCGACCTCCATGGTTGCCGCTCCATGTTGGACGCACTGCTGGAGCATATTGGGTTCGACGCTGCCAAGGACCGCCTGTTTTCCGTCGGCGACCTGGTGGATCGCGGTTCGGATTCGGAAGGTTGCCTCGATCTGCTGCACGAGCCGTGGTTCTTCCCCGTTCTGGGGAATCACGATGCGATGTTGATGGCATGGATCATTGGTGAGCATGGCGATGGGCGGTCAGCGGTTTACGAGAATGCCTTTGTCCTCAATGGAGGATTGAAGTGGGCCAGCCGCTTTCCCCGTGCCGATGAGTTTCTTCCATTACTGGAAGCCATGCCGCTGGTGCGGGTGATTGGCAAGGACGCCTGCGCCAGCGACCGGTTTCATGTCGCGCATGCCGAGTTACGCATGCCGGATGGCCGGTGGTTTTCCAACGGCGACCTGGACGATGAAGGGAACTTGACCTGGGATCTGGATCACTTCATCCCAGGCTTCGATGGCGAAGGTGACTGGCGGGATCATGTGCTGTGGGGGCGGAGTTTAATCCAGAAAATACAGCAGTGTGTACGAGACAATCAGCCACTCCCGCAAGAGCGATGCGCTTCTTTGTCCACCACTTATGTAGGCCACACGATAATGCGGCCGGCATTCGGCCAAGGGCAGAATGCGCCATTGCGTATTGAGAGTCATGTGTTCCTTGATGGCGGGGCATTTAAGGCCGCCAAGGACGGTAAAGGCGGTGATCCGCGTTATGGGCTGACGTTGTGGTGTCACACGGGAAATCATGGATGGCTGTTGAACGGCGCGAATAACATCGGGGAGATCTGTTAAATGGGTACACCAACAGGCGTCACGGTACACACGGTGCGCAACACCCGTCGCGGGTCAGATTACTACGGGGATTGCGAGATGTGCGGGAAAGAGTGCTCTGAGCATTTTGTGGCCGCGAAACGTCATGTATGGGTTCGTGATAATGGCCAGCATATTCTCGATCATGGCAGCGGCGGTACTTACGGGCACCTGGACTGCCTGACTAAACGGTTTGGCGACTTGGTTAGCCAGGAAACGTTGGAGCGGGATGGGCGGGCATTTTTGATTCCGGAGGCTGTTTTTGACGATTTGCAATCAAAAACAAGAACGCTTCGGGAGGCTTGTTTATGATCGAGTACACCATCAAGGAAGAAAAAGGCTGCACGTTCGTGTTTGGGGCATTGCCGATCGATGCGCTTGCCAGGCTGACTCGCGGGCACAGCAAGGCCGTGGTCATGGATACAGATTTGGCAAGGATGGCCGAAGCGAATTTTGCCTGGGGAAAGCCTGCCGATGTTCAGCGGGCAAAAGACCAATATCGGGAGTCCGCCATCGACCGCGTGAGAAACGGCCAGACGGCATCGGAACTGGACGAAGAATCCATTCAATGGTTGGCCATAGGCGAGCAGGGCCGGTCTTCCCAGGCCATCTTTTGGCGAATCAACGCGCATCTGTTGTTCCCTGACGCGAAGGCATCCATAAAAGATATCGCCTATCCGCTGGATCCTTCGGACTTGGGCCGTTGCCGCAAGCTCCTGGAGCAGGTGCCCAGCGTAAACGAACGGTTCGCTCAGGTCATGGGAACCATGGCCGGGCCGGTCTGGGCTGGCCTGGTGGAGAATTGGGAATGCCTGTGCTCCACCATGGACCGGGAGGCGCCGGATTGGCGGGAAGGCAAGGGGGTAGCCACGGAGACGTATCGTCTGATGAAAGAGATTATCGCGGCGGCTAAAAAGTGAACAGGGCAATCGGAAAACCGCAGCCGCTTTTTCTGCAGCGTATTCACGATCGTGAGCGAGGAGTGGCGGACAAGCGAAAGGCTGAGGCAGCAGAAAGGGCAGAAGAGCGTAAACGCCTGACATTGCTCGCTCTTGATCTTGCCTTGGTGGCCCTCAAGGCGAGTCAACGCCGACCAGCCTGCGGGCATCGCGGTAGGCGTCCGAAGAAGGACGTTTGGAGCCGTATCGGGGATTTTGTTTTTGGGGATTAAGGCGATGGCTGAAGAAAAAAGAACTTGCAACCGCTGCATGTCCATAGGTGACGACCACGGCGATAACAGTGCCACCCTGCGGTGCCGGTTGCCCATGGGCCACGATGGCCCACACCAGGAAACCTATGAAGATGACATCCACGGGAAGGTGACGGTCAGCTTTGAGAAGGGATTTGCTCCGGTTCGCTTGGAACGGGTGAAGCATATGATCCCGGAGGGGCGGACCTGCCAGTTTGAAGACGGTCGGAACTGTCCTTTTTTAGCCCTTCACGGCATGGATGGTGAGCGGAAGAGGCTAGCTTGCTATTTGTCGGGAGATATCTGGGGCGGCGGATCGCGGTTTTATCCGAACGAATTTAGCAAGGGATGCGACTAATGGGCGCGACAAAAAGAGGGCGGGATGACTATCCGTCTGGGCAGCGTGGTGCTTAATGTTATACCTTAAAGCCAAGACCGCGTTGTTCTTATCTGTTTTCTTTTTGATGTGCGCCTTTTTCGCTGCAGTGTTTCAAAGCCCGCATCTGTTGCTAACTTTCTGTGTGCCTAGCATCTTTTTTGCACTTCTGCATGTGAAATATGACTGGGCATACCTTGACTATGACAAAAATAACACAAAGGATTAAGAATGAGCACTAAAGCTAAGGGCGCACTTTTCCTGATTGTATTGTTTTCGGTATGCACATTGTATTTAGCCACAGTAAAAAGCATTGGCGGCGGTATATTCTTTGGCTTTTTGGACCTGCTTGCATTGGGCGCATACTACAATACTGATTAAATTAAATGGAAAATAATAAGGAGATTTCATGCCACAACGTGTAATACCCCGCGTATACATCGCTGGCCCGGATCTGTTCCTGCCGGACTGTCCGGAACGCGCCGCCAAGGCCATCGCGTTATGCGCCGAGCACGGACTGGAGGCTGTTCTGCCGGTGCCGGCCACCGTGTTGACCGGACTTGGCGTCACCGAACCGTCCGATGCGGAAATGGCCAGTGAGGTGTTTCGGTCCTGCCTGGGGTCGGTACGAAAGGCCGATGGGGTTATCGCCAACCTCACTCCCTTTCGCGGATCCGAACCGGACAGTGGGACGGTGACGGAATGCGCCCTGGCGTATGCCTGGGGAAAACCCGTCATCGGGTATTTCAACGGACCCGCGCTGCCTGTGCCAGAGGATGCCGACGCCGATGGCAGGGTGCTTGCCGAAGACGGCGGCTGGATTGAGCAATTTGGATTGACGCATAACGTGATGTTGCACGGCATTTGCACGGATATCGTGGGTGACCCGCTGAAAGCGGTCGTCATGATGGCGAGCATGCTGAGGAAGGGACAATGATGGATATGGTAGACAAGACTGCAACGAGTGAGGCCGGGACCGCCTGTGCCGCTGGTCGCTTCAGCACGGTCCATAGGGAAGAATCGGAAAGCATCCGTTTGGGTGACTGGTTTGTTTGCCCAATGGAAAAGAGTGGTCGTATTTTGGCCTGCGTCACGGAGATCGGCAGTAACTACGTTGGTCTGGAAGGTCTTTCGCTGGATGTGGAAGGGCATGGCGGCCGATACTCCTGGCGGCAACACCGAAACGATCTCCATAAACTGGTCCCTGCACAAAACTGGCAGGAGCTTGTCACGGACAGGGTCGCGCTCTATCAGAGTGAATCCGACCAGATCATGCATCAGGTGCAGGATATCACCCGTCGCTTGGGTGTCAGGCCTCAAAATACCATGATTGGCGAAGCGGAGGCCGCCGATGCGTCCGGTACGGCATTGGCGGTATTGTCCGCCGAAGATGACATATTGAAGTATGCACTGGATCTGAAGTCTGCCCAGGAAGACAACCTGCCCGCGCTGTTCAAGCGTATGAAGACGGTGCAGGAACGCATGGCCGACTGGATGCAGATGCCCATGATTCCGTTGCGCACGCAAATGACCAACCTGGAATCCGTCATGGAGCCGTTGAAAGAGCGGGTTTTCCAGGTGGGTCTCTATGCGGGTCTCACCGAACAGGCGGTGCAGATCGCAGAGGGCCAGCCCGCCGCCTATCACGACAAGCTGCATATCTTCCAGCTTCGCCGCTACATGGACGAAGAATGTCTACTGGATTACAACGCAGGCGGCATCGACATCAAGGGTATCGAGGCCTTTGACGACTGGCTGGCGAAACCGGAAAACCGGGACCGCATTCTGCCCCTTCCCCGGTGCATGGTCGCCATGCGCGTCCGCCGCCTGGTCAAAGAGCGGGATTGGGAAGGCAGCCTGCGTCAGTTGGGCATCAATATCGAGTTGGAGCGGTCGGACAAGCTTACTTTTCTTTTTGTCCGTAATGGCGAAAATCTATACAGAATCAACACGGAAGTGGACTTCCCGGAGCACATTTTCCCGGAGTCCGGTGATTTCATGGGCGGCGAGCCGCTCATGTTCCGGTGCTCTTATTCGGACCGGGTGGAGAATTTCATTACGGTGCGCGCTTATGAGTCGATGGTGGCGGAAAACGCTGAGATTGCCGCAAAGAAGAAGGCCTGGGAAACCGAAAACCCCATAGAGAAGTGGGCTGCAGCCAACCTGGAGAAAACTCAGGGCGAAAGCCAGAAACGTGTAGAGTGGCTATGGGTTGATGCAAACCCTTATGGCGATTGGAAGTCAAGACGGCACTCCGACCTGGGCAGATACGAGCCGTTGACGCCGGAGTCGATCCATTATGACGACGCCATGCGGAAGATCGACGCCCAGCAAAAGGAATTCAATCGCATTGCGCTGATCATCCAAGGGTTGCTGGATCGCTCCACGGCTTTGCACCCGCATCCCATCGTCAACCTGGCCACTCAGGAAGGTTTTCAGCAGATGATCGTACTGGTGCGCGATGGATCCGGAGTGCTGACCCACGGGGAGAAGCCGGATTTCGAGGCCTACCGACACAAGCTGAACGCGCTGATCACCACAGATTCTTTTTTTGTTGGCCAGGATACGGCTTGGGCGCTGGCGGAAGGCGAAAAGGAGACGCGCCGGATGGACGCCGACTGGAGGAACAAAAGCGAGTGGCGGCCCAAGTACCATCGGCCCTATGGAAATCCCGGCCCCGGCGTGGTGTCGCAGGCCAAACAGGTTACGTTCAAAAAGGGGGCGGCCACCAAAGCGACTTTCGTCTGGAATCGCCAGCGTGCCTACAATTATTACAACGATGACCGCTCATTGATTCCCGTGAAATTCACGGTACCAGTGGATGAGTTGCTGAACGTGTCCGCCTATCGGAAAGGGGATTACAAAATTTTCTTCACCGATCCCAGGACCAGAGGGGAATATCTGCAGTGGGCACCGTTGCTCCTGGAAGCAGAAAAGTGGTGCCAGGAAAACGGAGGTGCATGATGGGCTGGAAAAACGTAAAAGATCATTACCGGATCACCCATATCGTTCAGGTATCCAAAACGGATAACGGACGCGACGGCGGGGGAGTGGACGCCATCTGTATTGGATCTTCGTATATTCGTGACCTGATAGCCATTGGCATGGATGGTTCGATACTGAAGCGTTACGAAAGCGGGAACGAGCACCTGGAAAGGTACATGCGAGAAATGGATGCTGACCTGGATGTCTTGAAGCGCCTGGTGCTATCTCCAGACACCTTCGCCGGCGACGGCATCACGGTGTACACCTGGGAAGGTGCCGAAATCCTGGAAAAGCAGTGCGAGGTTTTCGGATGGCCGAATGTGACGCATGATGGCTGTCTTATGTACGAAAATACCTTCTCTCTCAATAAATCTGAAGTCATTTTCCGGGCGAAAAGAGAAGCCAAGCTCCGCATGAAAAGCGCGCAGGAAGTGCTGGATAGCTATCAAAAAAAGACTCAGGAGATGCAGGAGTACCTGGATGCGTGTCGTTTGCAACTCGATGCGCTGTATGCAGATTACCCGGAAAAAGAACTTGGAGGTATTTGAAATGAGTGCTATGAAGAAAACTCGCTTGCTGTTCCTGCCCGCCGTCATCCTCGCCGCCGCCGGCTGTTCTCAATCTGTGCCGACCGGCTCCGTAGGTATCTGGCACAACCGCTTCACGGGGTACATCAATAAGTCGGTGGCCCACCCAGGTTTCCACGTCACATTGATTCACGGATTGATTCCTGTGGACACTACCCAGACCATGGCCGAAGTCCAGAATATGCACCCCAGGGACATGCACGGTGTCCAAATGAAAGCAGTTACTGTGGTAGTCCAGTATTCCTTGATTCCAAACCGGGTACCGCTGTTCTATCGGGCGACCAAGCAAATTCAGCAGGAACCACACACCGATTATAATACCATCGGGTTGCGTATGCTGGAATATTCGGCCATCCCTTATGCCGTGCAGATTGCCACGGAGACCAGTACGCCGCAGCAAATCGCCGCGCACCTGGACACCTACGCGCAGACTATCAAGAAAGTGCTGAACGAGCGGCTGCATAAGCTCTATCCAAAGATTGACCCGTACATCATCGACTCGGTGACGGTACCGACTTTCGACCTGCCTTTGAGCATCCAGAAGCAGGTGAACGCCAAGGCGGGTTTCCAGGCGGAACTGGAGACGATCAAGGCAGCAGAGGTGGTCCAGATCCAGAAGCGCAAACTGGCATCGCTGCAGGCCGGTGTGCAGGCCCAGGCGCTGGCGTCGGCGGCCAAGGCTTCCGGGTTGACTCCGGAGGAAATCGTGGCCTGGGAGAAGGCCCGCGCTCTGTATGCGTTGTCTCATGATGCCAGCGGCCCGGTGAGCCGGGTCATCATGACGAAGAACTAATGGAGACACAACTATGTCCATGTACAAACGTGCGCTATTGGAAGCCGCTGCCAGCGCGATGGGCATGCGGTGGAGCCATAGCGGTGGCGGGCACTGGCCCTGGTCATCAAGGCCAAGCTGGAGGCCGTAGACGCCGGCATCACGGTGTTCGAGGACGAGTTTCTGGCGCACATCGTCTTGCCCTCCGGGGAAACTGTAGGTAATTGGATGCGACCGCAGATCGAAGCGAGCTATCGATCGGGGACCATGCCCCCGTTGCTGCCGGCGCCGAAATAAACAGAACCGACTGACTTTTATAGGGGAATACACCGTGAGCACAAAAATTTATAATGGCTTTTCTGTTGCCACGGATTCGGCCGTTCGACTAATGGGAATAGTCAATAGTTTCCGCCCATACATAAGGGCGGAAGGCCAAAAAATGCTCAACGCTTTTTTGCGAAAGACCGAGACTCCCGAGGAACCATTCAAGGGTTGGGCTGCGTGGATGGATCTGCGATCCAGGACCGTGGACAAGGGCATCCGTGCCCCAGGCGTGGACACCGATTTTCAGTTGGTCTTTTTTCCGGACGGCGACCGCTTCCTTGGGATCGCTTTCACCGAGCACTCCCGGTGGTTTCGGCATTGGTTGCGGCAACCGCTGGTTAGCGAATATCGCTACTGGAACAACACGGACCGGCCAAACGGCCTTTCCGGCAAAGAATGGGAACGCAGGGAAGCCGCATGGGACCGCGTGTTGTGTATGGAGCCGCCCGCAACGCGGGGGTTCAGCATCGATCTGCACGAGATCGGTGGACCGTTTCCACAGCATAAAGCTGACCGGAAACGAAAGCGGTAAACCAGGAACGGATATTTGGACGAGGGAGTGATCCCGCGAGGGTGGATGACTGATGATAAAAAGAAAACCGACAGGCTTTGTGGCCACATGCCAATGTGGAGTGATCGTTGGCGCGATGGATTACCAGCGCACCGAGTCACGCGAAGCAGGGATAATCCTCGGTCAGTGGTTGGCCGATGGCTGCACGGTTGAGCCGCGATTTGCTGGCGCATGGCACGTGACGGTAGAGGTATGCCGGTGCAAGACGAATAACTGATGTGCGGAAAGGAGAACCATAGTGCCGACATTTTTCCAGAACCAAGACAGCCTGCCGCCGGATCTCCTGGCGCGTTGGGATCATGCGGTGGCCGAGTATGACCGGGTGCTGCAAGGCATCTGCGGCGATAGTGCAGCCTGCCGGTTATTTTATTACAACCAGATCCGGGAGAAATCCGCGCTGTTCTGGCGGCTGCTCAACGGCAAAGATCCGTTGCCCATGCCGCCGCCCACCCGATATTCGTATCCCTGGTACGAGATCATCGAAGCACCAGGCCAGCATCGGGTCGGCGATATCGGGTTTCATGCTTACGGCAAGCCTCTTGGCCAGCAGTTGGCCGAGATACGCGGAACGGATATTGAGGACCGTCTGTTCATCGAGCAATGCGGCTGGTCCGTGCTGGGCCGCAATACCGCCGCGCAGGAGATGTTGGAGACGCTGCAGGACGGCACGTTCACTCTGGAGGACCAGAACCGTCTGATGGCCGCAGGCCCGGAGTGGATTGTCCAGTGCAGGGCGTGGCCGGCCTACCGCCTTTTTGTGCAGCGATACCGGCGGCAGACCTTGCCGCGATTCCTGGAGGACACGCTGAAGCTGGTGGATAAGAGTTCCTGGTCGTGGACCAATACGGTGGTGGTCGGGGAACTGGATGGCGGTGGTATCGAACTGGAAAGCGACGGGTGGTTCTTGGAAAAGGAGGGCCCATGTTGCACTGGTTCCTGAGCACGCTGGCCAGCCTCATTCATGCCGCCAGCCCCATCCTCAAGGCTTACGGACTACCGGCGGTGTTCGTGTTGCTGTTCATTGAGAGCGCCGGGGTGGTCTTTGCGCCCGGTGAGGCGATGGTGGTCGCCGCTGGCTTCCTCTCAGCCAAAGGCTTGTTCCCGGTCTGGGTGGTGCTGCCCCTGGCCATGCTGGCCGCCACCATGGGAGGCTATACGGCTTATTGGTTGGGCGACCGTTATGGACACAAGGCGTTGCTGCGTTATGGCGGCTATGTGGGCATCAGGCCGCCCATGGTGGACAGGGTGCATGAGTTTTTCCATCGCTTCGGCGCACCGGTGGTGTTGATCGGGCGCTTCATCGTGCCGTTGCGTCAGTTGCAGGGCTATCTGGCCGGCGCGTCGGAAATGGGATTCCAGGCATTTGCAACATGGAGCGCGATCGGCGCCGTGCTATGGGTGGCAGCATGGGGCGGCGGGGCTTTCTGGCTGGCGCAGAAAATTCCTGTGTGATTTGCTGGATTTCCCTGGCTTGAACTAATATAGTATATTAAATATTATTTATTGATTCGGGGTTTTCCCATGATCACGCTTGACGAAAATCAGCGCCGCGTAGCGATCCACAGGGATGGTCCGGCGCTGGTGCTGGCCGGGGCCGGGGCGGGGAAGACCGCATCGATCATTGGCCGGACATTGGAATTGGTGAATTCCGGGGTGCCGGCCAGCAGAATTCTGCTGCTCACGTTTTCCAGGAAGGCCGCGCGGGAAATGCGTGAAAGGGCGACTCTGGCATTTGGAGAAGATGGCGCGACGATCCAGGCCAGCACATTTCATGCTTTTTGCGGACGCATATTCCGACAATACGAAAGCGTTATCAGGCCGCCGTTGATCAAGCCCCAAGCGCAAGGCAACATCGCGCATACCGGTACCGATAACACGGCACCTTCCCAGAAAATTCAGGAACACCAGGACGACCGTGTCACCCAACTGGATGAAGGCGGGCAAAGCCATATCGCCATGGAAGCGATTCGGCGCCAATACAAAGATCCTAAAGAAGCTGACGTGGCGCTCAAAGAGATGGAATGGCGGAGCTGGCTAAGTGCCTATGATCGCCTGCGCTCTGAAGGCTATACAGCACAACCTCACGGCACTGCACAAATGGCCACGGATTTTATCGATGCTTGGTGGCGCGTGGAGTTTACCGAAGCGCAGAAGGATCCAATGGCCGGTGATTTGTACCAATTCGCCGTGTGGTACGAGACGGAGAAGCGTTTGGCGCACGTCATTGATTTTGGCGATCTCATCAACCTGCCTTTTGACTTCCTTCGAGCGAATCCGTCGGCGCTGGCGAAGCTGGCCCATCGTTATGACCAGATCATCATCGACGAAGCCCAGGACATGGATGCTGCCCAATACCAGGGTATCCAGAGGCTTGCCCGCGCGATGCCGGCACCAAACCTGATGTTGGTGGGAGACGATGATCAGTCGATTTATGGGTTTCGTGGCTCATCCCCGAGCGTGCTGCGGTCTTTTGCTGACATTTTTCGTCCAGAAATCTTTCGTCTGGAGCGTAATTACCGTTCTACTCGGGAAATCGTTCAACGTGCATCCCGGCATGTGGCGCATAACCGTCATCGCATTCCGAAAGATCCCTTTTCGGAGCGGGAAACAGAAGAAAGCATCTTCGCCTACCGGCACGAAACAGATATGGACGTGTTGTACTGGATCACCAGGCGATTGTTGCAGGCGCACGCCGATGGCGCGCCATGGAGTAGCTTTGCCGTACTTTATCGTTCCCGTCGCTTTGGACCACAAATCAGCGCCCTTCTGGTTCGTTACCGGATTCCATTTGTGATCTATGGCGGCCTGAGCTTTTTCGAGTATTTGGAGGTGAAGTTTGTCGGGGCTTATGCCCGCCTGGCCACCAACCCCAGGGATAGCGCAGCCCTTCGTGACCTGACACCGCTCTTGCCGGGGGTCGGTGATCGTTATATGGATTTGCTGCATACGGCGCTGATGGAGAACCCTACATTGGGTTTTGTCCAGGCGGCGGAAGCTTGCGCCTCCAATCGCTATCGCACAGCGCATCAATCTATCCTGAAGGTGCAAAAGACGTTGCGGCACCTGCTGCAGTCCAACCCGGAAACGTGGGGAAAAACTTGCTGGGAATATGAAAACTCCGGCATACGGGCCTATCTGGAAAAGGCGGATGCCAAGGAATACGCCGACGATAAATCCGCGCTGATCGCCGCGCTGAAACGCCGGCAGGACAACCTGGGTTTTTTTGATCAGATGATTACGGACGTGATCCATGAGGCTGACGCTGAAGAGGCCAAGCATCCGGTTTTGTTGATCGCCGGGATGTTTGTCGCAGATGCACAAAAGAAAGACGAAGACGGGGACAGAGTGGTGTTGGCCACCGTCCATGCCTGCAAGGGCCTGGAATTCGACGAGGTCCATATCCCAGGATTCGTGCAGCCCTTGATGCCTTGGCCGATTGATGATGACCGCGACATCACCACTCTTCCGCCGGACGACCAGCAACGGATCTATGCGCAGCGCGAAGAAGAGCGGCGTATCAGCTATGTGGCTCTGACGCGGGCCAAGCACCGTCTGTTTTTGCATGTTCCAGGCAGGTTCGTGACCGCTGCCAACCTTATGCTCAACGGGGCAATCAGGGCACCTTATCTCAATGAATTGGGGTTAACAGCGGTTCCGGCACCGTTCCAGGCGGCACGGATGGATACAGCCGTGCAAGCCACGGCGAATGTTATACCGTTCCGGCCGAAACCTGTTGAGGAGGATTGCCGTGGTGGGTGAGAACACGCAAACCTATCCTCGCCCATCTCCAGACCAGGTTTTGGCGTGGAGGCCGAAGGATTGGTGCCAGACTAAAGACGCAGCGCCTCATTGGCTAGTGGTGCTCAGAAACAATGGCGCGCTAACGATCGACAACCTGGAGAGGGCGATGATTTGGGCAAAGGACGAGGAGGAACGCGCGGAGATCGCCCAGGCGCTGGAAGATATGCGACTGGGAAAGAAGGGCGGACAACTGAGCTTTTGGTCTGGCATAACGGACGCCTAAATGGAGGGCGCGCAAATTGCTCGGGAGAAAAGAGAGAGCGCGGCCCCGCCTGTCGCCGATCCGATGGACCTGTCCTGCATCCAAAGCCCCGCCATGATGGCCAAGGCGAGGCGGATCATCCAGGCCATAACAAGCGGCAAAAGCCCATACACGGCATTTCGAGGTAAAAGGTTAACATCCAATCGGTCCATCATTTCCGTTCCGCTGAATAACGATTACAGAATATTGTTCCGGGAACTTCCCGGTGGCGAAAAAAAACCGATAAAAGCCTGTACCCACGAAACGTACAACACCAAAAAGCCAAAATAGTTGCAGGGCGACATCCGGAACTGGCCCATCCATTGCGTAAGAGAGGAAGAAACATCATGGGTATCATGGGGAACACCAACCAAAGCAGCATTACACGCAGCGTTATTACCACGTTAGACGATCATGGCCGCGATGTTATGGGACTAAAGACGGTGGCCTGGAAATTTCCGGAGACGAAGTTTGTTTCGGGATCCCTCCTGACCGTGGAAAGCACCCATTTCGCCATCATGAAGCAGCGTGGCGCGGTGCTGAATAAGTACGACACCGGGCAGTATCCTATCGAGACGCCAGACAAGCCTTTGCTGGGCAAGTTGGTGCAGGGGATGTTTGGTGGCGGAACGGACTCGAATCCCTGGCAGATGGAAATTATCTATCTCCAACGGGCCAAACTGAAAATCCAGAACAAGGGTGTCGCCACCAGCGCCGAAATGGCTGAAATGGTGTATTTCGTGGACTATTACACACACATCGACAACGTGGATGACGCCCTCAAGCTGATCACCCACATGCCGTTTGCGGGCGATTCCATCAGCACGGATGAGCTGGCGGACTACGCGGGTCCGGTGATTGAGCAGTCCATCAACCAGATTCTGCAGGTCACTCCGATGGAGCGGATCAATGAAAAGATCGTCGAAATCACCGAGCTGTGCAAGAAACACCTGACGGAATTCCTGGGCGTCTACGGCATCACCTTGAACGATCTCAAGTTGCTTGTTCTGCCTCGCGACGAACGTATGCGGGAGCTGATCTCTCTACAGGCCATTGGCCTGACTCCGCACGAGGCGGTGCGCTATTACCTGGCGCTGAAGATGGCAGAGAAGGGGCTGGTCAGCGCACCGAACGCAGCGGTTGGCCAAAGCTTCAACGTGGGTGGGGCCCTGGGCACCTGGAATGCCTCTGGCATGGCCGAAATTCCAACTGGTGCCGGCCAATGAGCGATCCCTTGCTGAAGGACATCCCTAACAGCATCAGCGACGCCGGAGCCATCCGGCGGCTGGTGGAAAACCTGTATCAAGGCTGGGGATACAACGCCTACCGCAAAGAGAACCAGCTTCGCGCGGACGATCTGCTGGTTCGCGGCAAGATCTCGGAACTTCTGTCCGACCTGCGCCGGCGGTGGCAGGTCCGTGAGCAGGCCTGGCGCGCGGAGCATTTGCCGCCTCCGACCCGGGAACATCCGTATCCGGATGCGGAGGCCGTGAAGGCCGCTCAATCCATGCAGGCCATCCAGAAACAGATCGAGGCCTTCGAGGTCAAGATCCGAACGGCTGCGGTGCCCGAGAATGATCGGGTGTGGCAGCGGCACCGGAATGAGAAGGATACCCTCGAACACCTGATGGCGGTTGACCAGCAGATGCTGGAAAGCGTGATCGGCCTGATGGAGTCCGCGAGCACCTGTTCCGTCTCCGAGTTCCATCTTGGAGATCTGGAACAGGTGTGGGCCGCGCGGCAGGACCTGCTGTTTGGGGCCGGCACCGGTACCTACTGAAACCAGCCGACCGACCGGCCAATGCGCCCCAGGGAGTCCCCCTGGGGTTTTTTGTGGGCGGTTTTCTGTCGGGTACTCCTCTATGGAATTGAATGGGATGGAGGAGTTATCCATGGAAATTGACGCAGGGGATGTTGTGTGGGGCTTCTGGCCTTACGACGGAGATGGCGGGAAAAACCGCCCTCTTTTGGTGCTGTCGATTGACGAATCGACAGGGCGGTTGGAGCTGGTTTATGGCTCAAGTCAGCACGTTTGTGAAGTCAGGCCAAGCGAGTCTGCCATAAAAAGCGAGTTCCTGGTCACGCAATCGGGAGAAATGGCCATTGCTGGTCTTAGCAAGCCAACTCGCTTCGATCTGAAAAAGCGCATGCTGGCCTCCTCAGATGGGTACTCGGTGATAGGGCATGCGCGCGCCAACGCCATGCTCTGTCGGATTGGCAAGGCTGCGAAAGCGGCCGATTTGTACTAGGATAAGTAGGAGGGAAAATGAAGAGGCAAGAGCAAGTTATGGCTGGAAATATCGTGATCGAGGATGACAGGCTCCATGAGTTGATTTTGGGGAACATCGAGATCATCAAGCGGCACTGCCCGGAAATGAATGAGGCAGAAATTATCGAAACGGCGCTGACCCGGATGCAGATGCAGGTTGTCGCATCGACCCCAAATACCACGGGACGATATCGAAATATTCTCGAGGTCTTCCAAGACTTCGGCATCTGATCCATCCCAACCCCACGTCTTCGGACCTGGGGTTTTTCTTTGGGCACCTATTCGCCGGTTTTTCCTACATATAGGCAGCATTTGCTGCGGCATGTGGCGAAATCTTGCGCGTAGCTGGGATTTTCTCCCGAAGAATGCGGTGAATAGGTCAGAAATGGATCGTAACACAGAATCCCCAAACGACCGGTGACGTGCGCCCCTGTCCCAGCGGCTATCCCAGCAAGTGCAGGTACTTGCTGGTCGTTCCGATGTTGCTGTGCCCCATGTTCTCCTGCACCTGGCGTAGATCCATGCCCTTGGCCAGCCAGCGGCTGGCGGCGGTGTGCCGCAGGAGGTGGGGCCCTTGTTGCGCCTTCTGGATTCCGGCGCGGTCGAGAAGCCGCCGGACAATCATGTAGAGCACCTGGGTGCTCAGGGCATTCCCCTCGTCCGTGAGAAACAGGGCATCGCTTTTGGATACGACCCGCGCCCGGGTCCGTATCCAGGCGCGTAGGCGATCCGCGTGCTCCGGCGTAAAACGCACGAGCCTTTCCTTGTCTCCCTTGCCGATGACCCGCAAGCGGCCCTGGAAATAATGCTCGGCCGCCGAGTGGGGAAGGGCGCATATCTCGCTGGCGCGCAGGCCTGTATCGAAAATGAATCCGATCAGGGCGGCGTCCCGGATTCCGGCAATGGTTTCCTGTTTCGATGCCTCGTACTGCAAACGGTCCATATCGTCCCATTCGAGCACCGGACGCAATCTTGCGGTCGCCTTGCCGACATTGCCGCCTTTCTTGTGTTTTTGGTCTTCAATGAGGGCCCTGGCTGGATTCCCGGAAAACGGCCCATGTTCTTCCGTGGATTCGAGGTAATCGAAGAAAAGCGCTAACGCGCCTGTGCGCACGTTCTGTGTATTGACTGGCGCGGTGCCGCCAGACTGTCCGGTCATGACGAATTTTCTGACCAGATGGATGCTGGCTTCACTGATGCGCTCTACCCCGTCAAAATCCAGAAACTCCAGAAAACGATGCACGTTGCGTCCATAAATGCGAATCGTGGCCTTCGAGTAGGGATTCCGGAAGTTCGGGCCGGATATCCAGCGGATGAAGCCTTCGGTTACCGCTTCAATGTCAATCATGGCTGCATTCTCTCCTGTTTTCTCCATGTTGGACCGCCATGATTAGGATAATGACCCTTATCCTAATCTAGCCACCCGGACCAAAGGCCATCTGGCGGCCTATATCTAGTGTCCTTATCCTAACACGTCCCAACATATTGACAAGCTCATTCGGTGCGCCTTTAATGTTCGTCGTGAGCCGATAAAAAGGCGAAAGCAGATCCATCATGGAAAAGGATGCAATGATGAAAAATGTAGCTGGTGTTCCCGTCCGTCGTGTCTCTGCCGAGATATTCGGCGATCAGGCGGTAGATTTGGAGATCATGGAGGTTTCTCTTGGTTTGAACCGGGCAACCCGTAGCAAGGGAGATCGTGACGCAAAGCTGGTCACGCTGGCGCTGGCCGCGTTGCGCAAGGCTGTCTCGCAATACAGCGCAGAGAACCGCGTGCGCTACCCGGAACTGGGCGAGTTTTCAGAATGGTTGGGAATCCAGCCTGAAAAGTCGGAAGACGCACAAATGACAGAAGTAGCAGCTCATCCGGCCATGGTCCCTCATGTCGCGGATGATGAGCCTGCACCCATACCATAGGACAGATTGCCGTGAAAAATACAAAAATCCGCACCCCAGTAGGGAAGCCGTCCCGCAAGCCATCCTGGTTGCTCCGATTGTATGCCCAGGTCATCGCGCCCATTCTAGCGACCGTCATCGTTCTCACCCCGATTGGCGTCGCCTACTGGGCCGTTGCGCCCGGCGGCCCGTACCGGGCCTGGTTCGTCAAGGAATTCCAGGTGCCAGCGCATCCAAAAACTGGGCCAAGTCACACGGGATCCGATTCTGGTTCCAATGTGCATCTACAAAAAGACTAGAGGAGATCGCCATGCGCAAACTCATTTTCGTGCTTTCTTGCTGGTGGGTTGGCGCCGCTGGTGCCGCGACCGCGCCATTGTCCTTGTTTGGCGTGCCGCTGGAGCATGCCACCCGGGCGCAGGTCGAAGGTGCTATGGACAAGGCCGGCCTGACGCCGGTGCAAGTTGGAAAGAAATTCTGGTACGACATCTACCGCGTCCATGGCCAGCTTCCAGGCGCCAGCCAGCTCATGGTCGGTTACACCAAACACAATCGCTTTGCGGTGGCACGGTATGTGTTCCCGAGTTTCATGGACACGGGCCAGGTTACGAAGATCATCGACATGGTGAAGGACAAATACGGTCCGCCCTCCAGCCGGACGGGCATGGCCGGACTGGGTATGGTCACCGCCACCTGGCGGGAGCCCGGCGGCATGGAGATCCGGGTGGTTCGCGGTTGGCCGGCCACCACGACGACGCTATCACTGCTGAATCCGTCCATGGACGCCAGAATGAAAGCCCAGATCGCGGCGGAAAAAGCGCACAATCTGGATGTTCAGGCCAGGGCGGACAGCAACGCTTTTTGATGTGGGCAGGGCGGCAAACGATGGCGATGACCGGCAAGTGACGCCATATGTTTGCGATTGATGGCATCTGATAACAGTTGTTAGCAAATGATTTCTGAAGCAGACATTCAGACGAAGAAAAACCCCAAGGCCGAAGCCATGGGGTTGGGGAAGTCCAGAAAAGAACGTCGGCCTATTCAGCCTGGCTCAAATCGCAGGCGCTTCAGGACACCAAGGCGAGAAACCTTTGTGATTCAGACGGCGCATTCTCCTTGTGAGATTCCAGTTTGCGGATTCCAGAAAAGAAGTTCCCATCCTGCCCAGTCGCCTGTACCGCAGCATCAAAAGCTTCATCCAAATCATCCAGTGCTTCATCCCTTTCAGAATCCGTTCGGTCGCTGTCCAGGCTGGTTCGCAGGGTCCAGCGATTGAGCTTGCCAGAAACAGTGTCACTGAATGTTTCCACCTTTTTATAAGCAGCTTCCACGTCTTTCTCCCGATCGGTCATGTCGAAATCTTCCGGCATCCACCGACGGTGCTTTCCCACCAGAATGTTGACTCGGTCCAACAACTTTTGATCCAGAGGGAAGAAGTGAATGGTTCCAATGCCAGAGTGATAACGGACATCGAAATACCGCGAGGTCATACGTTTCTTGCCAACAAGCTCATTAAAGTGGTTACGGAAGAGCCACAAAATACCGTTCTCTGGCTCCTGTTTTCCATCAACAAGAGCAAATACTCTGTCGATTTCTTCCAGGCGCCTCTCAGCTTCCCACCCCAGATCGCTGCGCCATCCTTCTGTACTAAAGCCGGAAAGGATAAATCTCCGCCTGCGCAGGGCCATGCCAACTTGGTGCCGCTCGTTGGATTTCCAGCGATAGAACAGGCAGTTCTCGGAATTTCTCCAAACGATGTTATCGAATAAATCACATACCATCTGGAGATTCAGGTCTGCCTTTTTCAGAGCGAAGCCCTGAAGAAACCCATAGATATTACTGGCCGTAAAATCGAGCTTCTTAATGGACTCAAAATTGGCAAGCACCTCCTTAATAACCTTGCGTGTCAGGTAAGCCCGGAAATCAGAAGTATTCAAAACGCTCATCCATGCGGCCTCCTTCAGCTTGGCATACGATTCTGCCAAACGTTCTTGCATAGGCACAGCTTTTGTAGGAGCAAGCCACTCTGGTTCCACCGATTTGTTGACTATTTTTCGGAACTCCGCGTAGAAGAAGCGGGAGTACATTATCGATCGCTCTTCTGCGATATGACTTTGCTTTGTGGCTTCCCAAGCGATATTAAAAGCGCGCACAAGCGCTTTTACCTGTCCTCCATTCAAGGCAATGCCATTGGAAACGGGATCTTCGCGACAATCCTCGAAGCTCGTTTGGTCTTCGGAAAGACCATCCAGTATCGAGCCATTCCAAAACTCTTCCGTTTTTGTTTTCCGCAGATACACCAACGCAACCTCAACGGCGGTTTTGCGCAGTGTATCTGGCGACATGAATGCTTCCTGGGCGTATTCTACCCGTCCATGTTCGGAAATAATCCGGCAAAGTTTCCGCTCATCCACCGTGGTCGGGTGTTGAACACCGCTGGCGTTTAGGATCGCCACGATCTCCCCAGAAAATATCCGCTGCCAGGCATGGAGAACATGCCGCACGCCATTGCGGAAAGGTGGATTCATGACGATATGTGAGTATATGGAAAGGTCCGTCGATTCCAAAAAATCAAAGCCAATAATTGTTCCTTGATCGCGAAGGGTGTCATGGCGGGCTGGGTCGATTTCGTACAAATCACACTGCACGCCTCGAAAACGGCGTCGTATGGCCTTGACCAAATCTCCGTTGCCAGCGCTGGGCTCGAGAACCCGTGATGGGGGACAGTGAATCTTCCCACGACTAACTGCGGATTTTGGCGCCCAGGTGTGCAGAGGTGGGGTAAAGCTCCTTCTCAGAAAACGGCGGTATGCCGTGGATTCATTCCAGAGAGAGATAGCAGACAGGATTCCGTCTGGGCTGACGGCGGGTACCAAATGCCAACGGCAAACGCCAATGTCCATGCCTAGCTCCGGCCAAAGAAAAACCCCAGGTCCGAAGACGTGGGGTTGGGGATGGATCAGGCTAGAAGGCCCAGGTGTCTTGTGGTGTCGGATAGCGAAGCTCGTCAAAAACCGAGAAATCAGCATTCCATCGCCAGAGCCATTCGATGACCGTTTCCTTGCTGCCGGGGGTCATCAAAAACGCGTTGTAAAACACGTTTGCCACATATTCGAGTAACGGGCTTTCTGACGGATTGTCTGGGACAAAATCGGCGCGAATACGACACCTAAAAAAGCCACGCGTCTCCTTTCCCCAGAAGATTGGGACTTCTTCACTCTTGCAACATATGTCGGTAATTCCATTTTCGTCACAATCGATAATGACGCAAGATTCGGCATCCTCGACGAATGCCTTCATCCTGCTGTTGGGGCCTTTACTGATGATGATCTCCGCATTTAGCCGCGTCATAAATCCTCCTCCTTCTTGTCGTGGCTCAGCGCTGGCAATCCACCATTACGCAAGGATTCCAGTCCAGCACGCTGCGCCACGCCGGAGACGAACATCTCCACTTCGGCCTTGGCAGCTTCTGTGGTCTCTTCCATGGCCCGCTGGAAGCTGTTCATGACGCATCTCATGTTGCTCTCGAAGTGTGTGCCGGCATACAGCAATGTGCTGTGCATCGCCTCCAGGTCGGCCTTGCCTGGCTTCTTCGCGCCGGGCTTCAGAAATTCCTGGATCATGTCCTGGACACGCTTTACGTCCCGGCTGGCAGATTCGGCGGTTTCGCCAATCTCCCTGGTGAATACATCGCGAATGGAATCGCTTTCAATCGGTGGGACGCGGCTGATGGGCGTCCCAGCCTCTGGGGCACGAGTCAACGTTACCTTGGTTCCTTCCCCCATACCGACGCTGGCGACCATCTGTGCCCACTGTGCCATAGAAAGGGAAAACTCGACGATGCTTTCCTCCGAATGAACCCAGTCGCGGTTCATTCGCCGGTCCATGGTAGCGCGTTTCACCTCTACGGAGATGAAATGCTGGTGCGCGATTTCTGAGCCAAACAACCGGGTGCCGGTGGTGCTTGGTCGAGACACCACGACCACGGCCATGGCGGGGTGCTCGCTGTGGATCGTGGTGTCTCCGTTGCGATGATTGATGATGGTTTCGGTCGGTTTCATAAATCCTCCATAAACAAGTGAAATAGTGATCATTTCCGAAAGGGAGTACCAGACAGGAATCCGGACGCTGGGCGGCGCGGCCGGCGGATGCCAAATGCCAACGGCAAATGCTCAGGGCTCCGTAGGTCTCCAGACGAAGAAAAACCCCAAAGCCGAAGCAATGGGGTTGTGGGGTCTATTAAGACATGCTTTTCAGTATGGGAAGATACTCTAGCCAAATAGTGTTTTGACGACGAGCAACCTCGGCGCCCTCTATGGCTCTACGCATGATATCATCAACACCACGAGAGAACTCCTCCATACACCTTTCAAATCCCTTGGAAGAGCTCTTAAACAGGTTTATTTCGTCGCCAGTCGGCGTTGATCTGTCGCGCCAACTACGAGCAAACCTTCCGCGCTCGTATGGTGTCCGCGAATCAATATCTCGGCCAGATAGCAAGTAATCCGTGTTTTCCATATCCACACCCCTATGAACAAAATGCCGTCAAGATGCCCAGGATGTTTCGAGAAGCGGCAGCCCAGGTCGATGCGTATGAATGGGATCCGCAGTAATCGCGTACACATCGCCCAGCGAGCGTAAATGGTCCAGCAAAAGCTTTCCCACGTCGCCCGTTGGAGATTCCAGAACCTTGTCAGCCAGGTTTGATGCCCAGTAATCACAGGAAAGCGCTTTGTGCCCAATGGCTTCGGATGGTACGAAAAGACCAGAAAGGATCTCTTCGAAGCCATTCTTTTGGGCTAGATTGTGGTACCGCATCTGAGCTTTGGCGGCGGTCAGCAATCGGATTTCTCGATATTTGATTTGGCAACAGAAGAACGTCGCTGCCATTGCTGTTGGACCAGGATCACTTCGATCAATCAGATGACCGTGAAACAGGAAAAGGGGTGAGGAGCCGGCTCGCTCCAATCGAATTTCGAACATGGTGTTTCTCCTTGCGAAAAGTGGGCGCGCCGCCCGGTAAATGCCGGGATGGAATATCAGACAGGAATCCGCTCAAAGAAAAACCCCGGTACAGAATGCACTGGGGTTGGGTGGTTCAGAGTTGACACAGTCGCGTTAAATTAGTCACAGATGTCAACAAAACCGCCATACGCCATGTTCCGGACTTCCCAAAGCGGATCCTCAACGGCCGGTCCAGTGCTGTGGTCGTGTGCGAAGTCGCCAATTTCCTTCAGCGTATCGTTGAGGCTCTGGATCTTGGCCTGAAGGCCGGCGATATCGGCTTCGGCTTTTTGCTTGGCAAGCTGATCCTCAACGGCTCGCTTGATGATGGCGAGAAAATCAGCGGGTAGATCGTGCCAATTGACCATTCTCATCGATCCAACAAGTCTGGCTTTAGCCTTGGCGTCAATAACTTTGGCAATTTCTGTCAGATCAATGTTTTCGACGCTGATGCTAATGTTGCCTCCATTGCCATCCATATCAAATGCGTGCTCGCCAAATTCTAATGAATCACAGATAACGCGGTCATCTGTTACCGCTGTCACTTTCCAAGTAACGACGCAACTCGGGCCTATCATGGAGCGGAACAGATATTGAAATGAATCACCAGGCTTGAGGCCGCCGAGAAACTTTCTGATATCACTGCTGGACGAACTATTCATGATGCTCTCCTATCGAATGCGGCTGGTGCCGCGATAAATGCCGGAGAGGAATACCAGACAGTTTTTCGGACAGATCCGCCGGCAAACGAGGCGATGCCGCACCACTAAAAAACCGCCTTCCCCGAAGGAAAGACGGCTAGAGAACTAAGCATGCAAGTGGTGAAACCCAGCCCGCAGAAACTCCATTTGGTCAGCCATAATCCTGCGTCCGGTCAGGTACAGGAATTCATACTGGTTAGGGGTGTAGGGCACGGCAATCAGCTTCATGCCGGCCTGTTCTGGGCTTCTGTCATTCTTATGACTGTTACAGCGGACGCAACAAGCTGCTGTGTTTGTCCAGGAATTGGCGCCACCCTTGCTGGTCGGGATGATGTGATCCCTGGTCAAATCGCGGTCCTTGAACGGCCGTCCGCAATACATGCACAGGTGGCCATCGCGCCGGAACAGCGCAGCGTTGGTGAGCGCTGGTACCCGCCACCGGGTCCACGGAGTTCCCCGCACCGAGATAACCGGATGGATGTCCATGTGCGACTGCAAGCCCGTAAAGCGGTTGCGCCCGCCATGCAGGATCCGGAACGGCTGCCCCAGCGTCCAGACCACCATCCCTTTGGCGTAATAGCCTGCCGCTTCCTCCTGGCCAATCCAGTGCAATGGGTTGCCAGCACTATCAAGCCGCAGTACATCCGCCATGGATCACCTCCTTTGTGAACGGGGAGACCGCCATGACGTGGGCGATCATCCCTTGGTGGAAATTGTCTCGTTATCAGGATGAAACTGTGCAGCAGCCGGATCGCGCGGATCCAGAATTGATTCCACCCCGCGCCCGCCCAAAGCCTCCGCTTGGAGCATGGATGCTTCCATTGCCGGCGAAGTGACCGGAGTTTCGATATGCTGACCAGTCTCCGGGCTAACCAGGTGATCGAATACCGCCAATCGTTGTCCTTTCTTTTCGGTGAAATGCATCAGAGTTCTCCTTGAATAGATATGGGGTGTTGCATGTTTCTGGCTTCCGCGATCTTGTCGATCACGGGCCGCAATGCCGCGTGCATGACTCCGTAATCGCTACCCAGCGAGATCAGCGGGACATTTAAGCCCCCGTGCTTGCGGGCATACGCCTGAATCATTTGACTCAGACGGTCCTTCGCAGCCACCTCTTGCGCCTTCGCCCGTGCCGCATCCTGATCATCCAGCGGCATCCCCCATCCGGCCATCGTACCTTCGGCCTGGGCGATGACGTCCGCCAGCATCAGGGACAGCATGTCCAGAGCCTGCTCTGAACTGGCCGGACGCACGGCGGCGGATGGCGCCTGTTGTGCTGCCGATGGTGTTACCGGAACCCATGATGAGCGATGCATAATAAACTCTCCTCTAGTGAAAATTGGCACCCTGGGCCGGATTTGAACCGGCGACCGCCTGTTTAGGAAACGGGGACTCTATCCCCTGAGTTACCAGGGCGTGGCGCAACCGGAAGGATTCGAACCTCCGCCACTCGGTGTAGAAGACCGATGTTCTGTCCGCTGAACTACGGCCGCTTCGTTGGTGCCCCTGGAGAGATTTGAACTCCCGGCACCCTGGGCCGAAACCAGGTGCTCTGTCCACTGAGCTACAGGGGCGTTATTTGATCGTCAACTGTCGTGATGGGGTTATTTTATGTAACATATTGTTTTGTATTTATAATTTGTTTGACTATTTTTTGATCGCCACCGGCTACAAACGATACCAGCAGATCGACCAGCCTAGCGGCACGCTGTCCTCCGATCTGTGTGGTGATCATTTCATCGCAAACCGATATCCGATGAGCAATGATTGATAATGTACTGTTTTTAATTAATATTCTTATTTCATGCCTATCGAAGACGCAACAAAATGGTACCCGCAGCCGGACTCGAACCGGCAAGTGCTTTCGCAAAGGGACTTAAATCCTCCGCGTCTACCAATTCCGCCATGCGGGCGATGTACAACAAAATGGTGCAGCGAGCCGGAGTTGAACCGGCGACGCCCTGGCCTTCAACCAGGCGCTCTACCAACTGAGCTATCGCTGCGTGGTACCCTGCGCGGGAGTTGAACCCGCATGCCCGAAGGCTCCGGATTTTGAGTCCGGCGTGTCTGCCAATTCCACCAGCAGGGCATGATAAACGCTGTTTTCTATACACATCTGCCTGACGTCTATAGAAAATTCTGTATTTTTATGCGGGAACAAAACCTTATGTATGAAACCTTTAACAAGAGCGGCGCCAAGTAAAGGAAAATTGAATTCCGTTTACTTGGCGAAAAAAATGGTGGGTGCGGCGGGGATCGAACCCGCGACCCCTAGATTAAAAGTCTAGTGCTCTACCAGTTGAGCTACACACCCCATGTTGCAGATTTGGCTGGGAAGCAGGGCCTCGAACCCCGGTTGCCTGGGTCAGAGCCAGGCGTCCTACCACTAGACGACTTCCCAATAATAATGGTGCCCCTAGCGGGACTTGAACCTGCATGCCATGTTGACGGCTCCGGCTTCTGAGACCGGCGTGTCTGCCTATTCCACCATAGGGGCAGTGGATACTAAAAATGGCGCTCCTAACGGGATTCGAACCCGTGTCCCCGGCTTGAAAGGCCAGTCGCCTAGACCGCTAGCTGGATGGGAGCGATGAAGAAAAAATGGTACTTCCAGCGGGAGTCGAACCCGCCTTTCCTGGCTGAGAACCAAGCGGCCTGACCGATAGCCGATGGAAGCATGGTGCCCACAGCAGGGGTCGAACCTGCGGCCTCCCGCTTCGTAGGCGGGCGCTCTGTCCACTGAGCTATGCGGGCGTTGGTGAGTGAAACAAAAAGCGCGATAAGCTATATTTCTGCAAATGTGGTAACAGATCAGTCGGCAACCAGTTCCACCAGCGCGTCCTGAAAGATCAGGATGCGCTGGGATCCAATTTTATCGTGGGCAACGGTGCCGAATTCCAATCCTAACAGGGTGCCCAAATGGAAAGCCTGCGCGAAATCCTGCACGGAAAGCCCGATGCACAGGGTGCCATCAAAGTGCCTTGCCTCAAACGGGAACCCAACCTGCTTTAGCTTGTCCATCAACCTCTGTGCAATTTCGCTTTTCGCTTGAATGCTCATGGCGCCTCCGTGAACGTGAAAATGGTGCATCCCGATGGACTCGAACCATCGGCCTTACGATTATCGGTCGTATGCTCTACCCACTGAGCTAGGGATGCATGTTTGGTGCAGGTTGACGGGGTCGAACCGCCGACATTCGGCGTGTAAAGCCGACGCTCTACCAACTGAGCTAAACCTGCGGATGTAACCTGAAAACTTTGTGGAGCCTGTGTGCGCGACAAGTCGGCTTGTAGCGCCTGTTTTGCTTTTTACGCTCCACAAACCTTTTGGTGTTGACGTTGAAGCCAACAAAATGGTGGACAATGCCGGGGTTGAACCGGCGACCTGCGGCTTATGAATCCGCCGCTCTGCAACTGAGCTAATTGTCCTGGTTTTGAGACCGCAATTTGCGACCTCAATGCGCTATGGCGGCCGCCATAACCGCCAAAACGGTTGCGTCGTCCGCGACCGCCACATAGCGTTCGTCGGCCCCCAGGGTTCGGTCGTCCCGCCACTGGTGATCGCGGTAATGTTTCCAGCTTCTCCGCGCACGGCACGAAGTAAAATCATCCCAGGCGTAGCACCGCACGCGCAGCTTCACGCGGATCGGTGGTTCGCCATCCTCCTCATAACCGTGCCCGGTGTCGCGCACCTTGCGGCCAAAGTCCGGCGTCTTCCACATCTTCCACTGGCGGGGCTTGTGGATGCCGGCCACCGGTCCCTGCCGGTAGACATGATTGCCGTACCGCCGACGGCATTTGGCGGCCAATTCCGCCAGACGCTTCGCATTCTCCGCGTCCAGCCAGTCGGCAGGACAAACCGGACGATACTCAGCGTCTTCCATGACGAATTCGGTGGCCGGACGAGTGACACAGCAGACGCATTCCACGGCCGGCTCAAAAATGCGGCCGACACGATGGTTTTTCAGGGTGTCGCGGATCTCTTTTGCATCGGTGTAAGGGCCGGAACGGCGTCCGGCACGATCCCGGAAGAACCAGCACGGGGCCGGTCTGGGGACTGGTGTTGATTGTTTGCTCATTGCTGCCTCCATCAGGTTGAAGAACCTAATGGAAAATGGTGTGCATATCCTTCATGATGGCCTCCTTAATCAAATGGTTTTTGAGTTGCGCACGCTTTATGATCACTTCCGTGTTGACGCGCGTGGTGACTTGTTGTCTTGGTGGATGGAAGCGTGAAAAATATGCACATCATAAATACCAAGAAAAAAAGTACGACCCAAAGCGCCTGCATTGGGGTTAGAGCAGTCTTTTCCTTTTCACTTTCTATGATACGAGCAATTTTATTGCGAATGCTCTGCATTTGCTTTTCCCCTTCTACGCCATCCTTCATGGAATGATCTCCCTAGCTAAATACGGTTTCATGATACACTTGCCGTCTGCCCCATCCTGGCGAAGTTCCTGCTTAGTGAAGCCTGACCGTAAGAAATATGCACGTTACAAATGCGAAGAAAAAAGCTATGATCAAAAGCGCCTGCGATGGCTTTAGACCAGGCTTCCCGTACATGGCATGAGTGATTTTATTGCGAATGCTCTGCATTTGCTTTTCCCCTTCTACGTTATCCTTTGCGGAACAATCTTCTTAGCCAAAATGCGGTTTCTCGATACGCTTTCCGTCCGCCTCATCCTGGCGAAGCTCCTGATAACCTATATCGATGGTTTCCATGACCGTTCCTTTGATATGGTGGACCTGGGGAATTTTGAAATCCCGACCCGACAGTTATGAGCCGTCCGCTCTGCCTCTGAGCTACAGGTCCGTTAGTAAAATGGAGCACGATACCGGAGTCGAACCGGTCTATGCGGTTTTGCAGACCGCCGCTTGGGCCGCTTGGCTAACCGTGCGTGTTTGGTTGAGGGCGCAGGCGCGATCCTCGTCGGTGATCTCGCCGCCGGACAACATCTGCAGAAAACTTTCCGGGGCCTCCTGACCGTGGGCGACCATATCGGCGTACAGGTTTCCGGCAGTCAGCCAGATATGGTCCGGCGCCTCCTCCTCCGTGAGTTCCGCTACCCATTGGGCGGGAATGGTGGCGCGGGCCTGGGCCACCTTGTCGGGGAATGAACAGGCATGGCATGTATCACAAGGCTGCATGATTTTCTCCTGATAATGATGAATTGGTGCCGGATCTCGGAGTCGAACCGAGGGCCTATCGCTTACGAAGCGATTGCTCTGGCCTCTGAGCTAATCCGGCGCATTTTGAAAGAGCAACAAGGGAAACCAGCAAAAGGCTTTCCTTGTTGCTCTCCGGCGTTGTAATCATGACCACGATGCTTTGTCTTTCGCGCGTACTTTGTTCTGTCCCGTTGCGCATAGGTCGGCATCACGCCGATACGTCGCCTGTGCTTCTCAGGTCGAATGACCAGTGTTTCCTTCTTCATGGTTACCCCCTCTTACGGTCCCCGCCGGCAATAGACCCCTAGATACGGCGTTTCATTTACTGGCACGCACATCGGCAAAAAACGCATCCATATCGACCGCCGCCCCAATTTTATCGTGCTCCGTTTTCGCGGCATCCAGAAAAGCGATGTGTTTGCGGATGTACCGCATAAAAAGCATCGCCTTGTCTTCCGGTAGGAAAGTCGCGGTTCCGGTGTCTTCAACAGGAACGGGGAACTCAAAGCCACACTCTGTCCGGTACCAGAGTTCGCCTTCTTTGAAGCGGATGAAAACAACTTTTTTGCCATCCTTGACCATATCCTTGATGCTATTCACTTTGACACCCTCTTCTGTTGAAATTGGAGGCGGTTGTCGGCCTCGAACCAACGACATCCTGCTTACAGGGCAGGCGCTCTGCCATCTGAGCTAAACCGGCGTGTTGCTTTATGCCTCCCAAATATCGTGGCCATGATTCTCCACAAAACAGATTTACTGAATTTTGTACATGCGCTCGATGGCCGGCCCGGACATGGAACACACCAGGTGGGTCATATAGATGTGCGCACCTTTTGTAGCGTGGTACTTTGGACCATCCGTATACTGCAGGATCTGCAACCCCTTCTGCGTAAACGCATAAGGGCAGGCCGTACCCGCAAACCTCACCTTGCGAGGCATATGCAGCGTATAGGTGGCATCGCCGCCGGATCCCTGTTTGCTAATCCGCCCTCGAAGGGACGCTTCTGTTTCCTGATGATTCATGTGGACAATTCGCATCTGAACCTGGGGTGCATCGACGTGTAGTAACATGGTGTCTTCTGTTCCTTTTAGGGTTGCGGCATGGACCCATGCCCCTTGCATGAGTCTTTGCCGTTACTACTCAAACCATCTTCCAGCTACTTGAAAATGGGCATCGGCGGCAGCGCCAAGGGGTGATAGCCCTTTCCCGGCTTATAGGGCGCATGATAAGGCCCCTGCCAGGACACCCTTCCACGGTGGTCAATGCAGACACGATACATAACGCTATATCGATAATGGGGGCCTTCCGCCATAATGATAAATTGCACCTGTCCCGGATGCAGATCATAGGTTCCGGTGATATCACCCATCGGGCGCGATTCGGAAACAAAACGATTTTTCATGCCTGACGGTTCCGTCCAGATCGTTTCTCCGGCGGCGTTGGTGATGTGAAAATCCAGGTACCGGCTTGTTGGGCTGGCATCCGAATACAGCGTGTACCCCCGGTAATGGAATGGCTCACGATTAAGCGCCAGCTTTTTCTGGTGGGCAACCTTCGCCGCAATGATCGCCGCCTTTTTGGCCGCAACGGCATCCATCTGCTCTTTTTCATTCACCGATGCCATCGTCATTGCCACAAGAAACGCTATCAACCCTATGAAGACAATGATGAAAAAGATTTTTGCAATAAATCTGGCTGCCTGGGGACTCATTGGCGTACCGCCGCCACCGTATCCGCTATATCCATATGCCTCATTGATGCGGTTGCGATCCTCCGCTTCCTTCTGCATCCTTGCGTCTTGCGCCCCTAGCTGATACTGGATGTTACTATGCGAGTTTTCGACATAGTCCCCATAATACCCCTTATCCCGGTCAGACATGCTTCACCATCCCTATTTCAGTAAAACTTATTGGCAATTATAGTCACTGTGAGAGGTGGCATTTAGAGAAATTGGCGATCCATGCCGGGCTTGAACCGGCGACCTCCGCCGTGACAGGGCGGCGCTCTGGCCAACTGAGCTAATGGATCAAGGCATGTACTCTGGGGTGGCTTACGGGGCTCGAACCCGTGACCGCTGGAATCACAATCCAGAGCTCTGCCATCTGAGCTAAAGCCACCACAGAATACACGAACATTGGCGGAAGCGGTGGGATTCGAACCCACGAGACCACTTGCGTGATCTTCCGATTTTCGAGACCGGCGCAATAAACCGTGCTCTGCCACACTTCCGAATTGGTGCGCTCATCAGGATTCGAACCTGAAGCCCTCCGGTTAAGAGCCGGATGCTCTACCAATTGAGCCATAAGCGCGAAAATGGTCTGGGTGTCCGGATTCGAACCGGCGGTCTCCTGGATCCGAACCGCGCGTTGCCAGAGGCGGCAGATTTACAGTCTGCTGGGTTTGCCGAATCCCCCATGCTCCGAAAAAGGTGCGGGCAGTATTCCCTCGTCAGCTTCCTCCCGCGCCTGACGATTCGTTCCACGGGTCCGCCGGGCCTGGGCGGCATTACAGTGACTTACCCATCGCGACCGTGAAAATTTGGTACCACTTAGTTTGGCGGAAAGTGCAGGATTCGAACCTGCATGCCAGGGAAATCCTGACGGTGGAGTAGCAGTCCACTGCTGTGCCAATTGAGCCAACTTTCCAAAAAATAGGCTGGCGCCGCCCTGAATGATCCAGGGCAGCGCCGGATACCCGGTCTACGCATGGCAGACGGGCTAAAAAATGGTGCGAACGGTCGGACTCGAACCGA
The DNA here is from genome assembly GCA_021795795.1 of Pseudomonadota bacterium. The sequence goes on along the minus strand of JAJYPA010000018.1, from coordinate 4,871 downwards.
CACGGGGTGTCCCTCCGGAACCTAAATCCGGCGCGTCTACCAATTTCGCCACGCTCGCATAACGATTATTTTGAGAAATTACTCTACGCAGTTGTAAAGGATTCCTTGACAACTCAAATTGGCGGGGACTGTGCGGATTCGAACCCACGGAGCGGATAATCCGCCCTCCGACTTTCAAAGCCGGTGCATTAGACCACTCTGCCAAACCCCCAGGAAATAAAGAGGCCCGGATCCTGGCGAAAGGATCCTAGCCCTCCCGGCAATCGAGGCAGCGAGCCTCCATCAACCAGAATATTGAAATTGGTCGGGGTAGCGAGATTTGAACTCGCAACTTCTCGCTCCCAAAGCGAGCGCTCTACCAGGTTGAGCCACACCCCGAAGCGCGGGTTTTTATTTGGCGAAACCCGCTAAAAACGCTCATCATGCTCGACGCCTTTCCCCCCATCCGAAGACCAGGTACTCGTTTAACGTTCCGCATTTGGCTGGGGCGGCAGGGATCGAACCTGCGACATTCTGATTAACAGTCAGACGCTACTGCCTCTGAGCTACACCCCAAAATGCCCTGTAGGTGCCGTACGGCACCACGGCGGGACCACCGATCATCGTGCTCCGCGTCGGCAATATGGTCCGCTTGCGTGAGCACAAATAGGCGCCGCTGCAGATTCCGTGGATCGGCAATTTTTGGAAAGCCCTACCAGTCGGTACAGCGGCATAGAAAAGGTGTGTCTGGTACCAAACCACTATTTCACAGTGAAAAGTCCTTTTTGCGTGGCAACCAGACGTTTCGCCAACCGTCTACTTTCCCAAACTATGGCGGAGTACCTTTTTAACAAGGCGGCGTCTTCTGACCGCGCGTTCCGCAAAAGCCGATCCAGGGTCCAGACCGTTTCGGCGGGACTAACCGCAGAGAAGTTGTCCACCAAGCGTTCAACGCGGGCCAATCGATGCATGTTACCTCCTTTTAAGCATGCATTGCCTCATTTAAGTCTCGCAGAGCCGTATGGTCGAGCCGAAGCGTGATGGTTGCCCAATCAATTCCTCTGGCGGCACTCGTAACCTTGGGCAAACGAATGAAGCGTCCCGATGAACACCTTTGGACGCAATCGTTCAAGACGCAATATCTCATGCAGCGTTTTTGGTTCGTCAGATGCCGTTTTGGATGACGGAAAATTGTGCGAGTTTCTATTCCAAATCGCCATGTGGATATCTCCTGTGAAAAAGCGCACGCGGAATTCAGCTAGTATCTAAATAGATGCGCAGCGCATTCCAAACGCCACGACTTGCAGGATCGGTTCCGTTTGGACTCCTCGATGCACCCTGCCAGACACCCCATGCCGCCTGATGCCACAAACCGCTAGATGCGTCCACGAACACCGCACAGGTGGTATCTTGGCGGGTCGTTTCAACCGTATCCGGCACTCTGGCCCTTTCGCGAAGTGTGGGGCATGGCCCGCTATCGTATGCGGCAACCGCCGGCCCGATTCGCGCCCATTGCAGAGCGCGACCATTACCCGACCGGAAAGGGCACCTGCTGAATTACCCGGCAGGACGGGGGAATTGGTGGAGAGCCACGGAATCGAACCGCGCAGCGCCAGAGGCGTCCGGTTTACAGCCGGGTGGGTTTGCCGCATCCCTCACTCTCCGAAAAGGTGCGCCCGGTATTCGGCCAGACGTCTTGCCTATTCCACGTCGGGAAGGCCAATCCCGTTCCAGCCTCGTGTGCTGGTACTGCCTAAGATGCCAGGCCAACCGATTTTATGGCCCAGCGCGTTCACGGCGGCAGCGCCGTCCATTTGACCCATGGATGGGGAATTTGGTGGACCTGGACGGAGTCGAACCGACGACATTCCGCTTGCAGGGCGGATGCTCTACCAACTGAGCTACAGGCCCATAAAATGGCGACGGCTAACAAGCGGCAATAAGGGCCGGTTGTTTGATCTCGTTGTCGCGCCCCGTCGCAGCGCGAAACCAGCCAGTGAAACTAGTCCCGCTACCGCACTGGCACGGCAGTCAAGACATTTCCCATTGACGGGAATATGGAGCGGGCTGCGGGAATCGAACCCGCCTGGACAGCTTGGAAGGCTATTGCACAAGGCCGATATGCCAAGCCCGCGAAATCGGCCTCGGGAACCACCCCAAAGCCTGGCTTTTTCCACAGAATCCCGCCCATTACAGGTCAAGATCGCCTGCCTTGCAGCCTACGCAAGGACCGTTTTCACAGGTGAACTACGGACAATCTGCCTGCGGGTTTTTCCTGCCAATCCCGCAAAACGGCAATCCCCGCGATTTCGGCTCGGACCGCCGGATCTCAGGAGACCCAGAAACACCACAACTAGCCGCTGCGAGCCCTCTGTTTACCTGCGAGGACAGGGGTTTTGGCGACCAGGGGTGGATTCGAACCACCGACCCCTGCATTTCCAGAACTGCTCTGCCACTGAGCTACCCACCAACATCGCGCTGAAAGTGGGAACGGATTCGAACCGCTGGCCTGTTCTGTACCTTGCTGCTCTTCCACTGAGCTACCTGATCATGAAATTGGTGGCAGGTACGCTTACCTCCATCCGGAGGACTGCAAGCGTGTTTTTGCGCCCCACCCCGCCGAAAGAGGGCGCCACATGCCCTGGGAAAACAGGGCGATGCTGTGTTGGTAGCGGAATGCCGACTCGAACGGCGTCTTTCGGCTTATGAGACCGAACGTAAGACCAATCTACTTTCCCGCTATGGCATCGGCACAGGGATTTGAACCCCGATTTCTGGTTTTGGAGACCAGCGCTCTACCGGGTTGAGCTATGCCGACAAAGTGCTTTACGCACACCATAACCTACCAGAAATCTGATAAGTTCTGGTGTGCGCCCATCGTGATGATGGACACACAGGTATGTCTTCAATTTTCAAAGAGCGGTGGCGAACCGACAAAACAAAACCGGCAGCCTGTTTTTCACGAGGCTGCCGGTTCTTGTATCCGGTGGAGCCCCTTTGTTGCATGGGACTCCGTTATTATGGGGTCCCGGTTAGATCATGATAAATCCTGACTGAATAGCGCGTATATTTTTCGGTGTCGCAGATAACAGGCCATAGCGCTCGCAGCAATCCATACGGCTTTCCGTATGCCATGCTTGGCTTGCTATGAAACCGCCTTGTCGTGTGTTCATTCTCAACTCCGAAAAATTCAATTTGGGCACATTATGTGGAGATTGTGCCAATGTCAAGACATTCTTTGGCGTCGATTGCCGCGCACTCATATCAGAGCAAATGCAAACACGTCAGCTCTGGTATGTGCCATAGCAAGCGCGTCAACCCAGTTTTCAAAGAGCGTCCCTACAAGACGCTATAATATACTATCGTGTACTCATGTCAAGCGCCATCCACCAACTTGGCTAATCGCTGCATCGCCACCTTGCCTCCAGCCAGATTCACGACCGGAACACCCCAACGATCCGCCAGGGCGATCGCCTGACCGGTGCCGCCCGTCGCCCTGGATCTGGCGGCCTCCGTTTCGCAAGCGTCAGGCGTCCAGCACACCACGAAGTCTACGGGTGACCGCAGATCGGCGCCGAGCACCTGATGGCTGTTCCTCGCCATGAGGGCTTGCCCCGTATCGTCCAACCGTTTCCATGCGGGATGGACCACCTCTGCCACCCTAAACGCTTCCGCGCTCGGCAGGGTGACGCAATGCCGTCCTCGCAAGTGCCGAAAGCCGGGCCACGGCAAATAGATTTCCTTTTTGGAAAAGCAGCCCGCCTCAAAAGTGGAATCCGCGCCAGCCGCACCGCCGGACAGCAATGTGTATCCCAATTGGGATAGTCTGTGCGCCACTCTGCGCATGATTTGCAGCACATGGTCCGGCGTGCTCCTGGAGCCGATGCCAGCGTAGCGCAAAGTCCTTTCCCCGCGATCCCGCAGCCGCTCTTGCACGCCACCCTCCAGAACTTCGGCGATCACCTCCCCATGACACCGGGCCGGCGCACAATGGCAGGAAAGAGGCTGCCCCTGGCGGATGCCCAGGAGCGCTGTGCATACAACAGGGTCGCGCTCGGCGATGCGGGCGGTCAGCCAGCCCCGGTATCGCTCGATCACCACGTCGCGATCCCCGTCCGGTCCGATGGCGTAGGGATTGCCCAACGCGGAAGGTCTAGCAATGTAGGCCGCATCGCGGCAATCGTCGGTTTTGATATTGAGGATGGCGTAACTCATCGCTTCCTCTCCGACCGTTTTCGGCTGCGCTTAATGTACCCAACGGGGATGCCCAATAGTCCGCAGGAAAAAATAAGCAATAACAGTAGCCATTGTTCCCATGCATGGCCTAAAAATATGGCAACCACAATAGATACGACAAACAAGACCATGCAGGGTGCCCATATTTTGGGGCCCTGATCGAGCACGTTGCACCGCTCGATAAAATCTTCTGGCATTTCCATATCACGCCTCATCACTTGGCCAGTTCGAATTTCGTACACATTCTTGGCGCCATAGGAAAACACACCGGATAGCCGCTGTCCGGGTTCGGGTCCGGCGGCAAACCTTGGCGATCTGGAACGTTCCTGTTGGTTTCCCTCACGAGGACGGTGCGACTCTTTGTAAGCGCGCAAAAACCCACCCCTTTCGCAGTGAATCCAGGCTCAAAATGCCGACACTCTCCGCAGAAAACCTTGCCGGCTTTTCGATGCGATTCCTGATCAAAAAAGCTCATCCGCGCAGACCTTGGTTCGCCAATCGATCCGCCAATTCGTTCTCCGGGTGCCCGTTGTGGCCACGGACCCACTCCAGCTTCACCTTGCGGGTCGCGTATTCCTTGTGGAGCGCCTGCCAGAGTTCCTTGTTTAGCACCGGCGATCCAGAAGACGTTTTCCAGCCCTTTCTGATCCAGCCCG
>JAJYPA010000239.1 GCA_021795795.1 Pseudomonadota bacterium | reverse complement strand
GGAAGAATCTGCAAAAGGACTGCGGAAGATTCACGCGGCCAAGCTGCGGTCGTGGGAGGCTCAGGTCGACGGCGTGACCGCTACCATCCGGGCAGACGCCAAAAACGGGAAGCCGGTCGGGGAGCTTGAATCAAAGCTCATGGACTTGGAGCGCAACAAGCCCCGGCCTGTCATCGTGCCGCGTACTTTATGGGACGATTGCACAACTGAGGCGCTCATCGCTGGCATGGCGAGCAACTGGCCCAGCGCGGCCATAATCAGCGCGGAAGCCGGGGTCGTGTTCGGCGGCCATTCCATGAAAAAGGACAATCAGGTCGGCGCCCTTTCTGTGCTCAACAAACTGTGGTCGGGCGAACCCATCCGGGCGGATCGCAAAACCGAGGGCGCATCCGTCATCCTCAACACCGGGCGGCTTACTCTTGGTCTTGCCGTACAGCAGAGCGTGGTCCGGCAATTCTTCGAGGGTTCCAAGGGCATCGCACGCGGGTCCGGCTTTGCGGCGCGTTTCCTGATTAGCTGGCCTGCAAGCACTCAAGGCACCCGCTTCTACAAGCCCATGAACAGCACGGTCGCCACCCATCGTTTTACGGAGCGGCTCAAGGCGCTTATCAGCCAGACCGAACTACTGGTCGACGGCTGCGACCTGAAAATCATCTCTCTGTCACCAGCAGGAAAATCGGCGTGGATCGACTTTCACGACCGGATTGAGCGTGAGCTATTGCCCGACCATGAGTTCGCAGACAACAAAGACTCTGCATCAAAAGCGGCGGAAAACGTGGCACGGCTGGCCTGCCTGCTCCACTTGTTCGAGCATGGACCTTCTGGCGAAATCAGCGCGGACCATGTGGGGTCGGCGGCGGCAATCGTCACATGGCACCTGTACGAAGCACGGCGCTTCCTTGGAGAAATTGCCCAGCCCGCCGACCAGATTGCGGCGGAACGTCTGGACGCATGGTTATTGCAACAGCCGGGTCCGGTCAGCGCCACCACCATCATGCACAAAGGTCCAGCAGATACGCGCAAACGCTCGGCGCTCGATAAAGCCTTGCTTGAGCTTATCGCTTGTCACCGGGTCCGCGTAACCAAGGTCGGCAAGTCTTCCATCGTTTCAGTGAATCCGGCTTTACGGCAAGGGGGGCAGCATGGCTCTACGTGATTACTACAAGAAGTATCTTCCGGACCCATATCCGGCTCTTGAGCGGGAGGCCATCCAGAGCGAGGACGACCTGCCACCGGATCGCGGCTGGGATGGCGTGCCCGGCTTCGAGAACGTGGTCCCTATCAGCCTTGAGGCGTACAGAGCAATTCTGACCCGGCTCCACGGCTGGAGGTATCCAGAATGAACGCCAGCCCCTCAAATCTGCCCGCTACGGCCATGAATGGCAGGTCGTGCGGCATCCCTACCCCCAGCACGAAAACGAGGTATTTATGGCAAGCAAAATGAAACAGGCGAGCATCGACACCACCACCCAGCCCGGCGGCGGCGAGTTGCAGGTCGCACCGACCAAGCCGGGTCGTAAGAAAACGATCACAGACACTCCTTGCGATATTGGAGGGATGATTGCGGCGGCGGTCGATGAAGGATTCATGCACACACCTTCACGGGCGGCGACGCATGACCTGATTGCAATGGCGACCTACAGTTTGCAGGTTCATGACCGCAGCCAAGAAAGGCGGTACAGAATCGCCCTTGAGCAAATCCGTATGCTCGAACCCCGCGACGGCATGGAAGCCCAGATATGCACCATGATGGTCAGCACCATGCAATGCGCTCTGGAGACGCTGCAACGCTCCTCAATTCCCGCTCAACCCTCAGAAGTAGCCCGGCATCTGAGGTCCAGCGCGACCCGATTGTTGCGGAGCTATGCGGAGTTAGCCGACATGCTCGACCGGCACCGGAACAAAAATACTCAGAAGATTGTGGTCCAACATCAAACCGTCATGGTCAACGGCGACGCTCAGGTCGCCCAGATAGCCGGGAAGGGGGAAGCGGGTCATGATTAAAAAACAGCCAGAGGGTCTTGCAAAGTGTTTGCGCTGCAATGCCAAGAGCAAACGGTCGGGGGTACGATGCAACAGCCCTGCGGTCAGGGGGAAAACCAAGTGCAGGATGCACGGCGGAACCAGCCGGGGTCCATCCGAAGCGGGTAAGCAGAGGCTTTCTGAGCTTCACATGATCCACGGCAACTACACCCGCGACGAGCGGCGGGCTACGGCTCGTTACAACGCAGTCGTCAAAGCTGCGCGGGAACTTCTCAAGAAGGAGCGGTCATGAAGCGCGGGCCGAACCCTGTCTGGGTTTATAACATCCGCGACCTACCGCCTGATTGCCTGACGCAGAAAGGACGCGAACAGATAGAAAGCCGGAAACGCTAGCCTTTTTTCTGAGCCTTCAGCACATCCATCTCTCCTTGGCAAAAAGCCCTGGAAGAAAAGAATGGAATGTTCGTTACGTTTACAGGCCCACTTTTCGTTTCAACATACGGTTCTACGCCAAATGCCGTCCACCCTGGCGGGTAATGGCGATCTTTGGGATATCCCCACTGAGTCAGGCGAACAAAGGCGAACTGGCCGGATTGGATAAGCTCCCGCTGAAGCGCAAAAGGGCTACGGTAAGCGCTGGTATGAAAAAGTGCCTCCGCAGTAGAAGCCCGTATGCAATGCCTCGAATACTGGACATACCAAGTAGTAGCCAGTGCGCTCATGGGCATCAGGAGTAACAGTAACATTGTGGCAAATCGTTTCATGGCGCGGATCTCATTGAGTAAATTACGTATTTTCATGGTGTTTCTCCTGTAGTGAATCAAAATAGGGAACAAGATCAGTGAGTCGGGTTCACTATGTAGGACGAGTCACTATTGGCAACCTCTTGGCATATCTTTTTTGATGACAAAAAGTCCACAAATCCATAAATTAGGGGTATGTGGACGCGCCGGTTACCTGTGACCACGGTGACCAAAATATCGTTAGGCCGTGGCGACGCAATACGCTCAAGATTGACTTGAGTATGGTTGCCATAGGTTCGTAGCTGGTAAGCGGCGAACGCTTCCGGCGTTCTCATAATGGCGCGCTCATGAGCAGTTGGAAGCGAGCGGACGTTGACGCAAATCCTGGTCCCCCTCTCTCTGATAAACCACGGATGCGCCATAGCCATAGCGGGCGCGAAGAGCAGCGGCAGGATGATAAGCGGATTGCGATTTTTCATAGTGTTTCTCCTGTAGTGAATCAAAATAGAGAACAAGGATAGCAAAACATGCCAGCCAAATACGCCGCCAGGAACGCCTCATGCAGTGTGCAGCGTACACCAAAGGCGGATCCAGTGGCGTACCACAGTCTGTTGGCAATGAGTTCATCCGCAAAGATGATGCCGACGCCAAGACCGAACCTCACACGCTCAGGAAGGGGGCAAATCTGCCCCCCAGCGCACGCAATCAAACCCAGCTAGGCAACCGTAGCACTGCGATTCCCCCGCCTATGAAAAGGTTTCATTGTGAACGCCTATAGTCAGCACTGGCGCGGCTTTGCGGGGCATCGTGAACGCTCTAACGTCCCCGCTCACCATCCGGCATGAAATCCGCTCATGCCCCATTGTGGACGCGCACACCCTGCAATGACAGGCACTTGGCGGGCATCGTGGACGCTTTGCAAAACAAACCTCATTAGCGGAGTCTTGAAACCTGTTTACGGTAATCAAGTTAGCCGCTACTCTTGAAACCTGTTTACGCGATTCAAGAGGCAGTCATGGCAAAGCGACCCAAGCTCAACCCCCAAGACCTGAACGAAATAACTCAGGAGGAGTTCCAGCGACTATCACAAGAGCGAGCAGCCCAAGAGCCTGAGCAACCACCGCAAGAGCCAATCACGGTACTACGGAAGCGAGCGTTGCACGGCGGCAAGCGGCGAGGTGCAGGACGCCCATCAACACGCACGAAGACTACAGCGGTCGCGGTTCGGCTGACCGATCTACAGCGGGAGACGTTCGCCAGACTTGGCGGGGCAGACTGGTTGCGGGATTTACTCGACCAGCAATCTTGAAACCTGTTTACGGCAATCAAGACGCAGCGGTTGATGGGTAGGAAATCCTGACTTTTCCCTACATTTCCTTGCGTACATGCGCGTCATGGGGTGCAATGCCCCATGCCCATCAACTGCCACCGACCACGACCACCATCCTGCAAAGTCTCCCCCCCCCATCGCATCAATCGCACAGCCACCAGCGCCAGCAATATCAACAGGTTGCAGCGTAGGCACTCCCCAGAATCGCAAGAATCGCAGACAATCGCACAGAATCGCAGAGCCAAAAACGCCACCCGCCTTTGCACAGTCTTCCATCTTTTCAATGAGTTACAATCAGCCAATCCCCCAGAATCGCAAGAATCGCAAGAATCGCACGGAGTATCTCTCAGAATCGCATAATCGCTCAAATCGCTATAAAGTAATTTTAAGAATATATTATTATTTAATAATATTCTGATAGTAGGCATAGGCCAGAAAGGAGGGAGACTGTGCAGAGGGAGGAAGATTCTGCCAGACAGGGGGTCGGTTTTAGCCCAAATGCTTACAATGCGCTTACACGAAAAAGGAAAGGCACCTAGGAAGCTGTCCTAAGTGCCTGTTTTATATGGTGCTGGCGAGAGGAATCGAACCCCCGACCCACTGATTACAAATCGGACAATGTCGTGCTTCATCTTGAGTCAGGTAATATCACGCAATAAAATTTACCTATTATAAACAGTGATAAGAAAGCATTCCTTGCCCCATCTTGTGCCAGCAATTATCATAGCAGCGCAGCTAAGAAGTTACCCAGGAAGTTACCCCAAGATGCGCTGATCAGCGCAAGGAACCTACACCATGGACAAGCAGGTGCTTACCGACACCGCAATACGAAATCTTAAAGGAACCGGTGCCCGCGTGGATATCCAAGATGTAGGCTATTCCGGACGCGGCTCCCTGTTTCTGCGCGTAGGGGCAAGGGGTGGCAAATCTTGGAGCCTTACGTATAGGTTCAATGGACGACTGCGAAGATTGACTCTGGGCGAGTATCCAGAAGTCACGCTGTCCAGAGCGCGCGTTAAGGCTGCAGAAGCCGTTTTACAGATTGAGTCTGGTGAAGATCCCGCGAGTAACGCACTTACTGCGAAAGCTGAGCAACAAAAAGCGCCGACCGTTGCGGATCTTGCATCCGCCTTTGTTGAGCTCTATTCCAAACCACGGAAACGGAGCTGGGCTGAAGATCAAAGAATTCTCCAGCGAGATGTGGTGCCCACATTGGGAACGCTGAAAGCAAAGGACTTGACTAGGCGTGATATTGCCCGGCTGCTTGATAGTGTAGCGGCCAGGGGTGCTCCGATAGCAGCAAATCGAACATTGGCCGTGGTGCGGAAAATGATGAACTGGGCGCTTGATCGTGGTGAAGTCACAATAAACCCGGCGGCAGGTATCGCTGCGCCAAGCAAAGAACAAAGCCGTGACCGGGTACTAACAGATGAAGAAATAAAGGCCTTCTGGTGTGGCCTGGATAGCGCCCACATGGACAATGTAACTCGCCAAGCACTGCGTTTCATGCTGGTAACTGGACAGCGATTGGGTGAAGTCTGCGCTATGCGTTGGGAGCAGATAAATAAGGTCTGGACTATACCATCTGAAACCGCGAAAAACGGTAAGGCTCACCGGGTGCCATTATCGGGCCTAGCTCAGACGATACTTGATCAGGCGAAGGCTGTAACCACTGGTGCCTACGTATTTCCATCGCCTCGGGGTGATCGACCAATGAGCCCAACAGCGCTTAGTCATGCACTTCGAAAGAATCTTGAGCTGCTCGGGATAGCTGACGCGCACCCTCATGATTTGCGGCGGACTGCAGCTAGTCACATGACTATGTTGGGTCATAACCGCCTTGTGGTATCAAAAGTGCTAAACCACATTGAAGGCGGTATTACGGCGGTCTATGACCGACACAGCTACGATCCTGAAAAGAAAGCGGCATTGGATGCTTGGTCCAGAAAGTTGATTAGCTTGGTAGAATAAAGGCTTCAAGAAGTACGATGCCAATTAGACGATTGCAAAATTTACCCGAATATTTGCGGCACTCCTAAGGTAAATTAAAATTATAATCCATGGTGTCAGGTCGATAAGATTATTAGATTTTATCAAGACTTGTTTTTATCTAGGCGCTTTGATTTCCTTGCGTTTCTAACCTCGCTAGGCAAACGGGTCCCGGTAAATATTTCTGGAGATGCCTCACATTCCCCAGAACCGAGGGATTTAATAAAATTGTATAATTTGTATTCATTAGTCGCGTTCACTTTTTTGACGCCGCCTACCATCGAAAGTAGTCTCAAGCCAACATCGTTAGATTGCATCTTCTCCATAGCCTTATCAATAACGAGGTCCAGATACTGCTTGACCACCTGTTTATCGTGCTTATCTGCAATTTCATTGTAAACATCGACGGTGCTCGCAGCAAAAAGCTTATTGCGACAACTTTCATAGTATGCTCTCTGGCGACGCTTGAGATTCCAAGTCAAATCATCACGAAGGACGCCCTTGCTCTTATGATATAGAAGCCCTGGTTCTACACTTTCTTTAGGAAATCTAAGCTGGTCACGTGAAATCAGTATTTTTTGATGGGATGGGAAAGCTGGGATCCACTGGTCAGCATAGCTTGCAAATTCAAGCAGGTCACCCAAAACCTTAGTGTGTTGAGTTCCGTTTTCAAACCCACTGAATGTTGAACTGTTTTCATGGTCATTTATTTCGCTAGATTTGGCATAATGCAAAATACTAGAGGCCACCTTTAGTAGAAGTTCATTAGCTTTTTTAATAATATTCTCGCTATCATAGCTGAGAATATCATTTATATCATCAGACGCGCCATTATTGATGGTGATAGCTAGGGAGTTAATATGTTCTGCCATAAATCTTACAGTGGCCTCATGTGGAAATCTTAGTGCACTCTTGTAAATAAGAGAGTAATATGAATCTGGATAAATATTGGTTTTATATATATTCGGGTTATATCTATTATCCAATAATAGGTTGGGAGCAATTAGCATATCAGATTTAGTAACAATATCTATGAACAGTATTAGAACGTTTCTGCTGAAGGAGATCGGATCCATTATGCGGCCCAAATCTGGAATGCATAAACTGCGAATATCAGGGTCCTGCCCGCTTGACAAGATTCGTGCCAGAGTAAGAGTATCTATATAGGCATAAGTATCGATTACCTCAACAAAATCAGCCCGCCAGTAAGAGTTTTCGATCTGATCATATATTGACGCTGATTCCAGTCCTTTCAAATAAGCGTTCCGCGCATCTGCCTTTGGTTGGTTTACATACCAGTCCTCGTTGTCAGACGTTACTGAGAAAATCCAGTCAGTAAGAACCGATGGTGCTCGCATAAGAAATGTTCCTTTGCTGATTTTAGCCATCGGCGTTAACTTTAATGATGATGCATACTGAATTAACTCATCCTCGGTCAATTCGGTTTCAGACAAGAATTGATCGACCGTAAGATAGTTATCGCGATCATTATTCGAGTACATAGTTAACCTCTTGATATATCGAAAGTGACTCACTTAAATTTATGTTTACTTGCAATTCAAATTTTTTTAATAATAATCAGCCTCATATAGTGAATATTTTTTGAGCATAAGATATTATAAAATGATAGCCGATAAGAATGAGCATCCCATTATCTTCACCTCTGACACCAGGGCTGTTTCTCCCACTGCTGCCAATTAAGGCTCGCTAGAGTAGTAATCATCTTCAGTCTTCTTGGTCACCGCACCGATTTCACCACTCGGCATTGCATGCTTGCCCCAATGGTACAGGGTTAATCTAGATATACCTTCCTGTTTCACCGGTTCCGCCCCCGCCCTATGTTTGGCGCAATTTCAGGGTGGTACAACCACCCTGGAACCGGGGGTCAGTTTGCTGGACATATTCCAGAAAGTCGGCAACGAGTATGCCTACACGGCCCCGTCCTGATTGATTTTCGTGTAGCCTGTGTGGAATTGGAAATCTTTTATCATAACAGGGATTGGTGGGTTTGATTCGCCGGGAATATGTGGATCGTGAAAACCGAAGCAAGGAACAAACTTCGGAGATCGTGAGAAAACATGTTAGCAAGGTTTCATGGCTGCTAGGTATCGGGGAGTTACGCCTTCTTAGCAGAGTTTCCAAGTCGTGTAACAGTGCGGGATCATAACCGTTTGGTGTTAGTTTGACGTCATTACTTCGTTCCTGGTTGCGATCTGGCCGCATCGCTTCCTGAGTCGGTGTAGCAACTTGAGTTGAATAGATTCGCCCTGAAAGGCGAGGTGGTGTGGATGGTGAATGCTTGGATTTCATCGGTTGCTCCTCTGTCGCTCGATTGCCATGTGGGAATTATAGGATAAATGCGCTGTAGCGTCAAGCGACACATAACATGAACGATCGTGTTAGGGGACAATATATTATAACAACCTGTAATATATGACGTATTGTGCATAAAAGCATGGGGTCACCTCCATGATTGGACAAGCTGTCCTCTTGCCAACCCCTGTTGATGGCGGGAGGGCTCAGAAAATTTGGGCAGTGCTAACATCGCACTTCAATCCATGATCTCCTTCTGGCGCCGCAACCCTCCTGCCATAGGTAAGCGGCAATGGGGGGGCCGACGAAGCCCGCGAAGGTCCGGCCGACTCTTTTCTTCCGGGTGTTGGAGTTGTCGAGGGTGAAGACATCCAGATCCAGGGGCACATAGCTACAGGCCAAGGAGGTTATCGGCACCCGAGTCTTCTGCACCAGCCGCGTCAGCGCCGTGTCCACTCTCGGCAGAAAGGCCTCGGCATGGCGGTCCAGGTGCTGCCGCAAGGTGGCACTTGAGGGCAACCCGCGCACCCCCAGGGCGCGGGCGAAAAATACGTCCTGACGGAATAGTTCGATGGCAGTAAAAACGCTCTTGCCCTGGCAAGGCAGGCCTACAATGGCCTTGAAAATGTCGCTTTTGGGAATGCACCAGCGTACGGGCAAGGACGGATCAATCAGCTGTGGCAGTTGTGCGAAGCGATGCAGGGCCTGACCAACCAGGGTTAATCCCGCCAGGGAGGTAAGCAGTCTGCAGCTTTGTTCGAGTATAAATTTCGTGGGCTCCGTGTGCACCTATTGGGTGAATCGATACAGGGCGCATTATGCCAGGCAATCACGGTATAGCTCCTATTCAGACAGCAAACTAGCAAACTCACTTATTTAGGAAGTCACCATTTAGAGAGTGGCGAGCGAGGAAGCGACTGTGGTAGGCGACAACCGATCCAAGCTTAAGCAGATTTGCATATCGATCGTAACAATGCTAGCTTTTCATCCACCTAATGCAGATATTTCAGGGTTGCATTAGGCTGGAAAATTTTATGTACGCACCAATCCTCTGACTCGCATTAAAGCTGCCTTCGTAATGGCGGCAGACGGTTCCCCATAGAAAGGGGGGCCGTCGATAAAAAATCGCGAGCATGATACGGGCAATGATGTCCAGAGTATGGAACGTAACCCATATACGGATCAGGAGGGGCATGGGCGATTCTGGCGGACATAGGCTATGGAGAACCATTGTATGAACGAGGAGAACTTATATGTTAGGCCTACGTGCCGTAGAGACCCGCGCTGATTTTGCTGGGCTATGCTTTGCCGGTTGCGGTTAGTTTAAGGTGGGGATATGGTTGATCTATATTTAGTGATCCTGGATGCTCTGGAATCTAACGCCAAGTGGCAGGTGCTCGATGAAAGGCTGGATCGTGGTCGCAAAGCGCTTACTTTTCATCTGTCCATCCCAGAAAAGGAGTTGGTATGCCCTATTTGCTCCAAACGCGCTACTCTGGTGCGAACAGAAATGGTCGAAGAGCAGCATGAGTCGTTTTTTAACTACAAGGTCTTTATCATCGCGGATATTCCCACCGTCTGCTGTTCAGCGCATGGAAAATGTGAATTAAAATTTTCATGGAAGAAGTCCTCTGGCGTCACGAATGTTACCCAGATAAATAAGGCCAAGAGAAGTGATGCTCCTTTCTGGAGAGAGATGATTTTTATTTCCATGCAGTCAAAACCCGTACTTCATGCAAGACTTCATTTAATTATTAGGAAAATCGTCAATCTTGTTTCGATGGCAAAAGATATACTGAATTCAGATGAACCTGTCTACGGTTGCATTCCGGGAGAGCATGGAACGACATTGGCTTGTTTCACTTCGACTGGCAAGAAAATTCTTGAAGGCTTTGGTGCAGCTTTTCTAGAAGAGGTGAAAGAAATTTTTCCGGCTCATGAGCTTCATCCCTTCATTGATGAAATGTTTCGCTGTTTTCTGTTACCAGTTTCTGATCTAGGTATCGATTCGTATGGAATATCGATAGTCCATCGAGATAAGAACCAGGAAAACGCGGCTGATACGTGCGAGCCTAGACGGGACTGTGCAGAGCTCAATAAGCTTATATTTAAGTTCCGAGCAAAAAGGGCAGATCTCGAGAAGAAAGAAAAATATTGGCTAAGATCTGTAAATAAGCAGAAAACTAGTCTTGCTGATTTTAACGATCAAATGCTGTACGCATTTCCTGAGATGCTTGTTGTAGAAGTTATTATTGGTGGAAAGAATTCGGGGGGATATATTCCTTATCCACAGGCTACAAAATACTACAAGGATTTATTTAATGAATTTTTCAGGCGCCTAAGATTGTGTAAATATTATAATTGCGTGATAGTTGGGTATCGTAGTAAGATAACCTATACTAGCCTTTCAGGCCCTTTGTTACATCTATTTCTCTACCTGCAGACGAGTTATGGTGATCAAACAGCCGAAATCCAAGATACGCTTCTGACTATCTGGAAACATGTTGTGCATGATTCTTCTTTCGGATATCTGTTCGCATATAAAATAGAACCCGCCATCGTCATGTTATCGAAGCACAAGTTGTCATACAAAGATCCGAAACGTCACGCCATTAGCCGTGAATTGAAGAGGCTTGTAGGTGCGGATTACTATTTCCGCATCAGACCAAGTCTTTTTGGACATGTCTACGGTGGTACTAGGTTGAGATCAAGCAAGAGCGACTTATGAGTTTCTAAGGATAGATGGTCGGTCGTTTACACGAAAAAGTTTTTAATCATATATCACTACGATGGCCCATCCCCTTTGGATGGCTTGCTCATCGTGGAGGTAGCTATGGAATGCCCTTTTTGTGGAAGTGATGCTGTAGAGGAACGGCGCGTAGGTCGCCGCTTGGGTGGTGCACTAGGATCCG
>JAJYPA010000238.1 GCA_021795795.1 Pseudomonadota bacterium | reverse complement strand
TCGCTCCCCCTTGGCTGGTTGAGACGCTCGCCATGCACACGGGCACGCCGGTCGCCGTGGCCTACGCCACGACCCTGAAGATTTATGAAGGAGTGCTCTTTCAGAGGCCTCGAACTTCGGGGCATCTTCCCTGGATCCAGTCGCTCATGATTTACCACCGCACGCGGGCGGGCTTCGGCCAGCAGTTCTGCCCCGCGTGCCTCGCAGAAGGCGGCGCTCCTTACTACCGGAAGACGTGGCGGCTGGCGATCAAGACGATGTGCGTGAGGCACCGTTGCATGCTGCTGGACCGATGTCCGCATTGCGCGGCACCGGTGTCGTTCTTTCGCATGGACATGGGGCGCGGTGCCAATGACGTGCAGGGTGATGCACTGGCTGTGTGTTACCGATGCACGTTTGATCTTGCGACGGCGCCGCGGGTCGATCCACCGGTCTATGAGCTGGAGGCGTTTGCCAAGTTCTGGCACATCATCAAGACGCTGGATGAATTTTCCAATGGGCGGTGTGGGCAAATCGATGTGGATGAATTGGCTGTGCTGCGGCATCTTGTGATGCTGATGCTTTCCCGACGGCGTCATGTGCAACTGCGTGCTTACTTGGCGGAAATCTTTGGGGTCGTCGACCCAGTCACCGCAATCACGAGGCGGACTGCGTTCGAATCCTTGCCGGTGGGCGTTCGGCATGTGCTATTGCAGTGGGGAGCATGGCTGCTCAACGAGCCGAAGACACGGCTTGGGGATGCAGTTCGTCGTGGCGGAATTTTGTACAACCATCTCCTGCGCGACTTCGAGTTGGCACCACGCTGGTATTCGGATTTCGTTGCGACCAGTGTGCAGCGCAGGTGTGAGGTCGGCCATATTTTTGCGAGCAAATAGTTTCGCACACCTCGGTGTCGCCTATAAAAATCATGATATGATGAGCAATCAGCCGTTAACGGTGGATTCTGCGAATTTCGAGGCTGATATTGTGTGTTGTTATCATATTATATGAAGCGATTAATTATTATTATTTTTCAGGCTTCAGATTCTGAGAAAATTTCCTCTTGAGGATATCAGTTGCCTCTTCCTCGGTTCGAACTTGGCATTGCCAAAAAACAAGGACGCGCCAACCATCTGCTTTGAGCAATCGATAATTTTTCTTGTCTCTTCGGACATTGACATTGAATTTATTTTGCCAAAACTCGGTATTTGTCTTCGGAACCGATGCCCTTTTGCAGTGTGGATGGCGATGCCAGTAGCAACCATTCACAAAGAGCACCGTTGCCCATTTCTTAAATACCAGATCTGGTGTGCCTGGAAGATCCTTGGCGTGTAGGCGAAAGCGCAACCCAAGACGATGTGCTGCTCTTCGAACCAAAAGTTCTGGCTGTGTATCCTGCGATCGTATTGATCGCATGATCTCTGTTCGCCGCTCGGACGACACATGATCAACCATCGCTGGCCTTAAGAAGTTGGTGTCTCTAGGTTTCTATCAAATGCCGAAGGACTGGTAATATTTCATCTCGAATCGCAAATGCTTCCGCTTTGTTGATCGGTTGCCAAGGATTGTGAAGTGCGCTGTTCATTTGTTTCTTTTGCGCGCTCATTCTGCGGAGGCTATGGCGGATGTGGTTCTGCTTCACTGCGCCCCAGATATCGGGATTGTTTTCGAGGAATCCAATTATCTCCTCCATATTGGGAGACAAATTTTTCTCGTCTGGAATTCTTTCTCTGTTCTTCTTCCGTTCGGAAATCGCAAACTCCTTGAGCTCATCAAGACGTCCATGCCTCCCGAGATAAGTGCTTACGGTCGCCTCGAACAAACATCGAATCAACGCCAAACCAGAATAGGTGAACAAGTTCAGATCCAGATTCTTTGCCTCATGAACTAGCGCTAAATGCTTATCGAAGCACAGCTGTTCATCGATATCTTCCGGCAAGACCGTACTGAACTGATTGTGATCCACCTTTCGGGTTGGAATCTTCTTCGTTGCCTTCTCGGATGATTTTCTCTGAGCCGCACTCTTCTTCGCCGCGCCCGGGTTGGAGTTGGAAGTCGATTTGCCACCTGGCAGCGGCAGAAGCGTCTCCCCATCGCGCTGAGCGTTCTTTGCTCGCTTGGTGTAACTCCGCCACTTCTCTGCAAACTTTCGCATGTCAACCAGCGCCGCTTGATAGGCGCGGTTGTTCATGTCGATGTCGAATTTGGTCGTATCCCAAGGAAGCCTGGAGGGCGACTCGGATTCGAAGCTCACAACTCCGACGAAGCCGTAGAACTCCGTGTGAAACTTTGTATCCCAACCCGTCTTCCATGTTTGGTCGGAAACAACGATTGCGCGATCATTGCAAATGACAGTCCAACCGAATTGTTGAGTCAACGGCCTGTTCGTGTCTTTGTCGTAATCCGGTTCAGCCGTAAACCTATGGTCAGTGTGTTGACCGAACCGTAGATGGATGGCTACACCGTCAATCTTGTAGAACTTGTATTCTTCCGGGAACGGCCCATCCGAGCGAATGTGCACTTCTCCGTCCTGGACCGCTTTCGAATTCACCTTAATGGTCAATCCTTTGCGGATGAAGCGTGCATATCGGCGGTCAATGTCGGCTCGATACTTCTCCACCCAATCACTGTCGGAGAAGATCTTTGAAATATCTTCAACCAAATGCGTGATTTCGATTGTGGTCCCAACCTCGCCGCTCGACTTGAACTCCTCAGCCGGCAGGTCCCAGCCGCTTGACTTCAGGTACTCATCGACGTTCAAGACCAATTCGGAGCGTTGAGAGCCGGTGTCCGTTCGGATGTGGCTGACGTGCCCCAATTTGAACAACGCTCGATTCAAGCCGAGGCCGAAAATCCCAATGCCCATGGGATGCGAGGATTGTTGGCCGAATTTGAGAACCATCTTCTGCAATCGGGCAACATCAATGCCGCCGCAGTTGTCTACGATGGAGAAGCCATCGCTGCTGAAGTTAAGCGTGATCTTGAAGCCCCGGTACGAGCTGGGCAGGCCGTCCCCGGGGGACTCGTCAGCCTTTGCGAAGATGGTGTCCCGGGCTGCATCAATTGCGTTGTCGATTAGATCGAAGATGCTGGCTTCAACGGTGATGTCTCGTGTCAGACTGCTGACGACCATTTGTTTGGTCGGCATGGTGTCTACGGAGAATGGCTTTCCTTTGCTTTTGTTGCCCGACTTCTTTGCGATCACCATGTCTCTACCTCCAGTTGAAAACTAAGCCGCTCGCCTTTCGTAGGCTCTTCCGAGACCGGAGTCGACTGCGCGCAACAATTTGGAGAGCAGTCCGTATGAAACTGAAGGGGAAACGCTGTTGCCGATCATTCGGAAACTATGCCACTTCGTCGGGTGAAATACGAACCAATCGGGGAATGCCTGCATGCGTGCAGCCTCCCGAACAGTAATGACCCGTGCCTCGCACGGATGAAGCGGGCGAACGGCTTGAAATGATCCCTTTTCTGCGCCAGTCCCCGCACGCAACGTTGGGCACTGACCGTTCCATTCCAGTCGTTGCGATCTGCTGATGGGATCTCTTTTTCCGTTTTCTATCTTGCTGTAGCGTTTGGCAACGGCAGCCGTATGGCGTGTTTCGAACAAGCCGGAAACAAATTTCTTCTCGTGCCATTGGATGGCTTCCGCCCACCCGAGTCCCTCTGGAGGGGCGCTGCGCAATGCTCTTGCGTATGAAGAAAGATTTCCCGAGGAGATGTTCGGATACCGCGCCCAGCCGAAATCTTCCGAGTCATCGGACACCTCGATTGGCACTGGCAGATCGGCAATTGCATCTGCGACGGTTGCATACTTTCCTATGGTTGGCAACAGTTGCTCAACAGTAAGCGGATCGCAGTCATTTGGGTTGTACCCAACCACGATCACCCGGCGCCGGCTCGTTGCAGCTCCGAAGTCTGCTGCATTCACCACAAGAGGGCCGAGGATGTTGTAGCGCCCAGTTACCCGCTCGATCGCCGACATGAGTACATCGCGGCTGCCCTCATCGAGCAATCCCTCTACGTTTTCCATGAGGAAGAACTTTGGCTGGAGTTCTTCAACGTGGCGGTAGAAATGATGAATCAGGGTATTTCTTGGATCGTCTTTCGAGCGCTTGCCGATCCGACTGAATCCCTGACAAGGAGGGCCGCCGATGATCCCGTCAGGACGCACATCGCCAATAATCTGGCGCCAATCAGATCTGGAGATTTGACCGACATCCCCTTGAATGGCTTTCGTGCGGGGGAAATTTTTCTTGAAGCCGGATTGCAGCATGGGATCAATGTCCACCGCAGCAAGGGAATGAAAGCCCGCCAACTCCGCTCCAAGAGAGAACCCCCCGCAGCCGCAAAACAAGTCGATCAGCGAAGCCGAATTTGACGACATGGAGTGCCCCTCTCATACCAAAATGAGACAGAGGCTAGCAAATTATGGCCGTTTTGTCGATCGAAAGCCAGCCTTACACTGACAATGGGTAAAAGGTGCTCCCGATGCAACGGTTGGCATAGGGCCGTGTCCGTCAAGGCTTGACCTTGCCCCTGGAAACCGGATCCCTTGCTGAGTGGTTGAATACAGGCAAGGAGAACGGAAGTGACGAAGGCAACGAGAGCGCGCTACACGCTGGAGTTCAAGCTGGAAGCGGTCAGGCTGGTCAAGGCTGGCCAGAGCATGGCGGCGACGGCGAAGATCCTGGGCATTGCGGAACAGACGCTGCACAACTGGATCCGTGCGGATCGAGACGGTCGTCTGGCGGGGGCTGGAAGCAAGCCGGTGAGCCCAGAGCAGATGGAGATCGCCAGGCTGCGCGCGGAGCTGGCGCGGGTGAAGATGGAGCGCGACATCCTGGGAAAAGCGACGGCGTACTTCGCGAAGGAGCGGGGGTGAAGTACGCTGGGGAATCGAGCGCAACCGCAAGCGCTGGCCCGTGTCGGTGGCGTGCGCAGTTCTGGGGGTGAGCCCCAGCGGGGACCACGATCACCGCGTGCGCCAGGCGCGGCCGCGACGTGGCATCAGCGACGATGCTCTGCTGGTTCATATCCGAGCGATCCATGCCGAAACGCGTGGCGAGTACGGCTGGCCGCGGATCTGGAAGGAACTGTTGGCACGCGGCATTCGGGTGGGCAAGGAGCGCGTTCGCAAGCTCATGAGCCTGCACGGCATCCGCGCCCGAGGCAAGCGCAAGTTCAAGGCCACGACCGACAGCAACCACAAGCTGCCGGTGGCGCCGAACCTGCTGGATCGGCAGTTCAAGCCGGCCACGCCGAACGCCGTGTGGACGAGCGACATCACGTATGTGGCCACCGACGAGGGCTGGCTGTACCTGGCGGTGATCATCGACCTGTTCAGCCGCCAAGTCGTGGGCTGGTCGATGCAGCCGCACATGCGGCGCGAGCTGGTGATCGACGCGTTGCACATGGCCTGGTTCCGCCGCCATCCGCCGCCGGGACTGATATGCCACAGCGACCGCGGAAGCCAATACTGCAGTGCCGACTTCCAGAAGGCGCTGACCGGCTACGGCATGCGCAGCTCGATGAGTCGCAAGGGCAACTGCTGGGACACTGCGCCCACGGAAAGCCTGTGGGGCTCGCTCAAGGTGGGCAGGCTGCACGGCAAACGCTTCAAGACCCGGCGCGACCGCCATGGACGAGATCGTCGACTGGCTGACGTTCTACAACCACCGGCGGCTTCATTCGTCGTTGGGCTATGTCAGTCCGATGCAATTCGAACGGGCTTGGCTTGCCGCCCAGAAAAGGCAGGCTGCGTAACGGTCTCAGCTATGGGATCCGGAACTCGCGGGCAAGGTCAGCTTGGATGCTTACTGTTGCCCCCGATGGCCGGTCTAACTCCCCCATCTTTGGCCACCTAAATTCCCCCACCCTGGCCGCGGTGCGATGAGGCGCTGACGGGCCGGCGAGCACGCCGGCAGCCAGAGGTCTGGCAGGACGTTACTTTCTTCTCCCTCAACGACGAGGGAGATGCACGGAGGTGAACGTCTTGAAGCCGCATTTGCAAACCACCATCTCGCGTGGGCCAGCGCAAGCTCTGGGGCATTGTCTCGCTGGCCGGGCGCTATCCCCGGCGGCTGATCGACGCCGCCTGTGCACGCGCATTGCACGACGGCATCTACGGCTACCGCCACGTCAAGGCCATCACGGAGACGCTGGTCGCCCAGGCGCTGCAAGCGCTGGACGCAGCGCCCGCCGACGCCAACCTGACCCAGCAGCACGCGCTCATCCGCCCGGCCGAGGAGTACGCCGAGTTGTTCGCACATGCCGCCGCCGATTCCCACAACCACGCCAGGAGCCCTGAGCATGACCCTCAATGAGATCGAACGCGCGCTGCGCGAGTTGCGTCTGTCCGGCATCGCCGACACCCTGCCCACCCGCGTGCTTCAGGCGCAAAGCGCCCAGGCGCCGTTCCTGGACACGCTGGGCGCCATGCTGCAGGACGAGCTCGACCGCCGCCACTCGCGCCTGACCGAGCGACGATTCAAGCAATCGCGCCTGGATGAGAAGCCCACACTGGCCGACTTCGACTGGCGCTTCAACCCCAAGCTGCCGCGCGCCGCCTGCTTCGAGCTGCATACTCTGAAGTTCATCGGCGACGGCGCCAACGCGCTGATCATCGGCAAGCCCGGAACTGGCAAGAGCCACGTCGCCAAGGCCGTGGCCTATCAGGCCACGCTGCAGGGGTTCGACGTGCGCTACGTGGAGGCCGATACCGAGTTCGCCCATTACACGCTGGCCAGTGCCACAGAGCAGGCCTCGTTGCTGCGCGCCTGGGTCGAGCCCGACCTGCTCGTGCTCGACGACCTGTTCCTCGCCCGTCGCATCGGCGACGCCGCGGCCGAGTTGCTGCAAGCCATCGTCCATCAGCGTTACAAGCAGCGGCGCTCCATCGTCGTCACCTCAAACCGCGTCGTGCAGGACTGGGGCAAATACCTCGGCGACGCCACCATGGCCACCACCATCCTCGACCGCCTCATGCATCGCGCCACCATGCTGGAGTTCGAAGGCCGCAGCTACAGGCTCAAGGAGGCCGCCGCACGCATCGCCGCCACCGCCGATGCTTCATAATCTGCTCGTCCTGCATGGGGGAGTTTGACCGGCCACAGGTGGGGGAATTTGAAGTGGCCATCGGGGCTGTTGCAGGTAAAGACACCATGTTTTAAGCGTATTCCGAAGGAGGAGGCCGTATGGCAGAAGAAACAGGGGAGCTCAAGATAAACGCTGAGCCAAGCAAGCGCTTCTTTGTCGAAATGTTGACACGCGACATTGAGCTTGCGGATGCCATCTTGGACTTGCTGGACAACAGTCTCGATGGCGCAGCGCGATCCAACAAGGGAAAGACGGTTGATCCCAACCGCCCCCTCGAGGGATATTGGGCCAAGATCACGTTGGACAAAGAACATTTTCGCATCGTGGACAACTGCGGCGGGATACCCCTAGACATTGCCGCGAACTACGCCTTTCGCTTTGGCCGGCCAGGCCCGGAGCGTGATCAAGACCTCCAGACTGTCGGTGTATACGGCATAGGTATGAAGCGTGCCCTATTCAAGCTGGGCACTGACAGCCGGGTATCCAGCAAGCACAGTAGGGGCTCCTTCGGGGTTCACATCGACGCGCCATGGATGGCCGGCGACGTTTGGGAACTCGACTTAGACCGTCAAGCTGAAACGCCGGATCAATTCGGCGTGATCGTGGAAGTGAAGGGCCTGCACGAGCACATCAGGTATCAATTCGATAAGGAGAAGGGTAATTTTCAGGATGCATTGGCTAAGGTGGTGCGGGATCACTATGCCTACATCATCAAGATGGGATTCAAGGTCTTCATCAATGGAGCGTTGATTGAGCCGGCTCACTATGTCACTTTAATTGGAGATCTCAAAGAAGGCAGCATTGCGCCTTACGTATACCAAACATCGCACGATGGCGTTGAGGTCAACCTGGTGATGGGAATGTATGAGCGCTTCCCTTCTGATGGCGACCTGGAAGACATGAGTGAGGGCCGGAGAAGTAAGCATGCGGCTGGCTGGACAATCATCTGCAATGACCGAGTGGTTCTTGCCAACGACACAACGCACGTAACCGGCTGGGGGGAGGCCGGAGTTCCCGCTTATCACAGTCAATTCGTGATGCTCGCGGGAATTGTGGAGTTCAAGAGCAACTCGGCAAAGAAGTTGCCCGTCACTACGACCAAGCGCGGGGTAGATCTGAACTCACCTCTCTATTCGGAAGTGAAAGATGTAATGCGGGCTGCTCTCAAGCACTTCACAAGCTTTACCAATCATTGGAAGGGACAATCGCCGGAGCGCGACTCAATTCAAACAAAGACGGTGGCTGTCGATGTCAGAGAGGCGGCCCTAAAGATCCCTGCGGATCAGTGGAAAGAGGTTCGCGTCGGTCTAAAAGGGAAAAGGTTCGTGCCCCAACTGCCCAAGCCGGTGAATGAGAATTCCAGCGTTCGGATTTCGTTTACCAAGTCCAAGGTCGATCTACGGATTGTTCAAGAACAGTTCTTCGATCCAAATGAAAACCCCAAACCCGGAGAGGTTGGCGAAGCCGCTTTTGATTGGGTGCTGAAGAAGTGGAGGGTCAAAGCATGAGCGGCAGCAGTATCGCATATCATCTGCGCCCGAACAAGGCAATTGATCGGAACTTGTTCATCGACCTGCTGTCCCGGGTGGGCCGTGTCCGAAACATTTCGGATTATGAGTACATCGGCTTTGGAGGGCCGTTCTTAGAAGACTTCAAGGCAATGCATACGGTACTGCGCATAAAAAGGATGCACTCAATCGAGAGTGACGAAAATACTTATGCGCGGCAGCTTTTCAACACGCCCTTTAAGTTTGTGACGCTGCACAAAATGAGCAGCGATGATTTCTTTCGTGATCATCAATTCAGCGAAAATGGAACGGTTGTTTGGCTGGATTACACCTCGGCAGCCGATTTGAAGTCTCAGCTAGATGAATTTCGAAGTGTTGTCGCCGGTGCCGGGTACTTCGATGTCGTCAAAATTACTTTGAACGCACACCCTGCGAGCATTCCTGGAACGCTGGCACCGGGCAAAACGCACCGGGAGGTCCGCCTAGAACGTCTGCAAGAAACGATTGGCGAGTACTTGCCGGCGAGCGCTAAGGAAGATGATCTGTCACCGGCCAACTATCCTAGGTTGCTGCTAGAGTGTCTTCGCAATTCAGTGGTCAAGCTCAGCGAGGGAGAGACAAATCGATACTTCCAGATTCTGACATCGTTCATTTACCAAGATGGGCAACAGATGCTGACCGTAACGGGAATTGTTTTGGATGCTTCGAATGAGGCGGTAAAACGCGATTTCCTTGCGACTTCTCGAATATCGTTTTGGCCATTTGCGAATTTGGACTGGCGTCAGCCGGATTCAATCAGCGTCCCTTCGCTTTCGGCAAAAGAGCGACTAAAGCTTGACGAGAGCTTGCCGGTTGAAGGCGATGATGCGACGGTGGCTGAGGCGCTGAAAGCATCGCTAGGGTATGTGCCCGGCCAAGAAGAAAGCATTGATCAGCTTGCCAACTACGCTCGTTATTATCGGGCCTATCCGCATTTCTCGCGTGTGATCCTATAGTCGTCAACTTGGAAGGCTGTTCAATGGCCGCAGAAAAAATCACGCCGGTGTCACGCGTGACGCGTATAACCCATTAGGTTTCGGTTCGATTTCGGTTGGGCTTTCATGTCTGCATCGTAAGCAGACAAATTGCGCAAAGAAAATCCCGGCACATGGCCGGGAGGGGCTGACAAGCGATCTACTAGATGCGGCCCTTGGCTGACGCCCACGGACTGCATGTTCCATGCCTTATATTGCACGATGGCGTGCGCCTGCGCCGACCCGGTTTGATAGAGCGTGACATCGACACCGCCGTCCGCACCGCGCCGAATCGTCTGGGCCGTGAAGCCAAGGCTGCGGTAATACGCCGCGCACAGCTCCTCGAACCGTTTCCATTCCATCTCGCGCAGAAGTTCAAGCGACCAGACCGAGGGCGGAGGTGTGCTTGCCACGGGCGAAACGTCGGAGCCTTCCTCGGAGTGGACAGGCAAGGGCTGTGTGCTCAGCCAGACCGCGTCAGGCTTGGAGGCTTCTCGGCGCAAGGACGGATCACGGCGTATCGGCGCGCCTGCTGGTCCGAGCCCGAGCTTCGACGACGCCCAACGACGTTGATCGAGGATCTGTCCGATCAGCCCGATGAGCGCGGCGGCACCGAAGAACAACAGCGCCAGATTGCCCAAGGCCGTCAGCATCGGCGCCAGAGCGCGTGTGAAGGGGCTGGCGGACAACGACACGGCCGCCAGCCGCAACCCCGCAAACACGGCGATTCCCAGCAACCCACGCCCCCACCAGGGCAAGGTCAGGAGGAATTGGAAATTGGAGGGCTGCGAGGGTCGTGAACGTCTTCGACGCGGCATGACGATGGACGCACAGGGCGGTGCGGAAGCGCAAGATCAGTGTAACGAGGCCCCGCCCCCGTGCAGACGGCCGGCAAACAAGGCTCAGGCATCAGAAGCGATCGAGGCATTCCCCGCCAACACGATCACCTTCCCCGCATCGAACCCCGTGGACTCTTCGTCATAGCCGCGCGGGTTGCTCACCACCCGCGTGCCGCGGATGACCTGGTCGAACGCCGCATGCGTATGGCCGTACACCCACAGCGCCACCGCCGGCCCCAGCAGGCGCTCCCACCGGTTGGCATACGCCGCGTCCAGATGGTCGCGCGGCGCCGGCGGCGCATACAGCATGCGCGGCAGATGCGACAGCAGGCACTGCACCGACGGCGCATGATGCGTGATCACCACCGTCGGCCCCGCGTGCGGCAGCGCCAGTTGCCCCTGCAGCCACAGCCGCGACGCCCGGTTGCGCACGATCAGGTCGCGCGGCACGATGCGCCGATAGTCGCCTTGCAGCCCCGCCGCGCGGATGCGCCGGAAGTCCGTCATCACGCGCATGGCGTCGATCTGCGCCAGCGCCGGGTTGCCGGTCGCCGTGTAATCCGTCCAGGCCGTCGTGCCGAGGAAACGCACGCCGCCGATCACCACCGCGTCGCGCTCCAGCAGGCGCACCCGGCCGCACGACGCCGCCCGCATCGTGGTGAGCGTGTGCTCCAGGTGGCCGCCGTAGAACTCATGGTTGCCCGCCACCACCAGCACCGGTCCACTGAAGTGCGCCCGCGCCCAGGCCATGACCCGGTCCCCCTTGTGGATGTCCCCGGCCAGGATGGTCACGTCCGCGTCGCGCACGCTCGGTTCCCAGGCCTGGAGTTCCAGGTGCAGGTCGGACAGGAGGTGAATCCGCATGGTCTTCTCCTTCAAG
>JAJYPA010000237.1 GCA_021795795.1 Pseudomonadota bacterium | reverse complement strand
GTAATTTAGGCTATAGAATATTTGGGCCAAATACACCTATCAGTATTGATAGGTTTCAAAGTTAGACCTCCTCTATACAATCCATCCTCAATGAGTAAGGCGCGACCTTCCTGACGAATCACAATTAATATTGTTGAGTGATGTAGAAGCAGAACACGTGTTGTAGGTAATAAACATTGCTTCATAAAACGACAGCATCATTCTGAAACCGTCTGCCGTATTCGCCCGCTCGCGACCTTGGGCAGATGGATTGCTAGGTTGCTTGTCAACTTGGACAATTGCAAGAATACCGTCTTTCTTGAACGGCAGAGTTGTAATTAGCTTGGATATCACACCGCGGAGTCTATAAAGGGAGTCTACAAATAATGAGTTCAAACATTGATAAAGTCAGACAATATATTGCAGCCAAGCATAAGGGGGCACGAAAATTCGAGGATCACGATGATATCTTCGAGAATCGGCTGATCGATTCCCTTCAGTTTGTCGAGTTCACAATATTTATAGAAGAACTGATCGGGAAGAAAGTTGATCTAGAGACTATCAATTTGGACGATTTTCGTACGATCACGAAAATTCAGCGTGCATTCTTTGCCACGCCCTAAAAATGAGAATTGCTAAATGCAACTTTATGAAAGGAAGCACCCATTGAAGCGCGCATCGATAGGTGAGTTGACCATGTCGCCAACTGATGCAGCAACTTCTTTAAGTTTAAAGAACGATTCTTGATCAGACGGCTGAGAGGAAATATATGCAACCTGTGTCACTAACTGCTCAATGGACAGCAGCTATCAGGGCCCTTGAGACAGAGATGGGAGATGACCGCCTATTTGTTGATGATATGGCCAGGAGTTTGGCCGTACCTGATGGATTCGAATTGTTGAACCGATACGGCGGAGGGGGCGTACGGGAATTTGTGACAATCAGAACCAGGTTCTTCGACGATGCAATCAAGGATATCTTGGATGAGGACAGTCGAATTAGCCAAGTGGTCATTGTTGCTGCGGGGATGGATACGCGTGCATTCCGTATGAGTTGGCCCACAAATGTATCCATATTTGAAGTGGATCATGAGGCGTTGCTTAACGAAAAAAAATCTCGTCTTGCTGCTGTAGACGGCAGTAGTGCGACGGTAAGACGCATAGAGGTCCCTGCCGATCTTGCAGGGGAATGGACAAATCAGCTTATGAATGCTGGATTTAAACCAAATCTCGCGACGTTGTGGGTGGTCGAAGGGCTTATGTTCTTTCTGACGGAAGAGCAAGTACAGTCATTGCTGACCAAGTGCCTAAGCTTATCAACTTCAGGCAGCCGCCTCGTCGTTGACATGATTAATATGTCGCTCCTGAAGAGTCCGGCTAGCCAATTATTTTTGGCTACTCTCAGGCAAGACGGCATCCCATGGCGCTTTGGAACTGACGAACCAGAAGCATTCCTATTCAATCAAGGATGGGCGGTTAGTTTGATCAAAGAGCCAGGCGAAGTGGATGTTGGCAAAAAGAGGTGGCCTTATGATGTTCATCCACGTCACATTAAGGGCGTATCAAGAAGTTGGCTAATTGTCGCTGACGCACGTTGTTAGAGTGAATTTGAGCGAACCAGCAATAGTTAGCCACTAATATAGTTTGTTGGGCCGTATAGGTTCCATCAGCATTGTTACTGTTGAATACGTTCTTAACTTAATCGGAGTGACTTATGGAAATTTCTGGCGGATGGCATCAGGTACGTATGGCCCTTGAGAACACTATAGATCAGTTGTTTACTCTCAAACCGGAATCGTTTTTTGAGTTTGATAGCGTGCTGTCTATGGACGAAATTAATACACTTGGATATGTACGTAACTTCCCTCATCTCACGTGCTTGATGTGCTCGATAGATGAGAAGCAACTAAACTCAATTTCAACTGGAGAGACTCCTGTGTCGGCAGAGCATGTCGAGCCGAACATCAAGTTAGCTCTTCTTCCGGCTGCTTGTTACAAGGTCTACATGGGCCTCAGTGGGACGCATTTAAGTGAGGCGTCTATGGTCGGATGTATCGCGAGATGCTTTCGTCATGAAGACAAGGCACTGGATGCATACAGGGCGATGAACTTTACGATGAAGGAGTTTGTTTGCCTCGGAAATGCAGATGATGCAAAAAAGCATTTAGAAAGTGGATTCGAAATCATTAAGTATCTACTTGACCATCTTGGAATTCCATTTTCTTGCGAAGTTGCTTCTGATCCATTCTTTGACTCAACTAGTTCAACGGCTGCTCTTTCGAAATTGTTACCGACCAAGCGTGAAATTCTGTACCAAGGCCATGCAGTATCATCGATAAATTTTCATAGAAACTATTTTGGTGAAAAATTCAGTATCTTTCTTGGAGATCAAGCGGTCAATACAAGTTGCGTAGCGTTTGGTATTGAACGTTGGATATCCATGCTAAAGGACGTATTTGGAACTCCATCTGCCGCCCTAACGGCCATTGTCAGAGTAGGCAAGGCCGCGAAACAAACGTTGCCTGAGTTGGCCCTTTAGGGGGTTGACGGGAGACATTTCATCCCGGAGCGGAGCGCGACGTGTATCGAAACTCTGCCAGTTGTATTCGGCACCTTGAATAAGCTGGACTAATAAGTTCGCGTGCCACGCTAGCTCAGTTGACATAAGTTGATTAGGTTGCTTCATCAAAATCGGCAATGAGAATTTGGCGGAATAGATAGCGTGTACACAGTATCAAACGAAAATTCACAAAGGGAGAACCTAGATGACTGTAATCGACTTCAGTGCTGCAGATTTGGATGCGGCGGCAACGAAACTGTCGGGTGTTTCAATGGATCCGGACAAGGGACTTCATGACCCGTTTACGCGAGTTATCTATCAGGAATCGCTGGACACAGAAAGGTTTCAGTTTCCAGAGGAGCTTTTGAGTCTTTACACGCACCCGATATATAGTGAACTGACACAAAAGCAAAAGTGGGAACTCAGCCTGCAAGAGACCATAAACTTCTTTTCCATCAATATTCATGGGGAGCGTAACTTGGTGCAGGGTTTAGAAGAGCGCTTATACGTGCCATCAAGATTTGGTGGGTCATGGTCGATTGGCAATTATCTTCAGCATTTCATACACGAGGAGAACTCGCATACTCATATGCTTGCAGGATATTGCTATAGATATGGTGATGGAGTGATGAAAGACACTTCGATCAAAATCGGTGACCCCGCTCTGAGCGCTATTGGTCAGGAACTGCTGTTCTTTGGCAGGGTGTTTGTCTTCGAAAGTTTCCTCGATTATTTAAATAGTAACGCCATGCGCGACGAGAGCTTGGATACCACCGTGCGCCAGATTCATAGGTTTCATCACACCGAGGAAGCTCGGCATATGGCATTTGACCGTGCGGTAATTAGCTACTGTGTAAACGAGGCAAAACATTTGGGTATCCAGGACGAACTGAATCTAATCGGTGAACTTTTAAGCAGCTTTGGAAAAGTCGCGCTTCAACGTTTGTATTCTCCCCAGGTGTATAAAAAGATTGGCATAGAAGATGCGACGTCGGTCGCACGGGAGGCACAGAAGATACCAGCAAGGATCGAACTGGAGCACGCATGGGTCTCGCGATCTAGTGATTTTCTTAGGGAGGCAGGGCTCTCTATTAATTGAACTCAAGGCCGATATTGTCGGTGTACCGGTATTCTATAAATGTGCCTGATCAGGCAACGTAGTAATGAGTGGACTGCAGCATTTGGCTGTATTTCTTTGGTTGTATTCGTGGAACTTTGTTTTTTTCGTCATCGAAATTAGAGGTGCCCTTACAAAATTAACGGGGTAAATGGAGGTATTTCGATAAATTGGAGCGCGAGAATTCACGTAGGTTGTTGGCGAAGTTGCTCACAAATAACTAATGTGAGTGGATGTCCCAAAATAGATTGCTCCTAAATCAGCGCCGATGCATGACAGGGCGCGCAATCCGGAAAATTTGCGGGACTACTGATAAGAACTTTAGAAAAGGGGAACGAGGTATGGAAGTCAATCGATACGCAACATCAGAATTCCCGCTGTGTAACATACAGGTGGCATATTTTGTTGGCGAACAAGGAAACCTTCCGCTCTCAACTACCGCTCAATGGTACCGTGAAATTGGAATTGGAGCTTATGACATCGAAACAGTTGAGGCGGCGTGGCGCAAAGTGATTTCGCGGCATCCGATGTTGCGTGCGGTGATTTGTGACGACGGCACCCAACACATTCTCGATGAAGTCGAACCATACAAGCTGGTTTTTCACAATCTTCAAGGCCTAGATGTGGAAACCCGTTCCACGCGCTACGACTCGATACGGCAAACTCTCGTTGCGCTCCACTTGCCTTTGGGCAGGTGGCCACAGTTCTGTATCCAAGCGAGCAGTGATGGCAATGGACTTAGACTACATATCCGCTTGAATCTGTGGTTGATTGATGCAATCAGTGAACAGATCCTGATTGCTGAGTTGCTTGAGTTGTGCCAATTCCCCGATGTTACGTTGCCGCCCGTACTTGGCACTTTCCGAGGGTACGTAGAGTCCATCGTGGCAGATCAGGACAAGCCAAGCGTTACTGGCGCCCGCACTTATTGGAATGGCAGACTGTCTACTCTGCCATTGGGGCCGATGCTACCGTTGAAAAGCTCGACAGATGAGATTGGAAAACCAACTTTTTCTCATCTGGCACATGTAATTGAAGCGGCGGAATGGAGTAATTTCTTGGCTGAGGCGAATCGACACCGCTTGATGCCCAACTCAGCCATTCTTGCAGCTTATGCAACGATATTGGCTCGCTGGAGCAAACACAGGCATTTCACTTTCACGTTGCTACTTTCACGTAGACAGTCCGTCGGCGATGAAATGTCCAATGTGGTGGGTAATTTCGGTACGACAATTCTGCTCGAAGTAAATGCGAATTCGACTCAGTCATTTACAGAGTTTGCGACTACAATCCAGAAAAAATTGTGGGCTGATATCCGGAATGTTGGAGTCTCCGGCATTGAGGTTGGACGCGAAATGAATCGGGTACGCTCTACTCCGCTCAACTTGATAGCACCGTTTACGTTCACGTCAATGCAGTCAGGTAGTGTAGGGGGCGAGGCGCTGCAGAAGATTACCCAGTACGGAACTCATCTTGCCGTGCCCCAAGTGTATCTGGATCATCAATTGATGGAAGAACCTCAAGGGCACATCATTCTAAGCTGGGACTTTGTTGATGGATTGTTCCACGATGATGTTGTCAAGGATATGTTTTCATCTTACACGAAGTTATTGCATGCGCTTGCAACAGATCCTGATGTATGGCTTGAGTGCTCGCCAATGCAATTGCCGGAATATCATCGGCAAGTGCATGCTGGCTACAACCACACCGCTTCAAGTTTTCGTGATTGCACTTTGGATCAGTTGATTGCCGAGCAGATAGCGAAGCACCCAAATAGCTCTGCCGTGGTCAATGGCGGCACGACTCTGACATACGCGGAGTTGGGCCAGTTCTCGAACGATATTCGGCGTCGCATAGCCCATATAGGCATCCAACCAGGGTGTTTGATTGGTGTTGTGCTGCATAAGGGATGGCAACAAATCGTTTCGGTACTCGCCATAACGCAAGCAGGTGGAGCTTATGTACCGATCGACCCTGACCTTCCTCCCTTGCGCCAGCAACAATTGGTTAGGCAGGCTAATATTTCGGTCGTCCTGACAAGTACAGAGCTAGCACCGAATTTGGATTTACCGCAACATGTCGAGCGTATTTGTGTTGACTCAACCGAAGTGCTCCCAGTTGCACCTTTAGCGGAATCAGTTCACTCTCCAAACGATGTAGCCTATGTTATTTTCACTTCAGGTTCGACTGGTTTACCAAAAGGGGTGGTGATTAATCACCGAGGTGCTGTCAATACGATTCTTGATGTAAATCAGCGCCTAGGTATCACACATGAAGACAAGGTATTAGGAATGTCTTCGATGAGTTTTGACTTATCCGTGTTCGACGTTTTCGGTGTGCTTGGGGCTGGTGGGACTTTAGTAATTCCAACGTCAATAGAACAGCAGTCCGCCGAGGCCTGGGCCAATTTGATCCAGACACATAAGATTAGCCTCTGGAATTCTGTACCTGCCTTATTTCAACTTCTGATTGACTATTGCGAGCAGGACAGTATGTTGTTGCCCAGTTTGAAAAGTGTTCTGCTTAGCGGAGACTGGATTCCGCGTGCCCTGCCACAGCAGGGAAGAGCTATAGCTTCACACGCGAGTTTCTATAGCCTAGGTGGTGCAACCGAAGCTTCGATCTGGTCTGTGATATACGAAATTGGGATGTTGGACGACAGTTGGGCCACTATCCCCTATGGGCGTCCATTAGCCAATCAGGAATTGCATATTCTTGATGAATGTTTGGAGCAGTGCCCGCTATGGAAGAGCGGGGAACTCTACATTGGAGGGCGTGGACTAGCCGTTGAATACCTGAATGATCCAGAACGTACTAAGGAACGCTTTATCACTCATCCTTGGACTGGTCAGCGGCTGTACCGTACTGGCGACATGGCCAGAATGCGGCCGGACGGGAACATGGAATTCCTCGGCCGGGAAGACCATCAGATTAAGTTGCGCGGGTTCCGTATAGAGCTGGGCGAAGTTGAAGCGTCCATTCTCCTGCAACCTGCGGTATCTGCAGCGATCGTGAAGGTAGTCGGGACTGATGACACAAACAAACGTCTCGCCGCATTTATCGTTTTGAAGCCAGATGCCTTGTTGGCTCCACAAGCGCTCAGAAATGCGCTAGCTGAAGTCTTACCACGCTATATGGTGCCGGAGCTAATACAAGTGGTAGATAAGTTTCCGCTAACATCTAACGGCAAGATTGATTACAAATGCCTAGACGCAATGCGTGCGTCTGAATCCACACCAGAGCCGAGCGAAGCGTTGCCGGATGAGTTGCTGGGTGAGGAATTCTCTATAGCACTTCGCAAGATATGGGAGGATGTACTATCGCAACGCGACGTCGACCAGAACATGAGTTTTTTTGCGCTTGGCGGTACATCCTTCAAAGTGCTTCAGTTGGTAGCAAGAATTCGAAAACAGTACGGGATCCGCCTTGGGCTGGCCGACATATCACCCAATCTATCACTAAAGTCTTTGGCTGTATTGACTCATCAGAAGTGCGGTCTGCGTGCTTCAGAAGAGCCGGCATTGCTGAGCTTGCATCACGATGGCGCGACTACTGGGCCTGCTATATTCTGTTTTCACCCGGTCGGCGGTAGTGCTCACTGCTACATACCTTTGGCAAGTCATATAACACATGGCGCACGCGTATTCGGCGTACAAGCTGCGCGAGTAATACCTGGGACATCTATTACTATAGAAACGATCGCTGAAAGTTATGTCAATCTCATCCTTCAGGCGGCGCCTGAAGGGCCCTACATGATGGTAGGTTGGTCGATGGGGGCCGCGATCGCTCTCGAAGTTGGACGATTGATGCTTAACATGGGGAAGGATGTCACCTTTATCGGGTTATTGGATCCTTACTGCGCGACGCACGTCAATGCCAAAATTTCAGCAACTGAGATTCTGTGTGCGTTTTGCGATGATCTAGCAGGATTATCTGGGAAGCATTTCATTAGACCCGATACTGCAGTACTGAATGCGCTCAAAGAATTAGCCCCAGATCAAGTGTTCATACAGATGATAAATGATATGACGAGACAAGGTGTCCTGCCGCCTGCTGCACCTATCGATGAGTTGAGAGAGGTGTTCAATGTCTTTGAGAGCAATTCCAAGGCGCTTCTAGCTTATAAGCCAACCGCTATAAATTCCGAGATCACAGTATTCTATGCAGACGCGGGCAACTACAACGTTAGTCACTACCTTAAGCAATGGCAACCGCTCGGGAAAACGCTACGCAAACATCAATGTGCAGCAGATCACTTCACGATTGTGCAAGCGCCGGCAATTTTGGTGGTTGCCGACCTGATCAACCAGCAGGTCGACCATCTTCATAACAATGGGATGGGATACCCCAGCGGAAGCGACAACCCAGCGACGATGGTCGCCTACGTGTGATCATATCGACGATTGGCCAAGGCGTAGAACCCGGCGCCCAGTTTGGCAGACTGGCAAACTTCAACCGAAATAGATCGGTCATTTTAGGGAAGAACGATGACTACTAACACAGAAATCAATAGCGAAACACTTTGGCCAGCATTTGGTTTAGGGTTGGGAGCGGCAGTCGGTGTTGGTCTAGCACGGTTTTCTTATGCTCTTCTACTTCCGTCAATGCGGGCAAGCCTGGATTGGAACTATGCATTGGCCGGTTCGCTGAACACAACTAATGCACTCGGCTATGTCGCTGGATCAGCTTCGGCTTATTTGCTGTTGCGACGGTTGCGACCGAGTTACTTGTTCAGCCTGGGTTTGATTGTGACATCCCTGTCGGTTCTTGCCACAGGATTTGAATCTCAACTACTCTGGCTGATGGCAAATAGATTCTTAACCGGCATTAGCGCGGCATGGGTATTAGCCTGTGGGGGCGCTCTTGTAGCAGCACGTTACCATTCGCATTCGACCCTGCGCAGGGTGGCAACGGGGATCTTCTTCGCGGGTGCCGGCATTGGTATTGCGCTTTCAGGCCTGGTGGTTAACCCCATCATCGCTGAGTTTGGAGACCATGCATGGCCGACTGCATGGCTAGCGTTAGGCCTCGTCGCAACAATTGCCTCAATATGGCCGCTGCTGGAAGCCAGAAACATTGGGGGCGCAGCAAACTCAGCATCTGTTGGCGCGTTGGATCTTTGCGGGCTAGGACCATGCTTGTTCGCCTATTTTCTCTTTGCGTGTGGCTATATCGTTTACATGACGTTTATATTTGCGTGGATCCAAATTCAAGGTATGTCGTGGCAATTTGGGACTGTGGCGTGGTTAGTGCTAGGTGGCGGTGTTGCGCTATCACCGTTCATATGGCGCCGAGCTCTTGATTCATGGAATCCGGCGATAACGCTTGCAGCCAGTTGCTCTATGACATTACTTGGGACGTTACTGCCCGCTTTCTCGTCGACCGTACCAAGCGTTCTTATCTCCGCATGGTTATTTGGATTGGGTATGTTCATAGCTCCATCGTCAGTTGCAATTCTTGTCCAAAAAACGATGACGCCTAATCGTTGGGCAAAAGGCATCGTGATGTTCACAACGATATTCTCGTTTGGGCAGGCGATCGGGGCTATTGGCGCAGGCTGGATTGCAGACAATAATGGCCTGAAGATGTCGCTTTTTGTAGGAGGCGCGTTACTTGCTGCAGCTTCTGGCCTGGCGCTCATTGGCCTTCAACGCATTAACGCGCGTCTGATCCCCATCAGCACATAGGCTAAATTGAACCGCCCCGGTTTTTGTGGAGGGTGTTTAGTTAAAGAAGGACATCATTTGAAACCTGTGTGGCGGTTAGCCTCCAGTATTGTGCCTCAGCTTCTGCCGGAGGGATATACCCGATGGGTTCGAGGAGCCGCTGGTGGTTGGTAAGCGTCCGGTAAGCGACAAGCCCTGTTACCCCGATCGGGTTTGGGAAGCACTGGTAGGGGGTGGGTTGGTGTCTACCTGGCTTCGGAGTCGACGTTTTACCGGGTCATGGCTGCTGCCCAGCAGAATCACCGGCGCGGTCGTGCCCAGGCCCCACGCCGGGTTCCGATGCCGACCAGCCATACGGCTATGGGCTCCAATCAGGTGTGGTCGTGGGACGTGACGTATTTGCCGGCCTCGGTCCGAGGCCAGTTTTACTACCTGTACCTGTTCGAGGACATTTACAGCCGCAAGGCGGTGGGCTGGGAAGTGTATGCCGAGGAGAGCGGGGAACTGGCGGCCGGGTTGGTACAGCGCAGCGTCATGGCGGAGCAGTGCTGGCGTCAGCCGCTGGTATTGCACTCTGACAATGGGGCGCCGATGAAATCCGCGACGCTGCTGGCCAAGCTCTACGATCTGGGGATCACGCCGTCCCGAGGGAGACCTCGGGTCAGTAATGACAACCCTTACTCAGAGTCCTTGTTCCGGACCTTGAAGTATTGTCCTCAGTGGCCTGCGGGGGGCTTTGCTGACATCGAAGCGGCACGCGCCTGGGTGCATGACTTCATTCTCTGGTACAACCATGAGCATCGCCATAGCCGGATCCGTTTCGTGACGCCGGTACAGCGTCACTGCGGTGAAGATCGTGCGATACTGGCTGGGCGTCATGCCTTGTATCAGCAAGCCAGGGCCAGAACCCCACGCCGCTGGTCAGGAAGAACCCGTAACTGGGAACCAATTGGCACCGTCGATCTGAATCCAGAACGACAGGTTCAAATGGCAGCCTGAAGAATGGTCGACGCGACAACTACCCTGAAAAACGCCGGCTGATTTACAGTGTTGAAAACACTCTTCGTTGTTCACGATTGTAGGTGCTAATATTCCATCTGTCAAATGACCTCAGTCTTGCATGAAAACATTTGGATGTGCATGTAGAACTTCGATATTTGCCGCAGATAATGAAGTGCAGACGCAGGCCGCATAATTGTCAAAAATGTCGAGGTCATATGCGTAAAACACTTCTTTCCCACGCTTACTATCATCGATAACCTGAGAAATCATCTCTGATACTTTTAGCGAAAAGCTCACGTCGCACAGCCTGCCTCTGAGACCTATTCCGACCGCCTTAAGATATGCTTCCTTCCTTACCCAGATTTGAAAGAACTGAAGAAGTCTTGCGGTACCTGGCAGGTAAGAAAGTGACCTTTTCTCATTTGGGTCACAAATATAATCCGCCATTTCAGTCACATTCTTTTCCAACATTCGGATTGATTCTATGTCGACGCCGATTGACTTGGATCCGACTGCGATCAATGCGTGATTGTTCGAATGTGATAAGTTGAAACATAGAGATAGGTCAAGCACCTCAGGTTTTCCCCACTCACCATATCGAAACTCGATAGCACTTGGCTGTCTGTTCGCATATCTACCTAGAAGTGCGCGTAAAGCGCCACGACTCCGTTTTTGTTGAACCTGCAGTTCATTCCCACGCAAACACGCTGCAGTCATTAGGTCGCCGTGGCTCAACGAATCTAAGTGCTTATCCCATCCAGAATCCCCGATATCGACAGTCCATATGTGTACGAGGTTAGTATTTTTGCAGTCCCGCATGGCAGCGGCCGCATCTTCCAGTGACTGCCGAGCATTGCTCCCATGAGTGATTATTTTCACTGGAATATGCACCTGTAATGGCTGACTATCATGAGCTTCACTATCAGACGATTACTTTCTTGTATGACAACATTCTGCCCCACAATTCAATTTCTACTCGACATTGCCAATTTATTAACCTCGCAAAGAAGATAGGT
>JAJYPA010000017.1 GCA_021795795.1 Pseudomonadota bacterium | reverse complement strand
GACGAAGAGCCGCTTTTCACCCATGATCCGAGACAAATGATACTTTCGCAGCAACAGCAGACTCGATCCCAACGAGCGGAGGAAGGGGAGCAAACCCCGGTCTTTGCGGAGTGTGCACAGCAATGGTTCGACGAGATGCGGATCCAGTGGCGCAACACCCAGATCAAGACGGTAGAAAACATCCTGCAGAAGTATCTACTACCGACCTTTACGCGCCCCGACACGGGCGTCCCCTCATGCCCGGGCATATCTTTGTCGAGACCTGTGATCGGCTGAGTGCGGCACTGGATAGTCGTGAGCAGGCGTTTCAGGCGCAACCCGACTGGAGGCAATTTGGCACTCTGGAAGGGGCCGGACCTGCGACGCGGTTTTGGCGCTGGCGATGAGCGCGTACATATCCATCACCTGCGCCACAGCTTTGCCAATCACCTGCTCTGGCACCTGACCTTGGCACAGCTCAGGGAGGAGACGCTACCCCGGGCATGGCAGGAAGACCAGCGAGATGCTGTCCAATTTGTGGTAAGACTCCTTGGCCATAGCCAGCAGACGCGCAAGCACCTCTATATCCTGGCGAGCCTGCTCGGCCACTCTGGCCCCGAGATCAGCCTGAATCATTATGTCCACACTTTGGACCTGCTCCTCGCGCTGTATCTGCGGGCGCCGATGGCGGCCAGTAAGAGTCAGTGGCGAGCATTCTTGCCGGAACTCAGTCAGCCTACCCTGTATAGGGTGATGGCTAGGGAGGGAATCGACGGTTTGCTGGGCCGGTTGCGTGGCCAATACGCCAACCGGGTACGGATTCCCAACGAAAAGGGCCCAGCCCACAAGAACAAAGGGGTGCGAGTGGGATCCTTGGGCGAAGATCGCCTTGAATATCTCTGGCAGATTCTGCTGCAGGGTATGGTCGCCATCAAGGCCGGAAAAGCAGAGGTCTGGGATCATCTGGCAGAGAGCAGCCCGTATTCTGTTGCGCAGTTACACGCCATGGCGGCCCGAGCCGAGGAAATCTATGGCACGCAAGGGAAAATGGGGAATCGCCATCGACCTTTGAAACTCCGTACTCCCGGCGGGAAAATGGTCATCTCCTTACCGCTAAGGATCCGCAAGAAAGCGGACCGTCTGATTTATCAGGATCTACAGCCTTTGTTTTGGAAGAGTCTGCGGCAAGATCCAGAGAGAGTCCGTCAGGTCTTGGAGAGCTATCTGCGTCAGGCGTGGCGGGATCTGTCGGGATACTTTCTGGCGAGGACGGTGGAGGAGCCCGAGGAGGCTATAGCGTTTCGGCAGCTCCTCTTCGACTGGGGAATCAGGCCAGGACAAATTGTCTATGTCAGCTACGACCCGGCGCAGCGCTCGGTCTGGCGCCAGCGTTGGCGCGATGCCTTGGGCCTGCACAAAGGGGTTGTGATAGAAACCCGACAATTGCCAGATTCGGAATCCGCCAAGCCCTGGCTTCATATCTACCCCAGGTTTCCGCGACAGGAGAAGAAAGTGACAGAGTTGGCCTCGCCGGGGTTCATCTACCTCCTGATCATGGGGGCGATTATGTTGGGTTGAGAGAAGTTGGTCCGTGACTCACCCTGTGACATAGGCCTTTCCGTAATGACATCTCAGTGTCAGCGAGAATGTGCACTTATTCTCGAGGGGGCAGGCAGAATGAAGGCTACGCGAGGAACTTTCACGTTGGTGGTAGGATGATCCGATTGGTGAATGAAGACCGAGAGTGGGATGTCGCCGCTGTTCTTGGCGCTGGACGCGAGTTGGTTGGAGAGACTTCGAAAAACTAGAAGGTACCAGAATATGTCTGGTAACCCGGGGTGAATGAACAGATACTGGGAGCAGGCTAGTAAATTCCATAAATTGTCATGCAGTTGGAACTTGTCGATCTGCATCACTTTTCTACACGATCTCTTGTCGTGTGTAAGTCAGGGAGTCTCAATCATGGACAAAATGCCAATAATAGATATCAGCTCTCTCTATCAAAATGATCGGGAAGCTTGGGCGCTCATTGCAGATCAGATCGACAAAGCATGCCGTAACTGGGGTTTCTTCTATATCAAGGGGCACAACATTAGCGAATTCCGCATCCAGAAATTGTTGGCCGCCGGGCGCCACTTCTTCAACTTGCCCTTGGAAAAGAAGCTGAAGATCGATATTACCAAAAGTGTCACCCATACAGGGTATGGCGCGATTGCTGCTGAGCAGCTCGATCCGGGCAGGCCAGGTGACTATAAGGAAACCTTTGAGATGAGTTACCACTTGCCAGCAGACCATCCAGACGTCGTGGCAGGCAAGGCACTGCGTGGCCCCAACCGTCATCCGGATCTGCCTGGTTGGCGGGAACTCTGGGAACAGCACTATCAGGATATGCATGCGCTGAGCCTCACCCTCCTCAAAGCAATTGCCATTGCGCTCAAAACGGACGAGGATTTTTTCGCAAAACGGTTTGCTGAACCCATCAGCGCTTTACGGATGATTCACTATCCACCACGACAATTGGCTACCGTTGCTAGCAAAGGTGCGGGCGAACATACCGACTATGGGTGCATCACCTTGCTCTACCAAGATCCTGTGGGTGGACTACAAGTGCGCAATCCAGAGGGTGAATGGCTAGATGCACCGTTCAGTCCTGGGACATTCGTTGTCAACATTGGCGACATGATGGCGCGCTGGAGCAATGATCGCTATACATCCACACCCCATCGCGTAGTCAGCCCAGAGACCGAGGATCGATATTCTATCGCATTTTTTGCCGAGCCCAACCCGAACACTGTCATCGATTGTCTACCTGATTGTTATGATGAGATAAATCCGCCCAAGTACAACCAGACGACGTGTCTCGACTACATGCTCTGGCGATTTTCCGAAACCTATTAGCAAATAGGCGAGTGGTTGTCTGATGCCCGCCTAGAGCGGCTGCCCCTCGCAGACTGCCTGCGTTGGGAAAGCGGCTAACTCGTGCGATGCGTTTTACGCAACGGATAGGTGAGAAATTAGAGATTCTCGTACATCTCGAGGTTTTGCATACTCCACGACAGGCATCAGCTTATGGAGAAAGAAACCAATGTCTACCCCTCGGCCGAACAAGTGCGCTCTGTCATTCCTAGTCATGGCAGCTGTTTCTTTGAGTACCGCCGCGCCAAGCGTCTACGCCAAATCAGAGCCCTCGTGGCTGAACCAAGCGGAAATCAAGGGGTTTGTGTCCGCATATGACTGGACAAGTATCAATCATTACTTCTCACCTTATGACCAATATACCCTTTCGGTTGGTGGCGGGCTGTTTCTGGGCACGCCGTATATAGATGGTTTCCGAGCGGCGGTGGAGCCGATGGGACAAAGCGGACTTGGAACGCACGCATCCAATCCAAATCTAGTATCTCCTACACTCGGCCCGTCCTTCACCACCTTGGGCCAAGCATTTTTGCAATATAAAGATTATGGCCTCAATGCGCGCGTGGGTTACATGGAGTTGAATGATCAGCCGTGGGCAGCTTCTGACGTCGGATACCGTATACTACCGATCACCTTTGAGGGTGTTGCATTAGACTACCATTTAACGAAACATGTTGCCCTGTACGGGACACGAATATTTCGTTGGAGATACTTTAATCAGGCCAACTATAATCGAGAGACAGCGTACTCCATCTATTTACCGCCTGACAGAAAATCCTCATCTGGGTTCATGAGTGTTGGATTAAAGTACAAAGGAACGGTTGACAAGCAAATTGGTTGGAAAACAAATAGTGAACTATGGTTTTACAACTACTATCAATATGCAAGAATGTATATGGCGCAATCGGTAAACACCTTTGATGTTGGCTCAATCAACCCGATTCTCGGTGTACAATTTATGCATAGTGGAAAGAGTAACGGGTTTTTGGGAAATGTAAACGCTCAGTTGTATGGAATTGAAGCAGGAGCTAAAAATGGGTTCGGCAAGCTTTTGCTTGCCTACGACTACCTCCCAGGTCACGCAACTAGCTTCAATTACGGTGGGCTGGCAACACCCTATGATACAATTACGGACTCAGGTCCAATATTTGCCCAACCGGTAATGACGAGTACACAAGATCTCGGATCGGGATCTGCAGCTACCATAAAATTAGATTATTATGGCGTACCGCATCTTTTCACGCAGCTTCGTTATAC
Organism: Pseudomonadota bacterium; assembly: GCA_021795795.1. Next base: position 39,434 of record JAJYPA010000017.1, on the reverse strand, counting down.
TTACTTACACATGCGAACATCGCCGGTATTCCAGATATATCGTGAATATAACATAATCTTATCTTACTCACCAGTTTGGGCAAAAGGATTCAATATTACGGATATTGCTTCTTATGCAAATGAGTCAAACCAGTCTCACCCAAACTTTTATCAAAACCGCCTTATGTTTGTATACAATTTTTAGATTACATTCTGCAATAATTAGGAGTCGCCAATGTTTAATCGAAAATCAGGCCTGAGGGCAATTGTAGCGCTGAGTATCCTCGCATCCGGTATCGGGGTCGCGCAAGCGGGCGAGCAGGTGAGTTTGTATCTGAAGTGGGTTCCGCAATATCAGTTCGCAGGATATCTAGTTGCGAAAAGTAAAGGCTATTATAAAAAAGAAGGACTCAATGTAAGGATCATATCTGGAGGACCGAATATAAATACGGTTCAAGAGGTGGCGGATGGCGCAGCCCAGTTCGGGATTCAAACGCCAGAGCCGATCTTCTACGCGTATGAACATGGGCTGCACCTAGTAATGCTCATGGCGGATTTCCAACGACCATATGAAGAGTTTATGGTGAAGAAAAGCTCATCCATTAAATCAATCAAAGATTGGGAAGGGAAGAAAATAGGGATTAATATTGGTGGTCTGTCTCAGCTTCTCCTGCCGGTTATGTTGAAGAACGCTGGAGTGAACCCCGATAACGTTATAACGGTGAGAAAAACACTAAGCCTGGCTCCATTTCTTAGCGGTAGTGTCCCTGTATGGAATGGTTATGTTGGGAATGAGCCGTTTGAATCTGCGGATCAAGGAGTTCCGGTCAGAGAATTTAAAATGGCTAAGTATGTGCCTAACTGGTATGCTGACACTTTATTTGCCAAGAAAAATTATGTTTCAAAAAACCCAGACGTCGTAAAAAAGTTTGTTCAGGCATCCCAGGAGGGCTGGCGATTCGCGATAAATCACCCAAAACAAACAATCGCGATTATCAAAACATTTAATCATCAGAAGACAACAAAGCAATTGTTCCAGGAAGCATCCGCAGTTATACCACTCCTTACATCCAAGGGGGCACCGACAACATGTTTCGGAAAAATGACTGACGCTCGAATTGTTTCTATGGAAATGCAGATGAAACAAATCTCTTCATGGCCGGAGGGAAAAAAAATCCCGCCACCTGGTTACTTCTATGATGGTGAATTTTTAGAATGTAAATAGCCGAAGGTAACACTAATGTTCACAGTCAGGGCGCGCTCACCAATGAAACCAAGAGTACAGGCCTATTTATGACAATCAGCGATGACAAACCTAATCGCCTCATAAAGCTAGAACGACTCTCAAAGGTATATGCTGATAATTGCATATTCTCTGGAGTCACTGCTGAGGTTCTCCGAGGAGAGTTTATTTGCATCGTGGGCTCTAGTGGATCGGGAAAAACCACCCTTTTACGATGCCTGCTTGGCGTAGAGAAGGTTAGCTCCGGCCTAATTTACCAAGCAGATGAGCTGAAATTCTCCTACGTACCGCAACAACCTACGCTATTGCCATGGAAAAATACAATCGATAACGTGATCTCAGGGCTTGTCGACAATGTGGCTGATGGAATTGGAAGAGCACGTAAGATGCTTGAGATCGTGGGACTTACTGGTAAAGATAAGCTTCTGCCTAGACAATTATCAGGGGGTATGCAGCAGCGTGTTTCCTTTGCGCGGGCTCTGGTTAGTGAACCAGATATTGTTTTCATGGATGAGCCATTCTCGGCGCTTGATGAGATGCGGCGTACGGAGTTAGGACGGTTAGTGTTTGATTTATGGAATAATTCTGGGATAACGTTTATCATGAATACACATTCTGTAGAAGATGCCTGTATGCTTTCTAGTAAGGTGTGGATTATGGCAGCGGGACAAAGGGGTAATGGCTCACGATTGCAAGTAATTAATACTTGGATGAAAGGGGAATCATTAGAATTTCGTAAATCTTCGAATCGGGTTGGCATAGTTCGCGATCTCGTTGTTCGTGGAATGGCTGTAAGTGCTGCATGAAAATTAAAAGATATATAAATAACGAGCTTATCGCGCCAACGCTCTTTGGTATGACTGTTCTGATCACTTGGTGGGCAATAATACGCATTCTTGGTGTCAAAAGTTACGTCTTCCCTACTCCAGTAGAGATTTTATCAGAATTCTTCAAACATTATCCATTGCTTTGGCCCGCAACAGAGGTGACAGCAATAGAGGCTATCGTTGGTCTTGGATTTGGATTTATTGCTGCATCCCTGATAGCCACTTTTAGCAGCAAAATAAATATTGTTAGAAAATCTCTAGCACCATATCTCGTAATCTTACAAACTACGCCAATTCCGGCTGTAGCACCATTATTTGTTCTCTGGTTTGGAGAAGGTATCTGGTCTCGAATCATGTCGGCATTCGCAATCTGCGTTGTGCCAATGACAATCTCAATGACCCAAAGTCTTATGGTTGTCGACGGGGGGAGGTCCGAGTTATATCAAGTATTTGGTTATGGACCGGTTTGGAGATTTCTTAATGTGACCGTACCGCTAGCAATCCCTGGAACGATTTCCGCATTGCAATTTGGAGTCATGTTGGCGGTGGTTGGTGCAGTGGTCGGCGAGCTTGTGACAGCTGACGGCGGAGTGGGCTACGTAATAATCCAATCGTCCTATTCTCTCGATACTCCCCTGCTGTTCGCGGCCATTGCTTGTGCCGCCCTGATTGGTTTCGTATTGTTTAGTTTGGTGCGAATCCTTTCCGTATTTATAAACGTTAGCAAATATTATATTGCGGAGAGATAAATATGGGATTTGACAGATCTATAGCATTGAATGTTAGTCATGTGGCAATAAAAGTTGACGATCTAGAATTGACTTGTAAATTCTACGAATTAATTTTGGGTTTAAAAAGGGGACCTCGACCGGCATTCGGCTACCCAGGCGCATGGCTTGCGGACCAAGACGGTAACGCGATAATCCACTTATATGGAGGAGATCGTGGTATTGACTCTTCTGGAGCTCCGTATATCGGGAGTGGGGCTGTCGATCATATATCCATTAATTGCGTTGGGTACAAAGATATAATCAGCGCGTTGAAACGTGTGGGGTTGCTATGGCGAGAATTCGATGTTCCAGGTACGACCTTACGTCAAGTATTCGTATACGACCCAAACGCGATCCTTCTTGAGTTGACGTTTAAAAAGACAGATGAATACGACGAACTTATGGCGCAGATATCAGATGAACAAAGATACGTAGCAAACCAATCCTTTTATGAATTTGACAAAACCAGAGAAGCGATTCATAGAGCAATAAATAATGAGCATTGATTATACGGGCATTTACGGAGCAAACGCCTGGGTCAAAGCGTCCGATTTTAATGTTGATTATTCCGTTATAATAATTGGTGCTGGCCCCTCTGGTGTTATTCTTTACCATAAATTGATGTCTATTGGAGTCACAGATGTTTTAGTAATAGATAGAAACTCGGATCATGATATTGGTTCATGGGGGATCCACTGCTACAACGAAAGATTAAGATCCCCGAAAGATATCAACGGGTGGGAAGAGTCGTCATGCGATCTGTCAATTGAATACTTTATAAGGGAGCGGTACGGTGACCAATATTGGCTGGAATGTGTTAATCTTACTCGTTTTGATTGGATTTCCTACGTGTCTTGGTTTAAGGATAGAGTCGGCGTTAGGGGAATATACCATGCAAATGTGAATCGATTTTACTTCCATGATAATGCGATATCACTGAAAATAAATGCCAACGGAAGTGAACTAGTGATTAGATGCAGATGTCTGGTTGTAGCGAGTGGCATGGCTGGATATGGTGGTTGGTACGTTCCGCGAGAGCTTGAAAGAATTATTCCCTCAGAGTTTTTAGTGCACGCCAATGATCCTATTCTCGGAAGTTTGGGATTTAAAGAGAAAGCGGTCCTTATAGTCGGTGCTGGAGCATCTGCCTTTGATGCTGCACATGTTGGTATAATGGGCGGTGCAAAAAGCATAGATGTGGTGTATCGACGTGACTCTATTCCCACAAAGGAATATTATAGGGAAATGGAGAAGTACATATTTCTTGAGAACTACTATTCTTTATCTGATGTTAATAAAATAAAGATATTCAGGGCTATAAATAAGAATGGAACTCCCCCAGCAAGTCACAACTTCAATAGAGTACTTGCGAGCGACAAGGCTCGAGTTTACTCCCGTCCGGATCTTTACCAGCAAATTAGTGTTAAGGGAGGCAAGATCAGGTTAGGAATCCAAGAATATGATATTGTTATTTCTGCTACTGGATTTTGTGTCGAGTGCGAGAGGGAGGAATTGTTCTCCCCATTTTGTGATGATATAGTTAAGTGGGGCGACATTTACCAAGGGCTTGATGATCGCGCTCTTGAGGGCTGGGAAAAATATCCGTATCTTGGCTCTCACTATCAAATGCGTTTCAAAAATAAAAGTTGGGCTGGAATCTTTTTATTTAACGGAGGATCGACAATGAGTATGGGGCAAATTGGATCTGTATCGATTAGCAGTTATAAATTTGGACTTAATAGGCTGGCTAGAGGGATCTCAATGTTCTTCACCAGTCTATTAGAAGATCGTATATCTGATGATATTGTAGAATACTTTTCGTAAATGTGGAAGTTTATTAGTGCTCGTTCGAGTCTGGAAGAAATCAGTTTTAATGTTCTTCGCGCATTGGTAAACAGTGTGCGCTTCGGCATTGACCGGGTGGGCATCGAGATCTTCTGGTAGCCGGCGCGCTCCCAGATTTGAGGTGAGAAGGATTGTGGGTTGTGGGAGATTTCTCGTTCGTGTCTACTGGTTAGGAATAACGTAGATGAATGTATTGCTGTTAAAGATTTGTTATTGAAGGATTCGTTATTATGGTTAGCTGTCCTAGCTTGTAGTACATGCGGTAGTTTATTCGCTGCGAGTTCGGATCGTTGATCCTGATCTTGACATTCTCTTGTTGCTCGCGTTGATACGAAGGATAACGCAAACTTTTATGTTATGATGGGCTTAGGGTAATAGGGGGAAAAGAAGGCTATGCAGAACGATTGTTCAAGATTTGGTGTCGAGATACTAAATACTAGATATCCTGGGGATGCGCGGGACCTCATCAATTTCCTCGCAAGTTCGGTACCGGTAGTTGAGCCGATCGCTTTGCTTGTTAAGTCTGAGGGTAATGGATGTGTGAATGATTTTACCAGAGTAATGGCCTACGAATCGTATAAAAATGAGTTTAAGCGACTGGGGTTTATTGATGTCGCGATTGTCGTATCTGGGGGAACTGAGGGAGTTCTCAGCCCGCATGCTACGCTTTTCTACAAGGAATCCTGCGTGAATAAGAGTTCCTATGAAACCGCGTTGACAATCGGCGTCTCTCGTACTCGCGAAATGCGCCCCGCTGAGATTGGTAGCATAGAGCATGTTGAAATGGTAACTTGTGCCGTCCGTTCAGCTTTACGGAAGGCTGAAATTGAATCTGTGAAGGATGTTGAGTTCGTTCAAATTAAATGTCCGCTACTTCGTGATGAAGATATCACCGGTTTGCGTCACGAAGGGGTCCCCCTTTTAACGGACGGGACCTACAGGTCTATGGGACTCTCCAGGGGAGCGTCGGCGCTTGGGTCGGCGGTGGCGCTCGAGGAGATTTCTGGAGTGCATAGAGATGATATTTGCAATAATTGGGATTTGTACTCATCCAAAACCTCAGTATCTTCCGGGGCCGAGTTGCGTCATTGTGAGATTGTTGTTTTTGGTAATTCAAAGAATGTTTGTGGTAATCTTTTTATCTCTTCTGCTTTAATGCAGGATCCCATTGATACCAATCAGATTCTTGAAGTGTTAAAATTGCAAAAGGCTCATCATGAAGGTAGCAATATTGTTCAAATATTTGCAAAGGCGGATCCGGTTGGTATTGTTCGAGGTAATAGATCTATCATGCTTGATGATTCAGATATCGCTGCGACAAGACACGCTCGAGCAGCGGTTGGTGGCGTCTTGTCTTCTATTGTTGGACGTACCAATATTTATGTGTCTGGCGGAGCCGAACATCAGGGGCCGGTTGGGGGCGGACCCGTCGCCATTATTTCAAAACACGGCTGATCAAAGTGAGAGGGTAGAATGAGCAATCGGGTTATCTCATCTGCAATCCTAAATCCAGAGCCAGATGCCCGGTGGACTTTTTATCCCTCGGGAGCACTTGTAGTTGAGGACGGGCGAATTATTGGCGTTGGCGATGCTGCTATTGTTAAAGCAGAGTATCCGGATCCCGTTGTGGATGTGATTCATCTTGATGGCGTTATTGTCCCAGGTTTTGTTGATTTGCACTGTCATTGGGTGCAGCACGCTATGCGCGGCGCGTTTGGCGGGGACCTTCTGCATTGGCTGCAAAACGATATATGGCCTGAAGAGGCGCAATATGCTAACGAAGATTTAGCGCGACTACGGGCGCGAGAGTTCTATGACGACATGCTACGTGCTGGTACGGTCATGGGAATGTCCTTTTCCAGTGTGCATGACCGCGCTACGGAGATTGCCTTTGAGGAAATGCGAGGTGATTGGATCATTGGCAATGTGCTGATGGCCGTGAATGCACCGGCTGCTCTTACATCGTGCAGTATGCACCGAGAGAGTGCGTTGCGGACGTATTCGTCGCTGCGGAGTCAAGAGCAATATGCTGTGACACCACGTTTTGCACCCAATATGCGTGCTCAAGACCTATCTGTTGCAGGTCGGGTAGCACAGGACGGGAATTATTTCGTTCAAACGCACTTGGCCGAAAGCCGGTCTGAGGTTGCTTGGGTTAAGGAATTATTCCCTGAAGCTGAAAACTATACGGACGTCTATGATCGTGCTGGTCTGCTAGGTCCAAAGACTATCCTGGGTCATTGCATTGAGATGTCTGATGCGGAGTGGGCTTGTTTGGCAGATCGTGGGTCCTGGGTCGCGCACTGTCCGACCAGTAATGAGGCGTTGGGAAATGCTCGCATGCGCCTGGAGAAATTAAGAGAGTTTCATGTTCCCTTTGCGCTTGCGTCGGATGTCGGTGCTGGACCGAGTCATAGTATGCTCCATGTCATGCAAAGATTTCTGGCGGTCCATGATGAGTCTGGAGTCAAGGTTACTGCGGCAGAGGCGCTTTACCGTGCTACCCTTGCTGGGGCCCAGGCGATGGGTCGATCTCAGGTTGCTGGAAATTTTGCCCCTGGTAAGCGGGCAGATTTCGTCTTGTTTCCAGGCAAGCCTGAAGAGCGTGAGCTCGATGGGTGGTTCAATGAGATATGTCAGGGTTCGCTCGCTGAATTAGAGGAACGACCGTCAGCGGTGTTCTTGGCGGGAGAAGAGCTACAATTGCGTGGCGACTTCGGTACGAAAATTGCCTCTGTGGAAACAGGAAAAATCCACTCAAGGGTCTCCTTCGGAAATGCAGAGCAAGACATGTCATGAATAATTCTGAGCTCAAACTTAGTCCTGCCCGCCGCGACGCGCGGGAAAAGATCTTGGGGCAAGCGATCTATGTGGATGATCTGCACCCTGCAGAGATCCTGTATGGCGTGACGATCCGGACGCGCTTGCCGGGAGGCTTGGTGCAAGCGGTGCATTTTGCGCAGGATTGGGATTGGTCGGAATACCTCATCGTTAGGGCCAGCGACATCCCCGGAAAAAACGCCGTGAAATTCATCGAGGATGATCAACCAATCCTGGTGGATAAGCAGTATCGACATGCTGGAGAGCCAGTTTTGTTGCTGGCGCATCCGGATCGGGAACGGCTGCATGCAGCGTTGTCCCAGATTCACCTAAACGAGCACGCCGGCCCGGAACCCGTCTGGGATATCGACGCAGCCTTGACGACTGACAAGCCGGTCATTCCCCAGAATACCTACACGGACTATTTACTGCAGAAAGGGGACCTAGCCGCGGGTGACGAAGAGTGTGACTGTGTCATAGAACTGCGCGCTGAGACGCCTGCACAGGAGCAGTTGTACATCGAACCGCAAGGGATGATTGCGCAGGTCATGCCCGATGGGCGGATGCGCGTAGAGGGCTCAATGCAGTGCCCCTATTATGTGCTTGACGCCCTGCGTCAGTGCCTCGGATGGGAGGAGAAGCGAGTCCAGGTCGTGCAGACGACTACTGGCGGTGCCTTCGGCGGTAAGGAAGATTATCCATCAGTCATTGCCTGTCATGCCGCTCTGCTGGCACTCAAGGCGCAAGGTCGACCGGTGAAGCTGATCTATGAGCGCGGCGAGGATCTGCGGGTTACCCCCAAGCGGCATCCGTCGCGTACTCTGATCCGCTTGGGCGCCACCCGAGATGGCGAGTTACGGCTGATTGATATGGATTTTGCCATTGATGGCGGGGCCTACCGTACTCTGAGTCCAGTGGTCTTATCCCGTGGGGTGATCCATGCCGCCGGACCCTACCATTGCCCAAACATCCGCGTGCGAGGACGGGCAGTATTCACTAATCATCCTCCTTTTGGCGCCTTCCGCGGGTTTGGTGCGCCCCAGAGTATATTCGCCATCGAGATCGCCATGGATCGTCTCGCGGCAAAACTGGGAATGGATCCCGTTGCGTTACGACGGAAGAACCTCCTCCGGCCAGGGCTTGCCAGTGCCACCAGTGATCTGCAGAGTCACGATTGTTTTGCCGAAGAGGTGCTCGACATTGCCTTGCTGCGCAGTCGATATCAGGAGAAGAAGACCGCCTACGAGGTGTGGAACGCAGGTGCTGGCAATACGCGTCGGGGCATTGGCTTGGCGTGTTTTGCCCACGGCGCAGGTTTTACGGGTAATGGAGAGCTGTACCTTGCCTCTCGACTCAGTCTCGCCCTGCAGCCTGATGGGACGGTGGAGATTCTGTGTTCCAATACCGAAATGGGGCAGGGCGCTGCTACGACGCTGTGCCAAGTCGCAGCGGAGGCCCTCGGCGTTCCGTTGGATTTCATTCGCTTTCCTGCCGTAGATACGAGTCGGGTTCCCAATTCCGGACCAACGGTAGCCTCACGGACCTGCATGGTGGTGGGTGGCTTGGTTTCGGCCGCTGCCCAGAAGCTCCGACATACCTTGGAGAGTCGTGGGCTGGATCTTGCGCATTTCGCAGCAGAGCAGTACGTCGAGAGTTGTGCCGCACTCTGCGCCGAGCATGGTGGAGAATGGCGTATCACCGAGACCTATCAGGCTCCCACCGGGATGGTCTGGGACGAGAAGCACTTCCAGGGTCGTGCCTATGCCAGTTTTGCCTGGGCCTGTTATGTGGCGGAAATCGAGGTGGACGTGACGACGCTGGAAACCCGCTTGTTACATTTCACGGCGGTGCAAGAAATTGGCAAGGCGGTACATGCACAGATCGCACAGGGACAGATTGAAGGGGGTGTGGTGCAGGGGATTGGTTGGGCCCTGTTCGAGGACATAGTCTGGAACGATAAGGGGATCATGGCTAATGATCGCCTGACAAACTACATCATTCCGACCTCTGCAGACATTCCGGAAATCGACGTCGTTTTTTTGGAAAAGGGATTGGGTGCCGGGCCCGATGGTGCCAAGGGCATTGGTGAATTGCCTATGGATGGCCCCGCGCCGGCCATTGTCAATGCGCTGCATCATGCCTTGGGTGTGGCACCCACCCGGATTCCTGCGTCACCAGAGCGACTGCTCGAAGCTTTGGAGATCGCGGCGGAGGAACAATCATGAGTATCGAATTTATCTTGAACGGGAAGCCCGTTTGCTCCCAGTCTCCGGCACCAACTCGCCTACTGGATGTGCTCCGCGAAGAATTTGCTCTGACCGGCAGCAAGGAGGGATGCGGCGAGGGGGAGTGTGGTGCCTGCGCCGTGCGCATTGACGGCGAATTGGTGAACAGCTGTTTGGTGCCCATTGGTCAATTACCTGGTGCCAGGGTGCAAACGATTGAAGGGGTGTCCGCAGAATCGCCCTTGGTGCGCAGTTTCGCTCGCTGTGGAGCCACGCAGTGTGGCATATGCACTCCAGGGATGATGTTGGCGGCACAAGCCCTGTTGGAGACCTGTCCCGCCCCGACCTTGCCAGAGATTCGTTGGGCGCTTAGCGGTAATCTTTGCCGCTGCACCGGCTATGGGCGTATCTACGGAGCCGTGGCGGAAGCCGCGCAGGAGATGGCCTGATGCGAGACTGGTATCGTCCCAATAGTCTTGCGGCTGCAGTTGAATTTCTCCGCCAACATCCAGGGCAGCCGCAGATCATCCAGGGTGGCACCGACGTCATGGTCGGGCGCGGTAGTGGCTTGGATAGTGCAGAAGATTGGCTGGATCTCAGCGGTATCGCAGAGTTGCGGGAATCTTGTGAAGCTAGCGATGGCAGTTTACGTATTGGTGCGGGTGTCTCGCTCTCCCAATTACAGGCGGACGCGCGGGTACGGAGGGAATGGCCCAATCTCGCATCTTCGGCGTCGCAAACTGGTGCGCCGGCAATTCAGAATCGTGCCACCTTGGGGGGAAATATCTGTAATGCGTCGCCAGCGGCAGATAACGCTCCCGCGTTGCTGGCCTATGATGCTGAATTGGAAATCATTGGCCCGCAAGGGCGCCGAAGTTTGCCCTACCGGGACTTTCATCTGGATTATCGGCGCACAGCTTTGGGGCCCGCGGAGCTGCTTGCCCGAATTCGGCTACGTCCCATACCCACGGATTTCTGCCATTACTATCGTAAGGTAGGCACTCGTGCTGCCCAGGCCATTGCCAAGGTGGGGCTGGCTGCGGTGATTCAATGGACAGAAGCCGGTGTTATCGCCGAAGCCCGTTTTGCTTTTTCCAGCGTTTCTGCCACGCCAAAGTTGGCGGTGCATCTTGCGCACGCATTGGCTGGAAAAACTAGAGAGCAGATCTCGATGCAGAGCATTCAGAATGCATTGATCCAGGATATTGCGCCGTTATCGGATATCCGTTCCAGCGATACCTATCGCGGGGAAGTTGCCGGGCGCTTGGTTTGGGAGGCGTTGCATACGCCCATTACACAGGAGTGAATCATGGAAGTCATGGAGCAACAAATCGTTAATGTGCCTTTGGTGGATGCCAGCGAGGATTCGTTGAAGGATTATGGGGTGATGATTTCGGAAAAGGTCTTTTCCCCTGGGCTGACCATCCCCTTCTATCAGGGAAGTATAGAAGAAGGACAAAATCTCGATTTTGTCTATACCGGACGCGCAGTGGTGCGGACGGCACGCATCTCCCATCGTAGTCCCGAAATTACCTGGCTAGAGCGGCATCAGGCCATGAGCCAAATCTTCGTTGGTCTGGGGGCTTCTCCTTTTGTCATGGTGCTTGGCAAGCCTAATCACTTGCAGGGAGAGTCTGTTCCGCAACTGGAGAGTGTGAAGGCTTTCCGTATCCCCGCCGGGCATGGCGTGATGATACACGTGGGGACGTGGCACGATTTCCCTATGGCCTTTGATGGTCAGCCGGTGACCGTGCTTACCATGAACTCCGACGAGGTGGTGACCGCGTTAGCCTCGGCGGAATCCGCCGATGAAATGGACACTGGGGATGTCTACAAAATCGACATCCTGCGGCGCACGGGTAAGGTACTACGGGTGCCTTTCTGAGGTTCATCCATGCGTAGCCAGGTTCATCGTTTCTTCCCCACCAATCCTGCTGATGTCAGCGGTCTCGCGATCGCGATCGCCGCAGGGGAAGTCCGGCCACAGCAGATCGTTGCCATCCTGGGCAAGACCGAGGGCAATGGTGCCATGAACGATTTCAGTCGGGGATTGGCGATCATGGCCTTGGGCCGCTTGCTTGGACCGCTTCTGGACTGTCCGGCTGAAGAAATAGAAGACCGCATTGTCCTCTCCTTCTCCGGTGGTACGGAAGGGGTGACCTGTCCGCACTACTTGGTGTTGACTGTGGATGAAACCCCCGCTTCGGCTGGGGAAAAGGGCTTGGCTCTGGCAGTGGGGCATACCCGTTCGTTCGCTCCAGAAGAGGCGGGACGCCTGCCGATGATTCTCGAAACCGCCCGGGTAGTGCAGGCATTGCAAGCACAACTTGAGGTTGATGCCGATGATGTGCATCTGGTGCAGATCAAGGGGGCCATTCCGCCGCTGCCGGCTGATGTTGAGCAGCGTGAGCCGCGAGAGTGGCGTTGCGATATGGCTTGGTCACGTGGGGCATCAGCACTGGGGGTGGCGTTGGCTCTCGGTGAACTGTCCAGCGATGCCCTGCACGACGATATGATCAATCGGGATTGGTCGCAGTATTCGACTCGCGCGAGCGTGTCTGCGAAGCCAGCATTGCTGCGCTCGGAAATCTGCCTCTTTGCCAATGCCCCAGGCTGGATTGCGAATCTGCAGATTGCGCACGGAGTGATGCGTGACATTCTGGATGTCGGCGCGATCTACCCGATATTGGCAGAGTTGGGACTGGAACCTATCCATGGCCAGCTACCCCCAGACGCCAGTGTCCGTGTCCTGGGCGCTTTTGCCAAGTCCGATGCCGACCCACGGGGCGTTGTCCGTGGTCGCCGGCATACCATGTGGACCGACGGAGATATCTCTGACATGCGTCATTCCCGCAGTGTCGTTTCCAGCCTCTTGGCTGGGGTGTTGGGGGAATCGGCGGTCTATGTTTCCACCCGTGCCGAGCATCAGGGTCCGTTGGGTGGCGGCCCCGTTGCCATCATTGCGAGAACGTCATGAGCTCCGACGCACAATCCGTTATGCCCGTCGTCGTTTGGGAGGCACTGGTCACCGAGGTCTATGGTTCGGCACCGACACGGGTGGGTGCGCAACTACTGCTGCACCGGGATGGACGAATAGCTGGCAATCTCGGTGGAGGCCATTTGGAACATAGCGTTCGGCGAGCGCTGGAGAAGACACGGTCTGCGCCGCCCTGGTGGCAACAGCGCTTTGTTCTCGGCGGTGAGAATGACCAATGCTGTGGGGGCGTGGTCGATGTCGCTCTGGTACAGGTGCCGGCGGGGCTTGCGCCCTTGTACCGGCCAGGAGCGAGCCGTTGGTATCAGCGGCAAGAAGGCCGATTACAGCTTCGCGGCGGCGAAAGTGATGATGCGGTGTTGGGATCACCACAGCCAGTAAAAGCGATTTCGAGTTCGCCGACGTGGAGTGTGGAATCCGAAATATTCCTGATGCCCAGTCCACAGCGGCAGGCGCTGTGGATTTTTGGGGCAGGCCATGTCGGGCGTGCCATCGCGGCGCTCGCCCCGGGGCTCGATTTCGCCGTAACGGTGTTCGATGAGCGGGAAGAGTGGCTGGACCCGAGTGCCTTTCCACGCAATGTAGGCTTGTGCCTGGACTGGGAACTGGCAAGTTTGCCCAAGCCCAGAAAAGAGACAGCAGTCTTGGTCTTGACCTACAGCCATGCCTTGGACTTTGCCTTACTGCGACATTTTTCCAGTATGCGCCTCGCCTATCTCGGGGTGATTGCCAGCAAATCCAAAGCGGCACGTTTTCGTCATGCCGCCCAGCGCGAGGTCTGGGCCTTGTCGCCCGTATTACATATGCCTATGGGCTTGCCTGGTATGGGTAAGGAACCCGCAGAGATCGCCTGTAGCGTGCTTGGAGAGCTATTGCAGCTCCGTCACCACACTCGAGAGAGAAAGGAAAAAGAACATGTCCGATTACAAGATCCCGCCTGAAGAACTGGACCGTTACTTGCACGAGATGGGTGCCGTCGTGGGTTTATCAATTGCAGAAGAGTATATGGCCGGAGTGAAAAAATATCTGCAGATATCCTTGCGGATGGCAGTAGCTCTGGAAGCTGCACCGTTACAGATGGAAGATGATTTCGCTCCCATCTTCCGCGCTTGAAGGAGCTTGCTATGGACTGGACAAGTGCCGCGGAAATTGCGGAGAAGGTGCGTGCTGGTATCTGGAGCGCAAGTGCTGTTGTCGAAGAAACTCTGGCGCGGATTGCCCGAAAGAATCCTGAGCTCAACGCGTTTACTTTGGTAACCGCAGAAAGGGCGCGTGAAGAAGCAGCGCGGATCGATCAGTTGTTAGCCTCAGGAAAAAATCCCGGACCATTAGCGGGGGTCCCCTTTGCCGTAAAAAACCTCTTCGACATCCAAGGAAAAGTAACCTTGGCTGGCTCCAAAATCAATCGCGATCTTCCGCCAGCAGTCGCGGATGCGACCCTGATTCAACGGTTGTCCACAGCGGGGGCGATCCTGGTGGGAGCCCTGAATATGGGCGAGTATGCCTACGACTTTACCGGTGAAAACCTGCATTATGGCCCTTCACGCAACCCGCACGACTTACGTCGCATGAGTGGGGGTTCCAGTGGTGGCAGTGGTTCTGCCGTTGGTGGCAGACTGGTACCTCTAGCGCTAGGTTCGGACACCAACGGCTCTATCCGTGTGCCTTCCTCACTGTGTGGCGTCTTTGGCCTCAAGCCCACCTACGGGCGTTTATCGCGTGGCGGTAGTTTTCCTTTTTGCCCTAGTCTGGATCACGTCGGGCCTATGGCGCGCACTGCGCAAGATTTGGCGGTGGCCTACGATGCCCTGCAAGGTTCTGACGATCGGGATTCCGCCAGAGTAGATCGCCCAGTCGAATCGGTGGGTGCGTTAGCAACGGAACTGGCGCCTGATCTGCGCATCGCCATGTTGGGTGGATATTTTATGCAGCAAGGGACGGATGCCTCGCGGGAGGCCTTGGGACAGGTGGCGGATGCATTGGGCGTTAAGACATCTATCGAGATTCCAGAGGTGGCAATGGCCCGTGCAGCGGCATACGTGATTACCAATGCCGAAAGCAGCACGCTGCACCTGCCCAATTTGCGAACCCGTCCTGCGGATTACGACCCTGACGTGCGTGAACGTATGCTCGCTGGCGCACTCTTACCGGCGACGGCCTACCTGCAGGCACAACGGGTGCGAGCCCGGTTCCAGCAAATCGTCGGGGAGATCTTTACCCAGTACGACATCCTTCTTGCCCCCTCAACCCCGATGACTGCTCCGCTGATTGGGCAAAAAACCATGCAGCTTGATGGCGAAGAAATGCTGGTGCGCCCGCACTTGGGACTCTATACGCAACCGTTTTCGTTCGTGGGGTTACCAGTGGTCAACGTGCCTGTGCTGGGATCGCTGCCCATCGGGGTGCAAATCATTGCCGCGCCATGGCAGGAAGCCAAGGCGTTGCATGTGGCCCAGGTTTTGGAGGCCCGTGGATTCGTTAGTGCTGTACCGCAATTCTAAGGAGAATGTCATGCAATCGCTAAAAATCAATCTTCCGAATGTGCATGCCGAGGTTTTGGCGGCTTTTGAGCGCTATGAGAGAGCGCTGGTAGAGAATGATGTGAAAGTGCTGGACGAAATCTTTTGGGATTCGGAGCATACCCTGCGCTACGGAGTTGCCGAGAACTTGTATGGCTATCCCGCTATTGCAGCGTTTCGGGCGAGTCGGCCAGGGCAGGCGTTACAGCGACGATTGGTAAATACGGTGATTACCACCTACGGCGAAGATTTTGCCACCGCTAATACGGAATTCTTGCGAGACGCGGTTCATGGGCGGCAGAGTCAAACGTGGATGCGTACCCCTGCGGGCTGGCGGGTGGTGGCAGCCCACGTTAGTCTGATGCCAAAGGGTTCGTGATCTGCTTCCCGCAGTCATTCTTGCTGCGGGGCGTTCCCAGCGCTCCGGGCGCGTCCATAAGTCCTGCCGTCGGGTTCCCGGTAGTCGTCGGACCTGGCTGGAGGAACAGGTGCGGCGGTTGCACTGGGCAGGCTTTGCACCTATACGGGTGATTGCTGGCCAAAGATCTCGGCGTTTATGGCGTTGCTGCCGATTGAGGGTACACCGTCAGGTGAACTTCCAAGCGGTACGGCTTGGTCCGTTTTCCTCGGTACGCCTGGCGGCTGATGCTGCAGCGACCGCAGTATTGTTAGTACAGAGTGATACTCAGCTACCGACAAATACCGAATTACGACGCTTGCGCAGGGCCTTGCACATTTCTTCCGTCATGGCAGCGCGCCTCGTAGATCAGTATGGGTATGGTGGGCATCCGGTACTGATCGCAAATGTCTTGGCCCAACAAATACGTGCCGCTGGGGAGGATGGGCGCTTGGATACGTTATTGCAGTCTTTGCCGGGGGCCGCCTTGGCCAAGCTTCCTGTTCGACGTTTTCGTAGTTTTCTGCGTCTGAATGATGCTCAGGAGTGGAGTAAGGCGAGAGCGCAATTGCGGGTGTGGGCGCGGCGCTCATGATGCTTTCGGCACAGGGAAGGCAAGGGTTGGTTACGGCGCCCCATGCCCTAGCGGCAGAGGCCGGTGCACAGGCTTTGGCGAGAGGTGCCAACGCCATAGAAGCGGCGATTGTCGTATCTGCAACGTTGTCCGTTGTCTATCCCCACATGACGGGTTTGGGCGGCGATGCGTTCTGGCTGGTTTCCGATGGCAGGATGTCCTCTGTACGAGGCTTGCTTGCCGCCGGTCCGTCAGGTCTCGCCTACGACGCAAAGGTCTTTCATGCGCACGGGCTGCGTAACATTCCCTTTCGCGGGGCCCTATCCGCAATGACCGTGCCTGGTATGTTGCGCGGCTGGGAGATGGCACAGGCCTTTTCCCAGGCCCATTGGGATGGTTCTCTCGATTGGTCTGCACTCCTAGCGCCTGCACATGATCTTGCAGCACGAGGGTTTCCTGTCAGCCCAAATCAGGATCGAACCCTGCGGCAGTATCGTCATGATCTCGAGGCCGATGCGGAGTTCTGTGCGCAATATCTTCCCCAAGGAAGGCTGCCGCGAGCGGGGGAGATCTTCTGTCAGCCTGCCTTGGCGCGGACCCTCACGCGCCTGATGGATGAGGGGCCGGCCAGTTTTTATGCCGGAGAGTTGGCCCAGGAAATGATAGCGGGCTTGCGCGCCAAAGGGAGCCTGTTAGATCTGCAAGATCTGGAGCATTTCCGTGCCGAATGGGTAGAGCCATTACAATTACCCTTTGCCGACGGGATGTTATACAACCTTCCCCCGCCTAGCCAGGGCATTGCCTCTTTGATGATTGCAGGGATCATGGAGCGATTGGGTTTGGCGGATGTCGATCCCTTGGGTGCCGAACTGGTGCATGGCGCGGTCGAGGCCACGCGGCGTGTTTTTCCCTTGCGGGATCAGGTAGTACATGATCCTCGCCGAGCGCCAGCATCCTCTTGGCATGAACTGTTGCAGGGCAATTATCTCGGTCTACAAGCGGAAGAAATCCGCAATGGACTTATCCCCCTATTGCCTGCCTGGCAGCCTGGATTGGGGGATACAACTTGGTTCGCCGTGGTCGATGGTCAAGGTCGTGTAGCGAGCGTCATCCAGAGTCTCTATCACGAGTTTGGCAGTGGGATCGTGGCCGGCAAATCTGGTGTACTTTGGAATAATCGTGGCTGCGCTTTTACGCTGGATCCCGATAGTCCACGCTCTTTGCTGCCGGGTATGCGGCCCTTTCACACACTGAACCCCGCGCTTTATGGTCGCGCTGGGCAGGTGCAAATGGCTTATGGGAGCATGGGGGGGGATGGTCAGCCACAGACCCAAGCGGCGCTCCTGTTCAGGCATCTGCACCAGGGGCTGACGCCATTAGAGGCCGTGGATGCGCCTCGCTGGCTTTTGGGACGCACCTGGGGGAACCCCGTCACTGCGCTGCGGCTCGAGTCGCGCTATAATCAAGGTGTCCGCAAACGCTTGGAACAATGGGGGCACACCCTACAGTTCGTGCCCAATTACAGCGATTTGATGGGGCATGCTGGCATTTTACGTGTCCTGCAGGATGGTAGCTGGATAGGGGCCGCGGACCCACGCAGTGATGGTGGTGTCGCTGGGCCAGATGCAATCCCCACCTAATCCTCCATGTACATGCTTTCCATTTCCTGAATGACCAAGTGCGAAAACTGCGCTGCGGCAACCGAAAGCCCACGATTCCGAAGTTGTGCGCAGATGATGGGCACGGGATGAATCTCCCTTGCATTGATTTGCCGAAAGAGCAGGACGTTCGAGTTTTCTCTTTGATTCCGTCCTGTGGAAAGCACGAAGCCAATTTGATCGGTTCCGTGGAGTAGCCCTCGCATGACCTCATAGGAGTTGGTTTCTGCAGCAATCCTGACGTCTCTCCCCAAGGGATGCAGGGCACCCTCCAGCATCTCGCGGGTGGTCAAGCCAGTTGACGGAAGCACTAGAGGATACTGCAGGCAATCACTCAGACGTAGGGAGCCTGTCTTTGCCAATGGATGATCTTTGTCCATAGCCGCGAGCAAAGGCTGTTTCACCACCGCCAAGTCAAATACATCCGGATGTTTGGGTGGTGCGATGATGATGGCGAGGTCGACGTCAAAGCTGAGTAGATGCTGCATGGCAACTTCATGCTGAGCCACTCGGATCAAGAAGGAGATCCCCGGATGCCGCGCACGAAACAGGCGCACTACGCTAGGGACAAAATCTGTCGCCAACGCTGGACTCACAGCGATAGCCACCTGACCCCGCTGCATTCCCTGTAAACGGAGGATCTCGGATTGGACGCGCTGACTCTCAGCAATATGGTGGCGTATGTAGTTGACATAGATCTCACCGGCAGCCGTCAACCGCATCCCTCGCGCGTGGCGCTCGAAGATCGGTGTACCCAGTTCTTCTTCCAGATCCTGTAGACGTCGGTCCAGGGCAGAAGCGGTGACGTAAAGCTTGTCCGCCGCCCGTCGTACAGAACCCTCGCGGACGATCGCATCAATGTACTCAAACAGTCGTAGATGGCGCATAGGATTACCGTACGAATATTTGCAACGGATAGGTCTGAAAATAGCACTTTTTCTATTTCGATGAAAGCGGCAACCTAAGAAAAAACGAGGGAAGCCGATGCTTGTTGGACGCGAGAATGGATAAAACTTGGAGACGAAGATTGGAAAACTACTTAGAGGCCTCTCCTTACCTGGATCAACCGGCAAATCGGGATACTCAGTTGCTCATTCGTGGGTCAGTAGCGATCATGACTGGGAAGCTAGGAGAGCAAGCTCGCGCACAGGGAGGGGATATTCGTGTCAAAAACGGTGTCATTGACGCCATAGGCAACCTGACCCCCGAGGCTGGAGAAGAGGTGCTTGATGCCTCTGGCTGTGTCGTTTACCCCGCGTGGGTAAACACACACCATCACTTGGCACAGTCTCTGTTGAAAGCTGTACCGGAAGGCATCAACAGCACACTTACCCCATGGCTCTCAGCAGTCCCTTTTCGTTTTCGTAGCTGTTTCGATGAGAACTTGCTACGTACGGCTGCTCGAATTGGCTTGATTGAGCTAGCATTATCTGGCTGTGGAACAGTAGCCGATCACCACTATATGTATTGGCCAGGCATGGATTTTGACGGGGCCCAGATCCTTTTTGAAGAAGCGGCGCGACTAGGATTGCGTTTTGTGCTTTGCCGCGGTGGGGCAACACGGTCTCGCCACTTCGAGAAATGCACTTCAGATGTCGAAAGTCTATCCGATTATCTGGACGATATCAGTCGCTTGCAACGGGACTTTCACGAAGATCGCACTTACGCCATGCGTCGTGTTGTAGTAGCACCAACGACAGTCATGTTTTCGATGGATCCAGGAGAATTGCGAGAAGTTGCTGCGCACGCCAGATCATTAGGCTTACATATGCACTCGCATCTTTCGGAGACAGTAATCTATCAGGAGGCGTCGCAGAAAAATTATGATTGTTCACCCATTCGCTTCGCCGAAAAAACCAATTGGCTCGGCCCAGATGTATGGTATGCCCATTTAGTGAAGTTAGATTTGCCGGAGATTGAAATGTTGGGCGCGACGAATACCGGTATTGCACATTGCCCACAGAGCAACGGCCGCTTGGCGAGCGGTATCGCGCCGGTGCGGGCCTTGGCAGATGCTGGAGTTACCGTCTCATTAGCTGTCGATGGTGCTGGTTCAAACGAAGCTGCAGATATGTTGCAAGAGGTGCATGCAGCGTGGCTCATGGGCCGGGCGCGTGCCGGCCAGTCGGCACTGCCGACATACCTCGGAGGCCGAGGAGAACAGGGTGCCGACAGTGTAACCGTGGAAGAGGTGATTCATTGGGGAACCGCTGGTGGTGCTAAAGTTCTGGGTTTGCATGATACAGCGACTTTGGAGCCCGGGCGCGTTGCGGATATCGCTATCTATGAGCTCAATCAACCACGGCATATGGGAATGCATGATTTGGCGGTAGCGCCGATTGTTTGCGGTGGTGCGACGGTACGCTCTTTGTTAGTCGCCGGGAAGAAGGTTGTGGAGAACGGGAAGATTCCGGGAATGGATATGAGCGAATTGAGCGAGGCCGCAAGATCAGGGGTATCGCTGTTACAAAAGCGGGCATTGTCTGATTGGGGGAAAACCAAATGACTAGCTGTAACGCGAGTTTGATCGAGATAGAGAAAGAGCAATTAATGGGCCTGGATACCGGTGTAGAATGTGAGAAAGAAATTCCTATCATTGATTTGACGGAATTCGAGCAGCGAAGGGACGAAATTACGGAGGCGCTTTGGACGGCAGGAGTGGAAACAGGATTCTTTCAACTAGAAAATCATGGAATACCTCTCGCAGAGATCGAAGAAGCATTTTCATTATCAGAGCGCCTGTTCGCCATGCCTGAACTAGAAAAGTCTCGATTCCCGCTGGAAAACAATGCAGGCTGGGAAAGTAAGGCACAAATTAGACCGTCCACAGGGCAGCCGGACCAAAAGGAGAGCTACCAGATTACTCGGCCCGTGATGGCAGGAAAGTGGCCGGAAGAAACGCTCCTGCCGGGCTTTCAAGAACAAATATTACGCTTTGAGCACAATTGTTGGGTCGTGGGTATGCAGATATTATCCTGCTTTGCCGATCGCCTGGGATTTCCAAGGAGCTTCTTCTCTCAGGCGCATGACCCTGAACAAGACACCTATCAAAGTACGTTGCGGCTACTGCATTACTTTCCCACCGATAACATAGCTCCGGGATGGCGGGCAGGCCCGCATACAGACTTCGATTGTTTAACGATGATATTTCAGCGTACAGGTGAAGATGGCCTGCAGGTCTGTCCTGGAAAAAATTACACCGCAAGAGAATGGATTCCAGTTCCGGCGAAACATGGGCGAATTACCTGTAACATCGGAGATATGTTGATGCGTTGGAGCGATGACCTTTTGCTTAGCACCTTCCATCGAGTAATAGCGCGGGAAGGCGCTGCCTCACCTTCACGGTATAGCATAGGCTTCTTTTGTCAAGCGAATCGTGACGTCATGATTACCTCCGCGTCTGGAAAATATGAAGCGATTACAGCGGGAGAATACCTGGCCAAAAGAGTGCAGGCAAACTTCAGTGAACGGAATCTGCACGAAATTAGTGCATAACGGCTTGGTGTATCACCCCTATTCATGGCATGATATCTGCATAATTAACGCAGGTGAGTTATTCAATTGCATTTGTACTCGGTTTGACACTTGGGAAAATATCACGAGTTTAACAGGAGAGTCGGGAATGAAGAATATAAAACAGATCGTCACTAGGATCGGATTTTCTAAAGCTGTCAGAGCCATGATGGTAGTCGCGGGAATAAGCGCGTCTGGGTTTGGCGTATCGTTCGCAGATCCAACTATAACATTCGGTACAGATTGGTTCGCTCAAGCGCAGCACGGAGGGTATTATGAGGCAATTGCAAAAGGGATATACAAAAAATATGGATTAAACGTAAAGGTAGATATGGGAGGTCCAGGGATCAACGGAGAACAGCTTCTTGCAGCTGGTAAATACCAGTTTTATATGGGAAATGCTCTTGATCAGTTGGTCGCAACCGCGCACGGCTTACCCCTAATAACCGTAGCTACAGTTTTTCAGAAAAGTCCAACCTGTATTTATACGCATTATAATATTGATAAGCCCGAGCAACTTGCGGATGGTAAATATAAAATTCTAGTTTCATCTAATGAGGTTCATTCTTGGTGGCCTTGGGCAATGCGACATTTCGGTTACAAGGAGAGTCAGCGTGGCGTATACACCGGAAGCGTGGCGCCGTTTCTCGCTGATCAGAATATCGCGCAACAGGGATACTATGGCTCAGAGGATTATATGATTGCAAAAGCCGGGGTAAAATTCCATACCTTTCTTCTCGCTAATTATGGTTATCCGGAGTATTCGGAAACGATACAAACTACTGAGGCAATGGTGAAAGATCATCCAGAGATCGTAAAGAAATTTATCGAAGCGACCATGCTCGGGTGGAAGGAATATTTGAAAGACCCGGGCCCTGGTAACGCACTCATTATGAGGGCCAACCCTAAGCAAACTCCAGGACTTCTTGCATATGGTGTAAAAACCATGATTACCGGAAAACTCTTGGAAGGCGCTGCTGCTGAAAAACAGGGGATTGGAACAATGACTGAGGCTCGTTGGGAGAGGGTATATGATACTGCCGTCAAAAATGGAGTAGTGCCAAAAGGCATGGACTGGAAAAAGGCCTTTACGTTGAAGTTTATTAAGGAGGTCCACGTTCACATAAAATAGCGGATTTAATACTTATATATATCCGTTTAGCAGACTCAGTTATTAGAGGTGGGTGAATGAGCGCGATTACCTTTAATGCGATACCCAGGCTAACTGGCTCTCTAGTTCATGAGAGGAAAGATGAAGGCATGCACTCAATCCATCTACCTCTAAAGTTGTCTAAGGTATCGAAGCGCTATGGTGAACATCTCGTTCTTGATAACATCGAGTTGGAGATACCAGCGGGGAGATCAGTCAGCATTATCGGTGCATCGGGATCTGGAAAGAGCACGCTTTTGCGAATAATGGCGAACTTGGAGCCCCCGAGTTCTGGAAGCGTGCAATGGTGGGGGCAAGACGCGCGGATCTTGGGTTCGACTGATCGTCGTTTAGGTATGGTTTTTCAGGACTCCAATCTTTTACCTTGGGCGAACGTTGCCGCCAACGTGGCACTTCCTCTACGCCTCCAAGGCGTCAATAAGACGTCTGCTCGTGAGCGTGCCCTGTATGTGTTGCGTATGGTTGGGCTGGAGCCGAAGGCTAAAATGTTTCCACGAGAACTCTCTGGTGGGATGCGAATGCGCGTTTCCATTGCTCGTGCGCTGGTGACGGAGCCAAACCTGTTGTTTATGGATGAGCCCTTTGGAGCGCTGGATGAAATCACCCGCGAGCAGCTAAACGATGATGTGCTGCGAATACAGGCGGAGTTAGGGGTAACCATTATATTGGTAACGCATAGTATTCAAGAAGCTGTATACATCGGAGATACGATTCTCGTGCTACGGGCCAACCCGGGACGGATCGGAGAGATGATTGCGCTCCAGAAAAAACGAGAGTTTTGGAGAGACGGGGACAATTATCGGGTCTCGGATGACTTTTTCTCAAATGTGAGAATTGTTTCTCAGGCATTGAGAAAGTGAGGTAGTAAAATGGACATAAAGAAAACTTACCGTAAGTTTTACCCAGCAGTCGGACTCGGTGTGTCTCTATTGGTAGCTTGGCAATTTCTGGTGCAACTAATGCATATTCCCGCGTACTTATTTCCAACTCCTTTGGACATTGCAAATGCGTTGGCAGGTCACGGGGTTGGCATGCTTGCAGATCTGGGAATCACAATAGAGATAGCGCTCTGTGGTTTTGCATTGGCCGTGATCCTTGGAAGTGGAATCGCCGTGCTAATGGTTTTAAGCAAAAGAATTGAAAACGCCGTATTCCCATATGTGATCATTGTTCAGGTCACGCCTATTGTTGCTCTTGCACCTCTCATTGTTCTCTTAATGAAAAACACGTTTTGGTCATTAGTCTTTATATCTCTGTTAATATCTATCTTTCCAATTGTGTCAAACACTACTCTTGGATTAAAGAGCGTGCCGGAGGGACTTATTTCCGTGTTTGGACTCTACAATGCGTCTAAGTCGCAGGTTATGTTTCGTTTACGCTTCATGAGCGCATTGCCCTACTTTCTTGGTTCGCTGCGCATTTCTACGGGGCTAGCTCTAGTGGGTGCCGTAGTTGGCGGCTTTGTCGCCGGCAGTACTGGAAGTAATTCTGGGATCGCATATGACATTTTGCAAGACGGATATAATTTGGAGGTCTCTCAGCTATTCGCCTCAGTATTCTTGCTAGCAGTTACCGGTATCGCCTTTTTTGCGATTGTTAGCATGGTCAACTGGCGTGTATTATACCGCTGGCATGAGAGTTACTCGATGGATTGAAATTCGGGTGAGTTTTGATTGAACTTAAGGTCGGCCAAAATATTGACATGTGAGAAAACCTCTAGGGAGTTTGGCGAGTAATGATTAGTATTTTAAAAAATGACGCGCGGATTGGTCCTGAGGAGCGCGCCTAAATATACGTGCCAATCAATTTCTACCTAAGAAGGATATGGAATATGGCTTGTGATGAGAAATCTGGTACCCTTGCGCGCTACGCATCTTATCGAAGAGCCGGCGACCTAGTCTTTCTTTCAGGAATTATTGCTGTTGATCCTGGTATTGGAAGAATTGTTCACGACCTATCCGATATTCCAGAGGAAACTGCTATAGCAATTGGAAAAACCGGAGAGTTTTCCGTGGATGCAAAACAAGGCAGGATCCTCGCGCAGAGCTGGTATGTGTTAGATCGTATCCGCGCTATCAATGAATCGTTGGGAGGAAAATCGGACAATGTCATTAAGCTAGTTCAATATTTTAGGAATCTAGATCAATTTCCATACTATAGCAAGGTACGCAACATGTTCTATCCTAATGCCGTCCCAGCATCGACCGTTGTTGAGGTCTCCGCCCTTCTCCCTAGTGATGAAATTGTTATTGAGGTTGAGGCCACGTTATGGCTTCCCGAGATAGTCACCTATTGATATGACCCTTACGGCCTGGAGGTTTTTGGTATGCTTCACGGATTTGTTCCCGAAAGTAGATTTCTGCCCTATCTTAGCTGGCCACAAGTTGATACGCTCGATAAAAGAGGAGACGCGGTAGTTGTTTTGCCTGCTGGCGCGATTGAGCAGCACGGCCTTCATTTACCTTGCGCGGTTGACAGTATGATCGCCTCTGCGGTCGTAGGGGGGGCGTTGTCTCTACTGGAGGAGGATATTAAAGCGTACGCGCTGCCGGCGATAACCTATGGAAAGTCTGAAGAACATATTCATTTTCCGGGAACTATTACATTAACCGGAGAATTATTATTACAAACTGTGATTGAAATTGGTGAGTCAATTTATCGATCTGGCTTTAGAAAATTGCTAATCGTAAATGCTCATGGGGGTCAACCGCAGGTTCTTGATATTGCCGCGCGTGAGCTGCGCTTACGTCACGGTGATTTTCTTATTATAGCGCGATCAGTATGGAGTGTTGCCTACGATAATGAATTCCTCTCGGAGGAAGAAAAAAGGCTTGCGATGCATGCTGGGCATGCGGAAACGGCGTTACTTTTAGCGCTAGCTCCAAACCTCGTGAACATGGACCTGGCCGTAAAGAACGTTCCCGAAGTTTTTCCCTGTCCATCCCTTTCGAAGGATCGTCCTGCGCTGGCTTGGTGCGCGCGAGATTTTGGAGAGTCTGGTGTTATCGGTGACCCTCGGCACGCGTCGGCAGAGCAGGGTAGAGCGTTACTAAGCGATCTCACGCGTAGCTGGGCGACGGGTATTTGTGAGTTCTATGAACTGCGGTGGTCGGTTCGGAAGATGCAATCTTGGGGGCGTAACAATTTCTGTGGTGACGTACAGAAATACCAGGAAAATAGTTAGTTTATGGAGGTCTTCGGTGAGTGGTAAGGCATCAACTTTCGTTAATTCGCCTCTGGAGTACTAATGAAGATTTATAATAAGGAAAACGAGTTCGCTAAGGTTAAGTCGTTATCCTCCGACTTTTCTTGGTTTAGTCCTATACTTGCTGACAGGCTTCGTGACAGTATAGCTGATTCTGTATGCGTTCCAGAGGGACTGTCTGAGCTTTTGGACGTGGTTTCATCATGTGCTAAAAGTCGCACACCAATAACTATACGTGGAGGTGGTACGGGAAATTATGGGCAGGCCGTCCCCCTAAATGGTGGAGTAGTAATTGATATGAAAAACTTTAATAAAATAAAGTCGTCAGATTCCTCAGCTGACCATGTTATCGCGGAGTCTGGAGCTCGGCTTATTGACATAGAAAGACACGCTAATTATCGTGGTTTGGAGATGCGATGGCTACCATCCACATTTAGGAGTGCCACTCTTGGAGGGCTTGTTGCAGGAGGATTTGGCGGTATCGGTTCCATTAATTATGGTGCGGTTGGCTCTTTCTCCTCTATAAGGAATGCGTACATAATTTCTGTCGAAGAAAGTCCGAGAAAAATACTTGTCGAAAGGTCTGATGAAATTGAAGGTATGCTACATGCGTACGGAACGTCGTGTATAATTGTTAGTGTGGAAATATTACTGGCAACAAAATATTCCTGGGGGGAGTATGTTGCGGAGTTTGATGACTTTGATACGGCTTATATATTTGGTAAGCAAATCGCAACTGATTCGACGATTATAAAGAGAGAGGTGGCGGTATTTGGTGAGGGTTTTCACGGATTCTTTCCCAGGATCAGGGACGCAAGCGAAGGGGAGGAGAAGTCCGTAGTTGTCTTGAGTTTTTGTCCTGAAGATTTTCCTCGGGTTGAAAAGTATTGTGAGATGTTCAATGGATCGTTCATTTATCGCAATGATAAAGTTGAAATCTCCGCGGGAAGTGTATCGATGCTGGAATACTGTTGGAATCATTCTACGTTGCACGCCAAGAAGTATGATAAAGGTAACACGTATCTTCAGACGGTTTATAGTAATGAATTGGACACCGAGCAGTTGTCATATATTAAATCTTCTCTTGGAGATGAAATTATGCAGCATTGTGAATTTATCAAATCAAGAGATGGTGATATAATGTCCGTGGGTCTTCCAGTGATTAAATATTCTTCGGAAAAGAGGTTGCAGGAGATTATAGATTTACATAAAGATGCAGGAATTGTGATTAACAATCCTCATGTTTATACACTAAATGATGGTAAGCATAATGGTCATATTCCGAGGGCTATTTCTAAACTAAGGTCTAGTATGGATCCGTATGGACTGCTCAATCCAGGGAAAATACGTTGTGACCTAGCCGTTTAATGTTTGAGGGCCACTGATTCCCTTGGTAGACGCTATATTGTTTAAAACATCTTACCTATATGATGTGGTTGGTTGAGTAGCTATTGCGATTGTTTTGTATAGTTATGGTATCGACTACAAACTTCTAGCTGTGACTTCCGCGTCCGATCATATGTTCATTCGCGTGGAGGGGCGAGTAAGTTGATGGGCTGTTTCTTCTGAGCATGGTTGTTTTCATATCCCTGCGGAGTAGCTGCTCTCGCTCATCTGGGTCTCTAAAACTCGGGTAAATCGCCCAGGAGTTGTGCATTACATCTGGTTTAGACAGTTCGTTGGTGAACGAAGGATAGTCTGATTGAAAGTTTCGACTAGGATTCTTATGGTTAATAGTGGGTAATTTGGAATGAGTGATGATTATGGAAGGTCATACCTGAACGTTTCGGCGCGTTCTACGCACCCTTCGCCAGGCATTGGTTTCTTCATGCAGTTTAGATGACTCCCCTGGCGAGAGCCCCTCTTACCGCTACTATGGCTCCATTGTCTCATCGCCGAAGGCGGCAGGTTATGACTGCCGCGGTCGGTTCGTCTGCAATTTGACACATTTGATGATTTCTGTCGGAGCAGTCCACCCCGAAAGTTCCCGCCTTGTTCGATTGAAGGACTCCGATCTTCAATTGTTGTCCGACGTAAGCTTTATCGCCCCAGCAGTGCTGATAGGAGAGCTGGGAAAACTGGATCCGTGTTCAGTTCACTGTGGTCGCGGGGCTAATGTATGCGACGATAAAGGGTCGAATCCCTTCATCACAAGCCGTTGTGAGGCTTCCCGGACCACTCCAGTTTCTTGCTGGAGCCCTCTCGTATCGCCTTGCTCTGAGCTTGCGTTAGCGCGCAACTCGGCCGATATGTCCGGAGTGTTGGATGCGTCGCTTAGATATAGGCGAGACTATGGGGAGCGTCAACTGCAGAGATTCACGGCAGCTGTTAAGTCCTCTGAACACTATGCTCAGTCACCATGCCAGTCAAACGGGCAAAGCGGTTTGTTCGCCCGATTAAAAGATAGACAGGCTAAGTCTTCACGCGTTTGTGGTCGCCTCCAACCATGCTGCGGTCCTACTCATCACATTTTATGTCGCGTCGGTGTTTTCTTGCACATCGGGCACCCATGCTGGCTTCGTTAAATGTTATTACGGCGAGGGTGAACGCGACGTTTTTAAAGACGCTGGGTAAGATTATTGTTTGCACTATCATCGCTAGTAATGCCTGTTTGTTAGAGTGGTATATCATAGAAAATATTGGACGCTGATATGAGATCCTACCCCACCATCCGCTTAAGCTACTACTCCTCGTTCTGTTCGTGCGGTTCGATGGCAGATCACATCGTCGGCGATGGCTCGAGCAAGTCTGTGCCGATGGTGTGGTGCAAGGCTGCGGTTTGGTAGGACGCCATGCGAGTTCTGGTTTTAAATAGTCATCCGGTAGAAGACAGCTTCCACGCTGCGTTGCATTCTCAGGTGGTTGAGGCCTTGTTAACCGCCGGTCACGACGTCGACGATCGTGACCTTTATACGGAAGAGTTCATCCCGGTTCTGAGCCGCGAGGAACGCTTGCTCTATCGCGACACCGCGCACAATACCGCAGGCGTAGCTGTTTATGTGGAGCGACTTCGAGCTGCTGAAGGATTGATACTATGCTTGCCGATCTGGTGTTTTGGCCTGTCAGCAATGCTCAAGGGCCTTTTTGACCGAGTTTTTTGCCCGGCGTCGCCTTCGATATCTCTGACCCGGCACACGTGAAGCCGGGGCTATCGCATCTGCAACATATTGCCGCCGTCGTCACGTACGGCCGCCCGCGCTGGAAAGCATGGGTTATGGGCGATCCTCCGCGCAAGTTCGTCAAGCGCTACCTTCGCGCCCTTTGCGGCGCGCGGGCACGGATCGATTATCACGCCTGTTACTACATGAATACCGCCACGCGGTCCAGATTGCATGACTTCATCAGGCGCGTGAACAGAGCCATGCGTCGATTTTGACCAAAGCGTGATCCGAATCCCTCAAGACTCACGAGTGTTGATGGAAATCTAACGAGTGTTGACTTTTCGGTGGATATCCGCTTCAGAAAAAGCATTATCCCAATTGAGAATGCTGAGATAGACTTCAAAAATGAAAACTGTCTTGTACAGCTTGGAGGTAAGGTATGTCCCACAGCGAACACACACTCGGCAAAGTTTCTGACAGAGAGGGTTTGGGCGTATTCAGATTGGGAATGATCTGGGCAGGATTCCCGTTTATTTTGGCAATTACGATTACTGGATCGGTATTCGTTATCAAGTCAGATCTTGCGACGGCAATATCTGCTATAGTGATCGGCAGTTTAATTATGTTTGTGTATGTCGGGCTGCTAGGAGAGATAGGCTGGAAAGAAAAGCGATCATTCTCACAAATCGCCGAGATCATTTTCGGAAGGAGCGGTTACGTGGCGATTGCTGGGTTGCTTTCGTTCCTAGTCTTGGGCTGGTTCACTATAAATACGGCAATGCCTGCAGAAATATTTGCAGCTTCATTTCACGTTCCTTATTGGATTGTAGCGGCGGTACTCGGTATAATCTTTGTCATAGTAACCGCTCGCGGTATCTATGGCATGAATTTGATCTCGAATTTGTCTATTCCAGCCTATGCTGCGTTAATGATCGTCTCGTTTGTTGTGTTAGCAAGTCATTCCGGCAGCACAGCATCTGGAGGAATGGAGGAGGTGGGCAGTCGTGCGCTGGACTTTTCCGAGATTCTTGCAGGAGTGTTAGCTTCATTCGCAGACAGCGGGACTCTTGCACCAGATTTTAACCGCTGGGCTGTCGACCGTCGAACTTCGTGGCTTTCAGTTTTTTCAGCGTTTCCTCTAGGGTTCGGCGTTGCTATGCTCGCTGGTGTCGCATTTACTGCACTCCTTGCCTTGAGGGGGATTGGGTTCGATGAGCCATTTCAGACCGGTAATCCAGTCGGATATCTCATCGGTTCCGGTGGGCTACTATTGACGTTTGCTGTTGTGGTTGCTGTCACTAATCAGGGGTCGAACGCTACGCACTGTCTTTATAATAGTGTGCTTGGGTTTTCTAAGCTTTCAGGGAAACGCTATCTGGTAACGACACTATCAGTTGGTGTAGTGGGCGTAATTATCGCCGTAACAGGTGTGTGGTCATTGTTGCTTGATTGGTTGAAGATTATTGGTGTGTTAGTACCGCCGATCGGCGCGGTCGTAATATTAGCCTACTATGGTGGCTTCTATGAGCGGCGCAGGGATGATGCAATGATGGGAATGCTCTGGATGCCTTGGATTGCGCTCTCGGCTGGATGGGTCTGCGGACTAGTTGTAAATTTCACTTCAGCCGCAAGCTACATTCCTGTACCTTTGTCATCATTTGCAAGCGCCTTCATTGTTATGGGTACTTTCTTAAAGGTAACACCCTACAAAGACTACAACACGAGAGTTGTTTTTGAGGAAGAATGAGCTGACGCATTGGCCGCAGGGTGGCGCCACGACCAAGAAGGAGATGTGTGCATCATGGCAACTGGTTTTAATGTTACCGCGCTTCCTTACCTATGGCCGTATGATGGTGAGGCGCTAATAGAGCAAACTGCGTTTGTTGTTATTGATATGCAGATAGATTTTTGTGGCGCGGGTGGCTATGTCGATACTATGGGCTATGATATCTCGGCAATGCGCGCAGTGATTAAGCCTATCCAGGCTGCTTTGGTGAGTGCACGCGCTGCTGGAATGATGGTCCTTCATACTCGAGAGGGTCATCGCCCTGAACTTGTAGACCTGCCAGCAAATAAGCGATGGCGTAGCCGACGTATCGGTGCGGGAATCGGAGATCCTGGCCCCTGCGGAAAGGTATTGGTCCGTGGTGAACCGGGGTGGGAGATTATCCCCGAGCTTACACCGATGGAAGGTGAGATTGTGATCGATAAACCTGGCAAAGGCAGCTTTTACGCTACAGACCTTGATCTGATTCTGCGTACTTGCGGGATTAGATACCTTATTCTGGCCGGAATCACTACTGATGTGTGTGTACATACAACCATGCGTGAGGCTAATGACCGCGGTCTTGAATGTTTGATGCTGAAGGATTGTACGGCGGCAACCATGGAAAGTAATAAGCTTGCCGCCATTGATATGATACACATGCAGGGCGGAGTGTTTGGCGCTACCGCAGAATCGCAAGATTTTTGCATCGCGCTACGTGGCCATTGAGTGGCCGTTGATTAATGGAATATTAATAATGTTTGTGGAAATAGACGCAAGACCGTTCCCATATCTTATGGACGCTGAGCGTGCGGCCTTGATACTCATCGATATGCAACGAGACTTCCTTGAGGCGGATGGGTTTGGGGCAAGTTTAGGAAATGACGTCACGATGTTGAGGCCTGCGATTATTGGCTGCGCGCGACTACTTACATTATTTCGATCCCTTCATATGCCGATTATCCATACCCGCGAAGCACACCGCCCTGACCTTGGAGATTGTCCACCGGCCAAACGGTCTCGAGGAGATCCAATACTTCGGATTGGGGATGCTGGGCCTATGGGGCGTATCCTCATCAGCGGTGAGCTTGGTACTGAGATTGTACCCGAGTGTTGTCCTATATCTG
Organism: Pseudomonadota bacterium; assembly: GCA_021795795.1. Next base: position 7,700 of record JAJYPA010000017.1, on the reverse strand, counting down.
ACGAAATTGTGTTGGACAAGCCAGGTAAGGGAGCGTTCTTCGGGACTAAGCTAGGAGAAATATTGACTGCTTTTGATATCTCGCATTTGATTATTGCGGGTGTCACGACTGAGGTGTGTGTCCAAACCACGATGCGGGAGGCCAATGATCGCGGTTATGAATGCCTGCTGGTTGAGGAAGCGACGGAGAGCTATTTTCCTGAATTCAAACAGGCGACATTGGCGATGATTCGTGCGCAAAACGCTATTGTAGGATGGACTGCGTCAATAAAGGATGTTGAACGGGCGCTGCAGACGCCCTGCCGGAGATTATCATGACCAGTAGCCTCACCATCCCCGCCCTGCATGCCGCGTACCGCGACGGCAGTCTGACACCCACCGCGTTGATAGACGCGCTGCTGGAGCGCGCCGCGCAGGTTCCCGACCATGCGATCTGGATCACCCCGCCCGATGCCGCGTGGCTGCACGCCCGTGCCAAGGCGCTGGAAGCGCAAGGTATGGACGGCCTGCCCCTGTTCGGCGTGCCCTTCGCGGTGAAGGACAACATCGATCTCGCCGGAGTACCCACCACCTGCGCCTGCCCGGACTACGCCTACACCCCCGAGGTCTCGGCCAACGTCGTGGCGCGACTGGAGGCGGCCGGAGCCATCGCCCTGGGCAAGACCAACCTCGACCAGTTCGCCACCGGGCTCAACGGCACGCGCTCGCCCTACGGCGCCTGCTGCAACGCCTTCAACCCTGACTTCATTTCGGGCGGCTCGAGCTCAGGTTCAGCGGTGGCGGTGGCGCTCGGCCTCGCCAGCTTTTCGCTCGGCACCGATACCGCCGGCTCGGGCCGCGTGCCCGCGGCCTTCAACAACCTGATCGGCCTCAAACCCACCTGCGGCCTGCTGTCGACGACCGGCGTGGTGCCGGCCTGCCGCTCCTTGGACGTGGTCTCCATCTTCGCCCTGTCCGCGCCCGATGCGCAGCGCGTTCTCGCGGTGGCCGCCGCCGAAGATTGCGCCGATCCCTACTCCCGCGCTGCCGAGTCCTACGGTTTCGACTTCGGTCGCGCAACGACCTTCCGCTTCGGCGTGCCGATGGACAAGGACCTGGAGTTCTTCGGCGACGTGGAATCTGAGCGCATCTTCCGCGAGGGCGTCGCGAGGCTGGAGTCGCTCGGCGGCGAGGCCGTGCCGATCGACTTCGCGCCCTTCCTCGACACCGCCCGTTTGCTGTACGGCGGCCCCTGGGTGGCCGAACGCTATCAGGCCATCCGCGACTTCATCGACGCCAAGCCGGAGGCCCTGTTCCCGGTGACGCGCGACATCACCTTCGGCGGCGCCAAGCCGCTGGCGGCCGACGCCTTCGCCGCGCAATACAAGCTGCGCGCGCTGCAGCGCATCTGCGTGCCGGTGTGGAACACGGTGGACTGCATCGTCACGCCCACGGCGGGCACCATCTACACCCGCGCCCAGATGCTGGCCGATCCGATCCAACTCAACACCAATCTGGGCCTCTACACCAATTTCATGAACCTGCTGGACTACGCCGCCATCGCCGTGCCCGGCGGCTTTCGGCAAGACGGCCTGCCGCTGGGCGTCACCCTGTTCGCCCCCGCGCATCAGGATGTGCCGCTGCTGCACCTGGCCGAGCGCTGGCAGGCCAGCCGCGCCGCGCCTTGTGGCACCGCAGAAGCTGCGCCTGCGCCCGCCGATCCCGAAGCGTCCGCGCCGGTCGGCAGCGGCCAGGTGCGGCTCGCCGTGGTCGGCGCCCACCTGAGCGGTCTGCCGCTCAACCACCAGCTGACTTCGCGCTGCGCCCGCCTGGTTGCCGCTACCCGCACCGCGCCGGTCTACAGGTTCTACGCTCTGGCCGACGGCAAGCGCCCGGGGCTGATCCGCGTAGCCGCAGGTGGCGCCGCCATCGCCTGCGAAGTGTGGGAACTCTCTGCAGCAGCATTCGGCAGCTTCGTCGCCGCCATCCCCGCCCCCCTGGGCATCGGCAGCGTGACCCTGGCCGACGGCAGCAGCGTCGCCGGCTTTCTTTGCGAGCCCGCCGGTCTCGACGGCGCGCGCGACATCACCGCTCTCGGCGGCTGGCGCGCCTATCTGGCCGCGGCCTGAGACTCGCGCGCACGTTTCATCCCTCAACTGAACCGGAGCATCCGACATGACCCGCAACGACGTTACCGAAGCCCTCATCGCCGCCCGCATCGCCAAGGGCATCTCCTGGGCCGAAGTGGCCCAGGCCGTGGGGCAGAGCAAGGAGTGGGTGACCGCAGCCTGCCTCGGCCAGATGGCCTTTACCGCCGAACAGGCCGAAGTGGTCGGCAAGCTGTTCGACCTCGACGCCATGGCGGTCAGGCTGTTGCAGACCGTGCCCTACAAGGGCTCGCTGCCCACCGCCGTGCCCACCGACCCGCTGATCTACCGCTTCTACGAACTGGTCAACGTCTACGGCACGACGTTCAAGGAACTCATCCACGAAGAATTCGGCGACGGCATCATGAGCGCCATCGACTTCAAGATGGACCTCACCCGCGAGCCCGACCCCAAGGGCGACCGCGTACATATCGTGATGTCGGGCAAGTTTCTGCCGTACAAGATTTACTAGGTAGACCAACGTGTACGCAACAGAGACAAATGCTTGGCGGAACCTAGAACAACTCCTATCGTCGGATAACCCGGACGTTTGGGCACTATTATCCCGCCAAAAAGACCAAACGGCGCATGTTGTACACGATCACTATGGTCTCATTTCCTCATTTAGTGTGCGTTCCTGTGAATAGCGCCGTGCCTGCCGGTTTTGTGCGCGCCGATCTTCGTATTCAGCTGCTTTCCGCCATCGCCGCCGCGGCAGATGTGACGGCATTTCTGCGTTTCCACGACGTCTTTACCTCGGCCATGACGGGCAATCTTGCGCTCTTGGGGCTTGCCTTGGGGCAGGGACGGCTCGCCCTGGCCACCCATTCCCTCTTTGCCCTCCTCGGCTTCGTGCTTGGCGTAATCGTCGCCAGCGCCTTAGCAGAACGTCCCTTCTGGCAGGGCGAGCGCATCCTCCTCCTGGAACTGGTTGGGCTCCTGGTTTTCGCCGGGGGCTGGTGGCTTTGGGGTTTTCCCACCGGAGGCGGGCAGCTGGCGGTGATGATCTTGGCCTCTGCTGCGGCTATGGGCGTACAGAGCGTACTAGCACGGCACATCAATGTGGCTGGCGTGCCATCGGTCGTATTCACCAACACCCTCACCAGCATTCTGATCAGTCTGACCCGGGCTGTACAGCAGCGGCAACGCCCCAGCTGGATGACCCTGCAACAGGTGGCGGCTCTCCTGGCCTATGCGGGTGGTGCGGTCCTCTTTGCCACGCTGCTCTGGCTCAGCCCGGCCTGGGCGGTCAATTTGCCCTGGCTCACCCTGATCGTGGTGTGGATACTTGGCCGGTATGACAACGTATATTATTAACCACGGGTTCTTAAAGATCCGACTTACCAATGGCAAGAATAACTCTGGTAAAACGGATAGATTTACGAAAAGTAAAGGTAGGGGGCGGAATCTGCTTGGGCAGATTAGATGGTGCTGCGTCCGCGCCAGTAGTCTGGCATGTCGCCGATCGGTCATGTGGGCGACGATTTCTAACCCATTGCTACATCTCGCCTCATTGCGCAGCTTTTTGATTCCTCTGAGACCAATTCCATCTAAACAGGAGAATAGTCATGTCATTTAATCGTGCCCAACGCCCAAAAATGACGGTCGAAGGCCGGCATGCCTTGGGCTCGTCACGCGGCTATTACTGGAAGGTCGACAAAGAGATCGTCGATATGACGATGGATCCGATAACTGCACGAAAAATCACTCTGTCCGCGGAGCCACAGGACGTCATCTGCGATCTGAATCAGACGGGGCTGCTCATCATTGATATGCAGAACGATTTCTGCGCCAAAAACGGCTGGGTAGATGCAATTGGCGGCGATGTCACACCTAACCGTAGCCCGATCGATCCCTTGGCGCGCCTCAACCCTGAGCTGCGCAAGCTTCAAGTGCCAATCATCTGGCTGAACTGGGGAAATCGCCCCGACCTGCTGAACATGGCGCCGAATCAACTCCATCTGTATTCACCCGACGGCGAAATGCTCGGCCTCGGCGATGCGCTACCTGCCAATGGCGAGCACGTCCTTGAGAAAGACTCCTGGGCGGCAGCCGTGGTGGATGAACTGCCCATCGACCCGCAGGACATCCGAGTCGACAAGCACCGCATCAGCGGGTTCTGGGATACGCCTTTAGATAGCATTTTGCGCAACCTGAATCTCCGGACCCTACTATTCGCAGGAGTGAACATCGATCAGTGCGTCATGTGCACCCTGCAGGATGCCAATTTCCTGGGCTACGGATGCGTTCTGCTTGAGGACTGCTGTGCGACGACATCTCCGGATTACTGCACCGATGCTACCTTGTGGAACGTCAAGAACTGCTTCGGATTCGTCTCCTCGTCCGACAAGCTGTTGAGTGCCCTTTAAGGAGCCATAAACCCTTTTGTAACTGCGCTCCGAATGAATGCTACTGCGTCCACACTACATCCCTGCATCACGCAGCACATTTCCAGGGAAGATGACTCAAAATGATGCATTTAAAACCCTACTCATCTCGAAGCGACCATTGACCGAAGTTCTTCCCTCCGGCCAGATTATACGCCGAGATGGTCTACTGCATGGTTGAGATTAGGGTAGACAGTCGACTCAGCGGGGTTGGAAGCGGTGCAGGTCGGGGCCCAAGGGTATCTGGGCAAATTGCCCCAAACGACGTGCGTCGGCTACATGCTCTGGAGATTTTCCGAAACCTGCCAGAGACGCAGGCGAGTGGATGCCGGTTGCTCGGACTGAATGGCTGCGCCATGCGGCCTTCTTGAGTTGGGAAGGAGGTAGGCTCTTGCGATGTGTTTTCCACAACAGATAGGTGAGAAATTAGAGATTCTCGTACAACCAGTGATTTTGTATAGTGCATAAGACGTATACGTTTAAGGAGAAAAGCCAATGTTTACCCCTCATCCCAATAATTGCGCTCTGTCATTGTTAGTCATCGCAGCAGCCTCTTTGAGTACCGACGCACCCCTGAAATTACGCAAAACTAGAGTCTTCATGACTAAAGCATGCGGAAATATAAGCATTTGTGTCCGCATATGACTGGAAGAGTATCCGCCACTTCTTTTCATCATATTTCAATATATTCTAACGATTGAAGGCAGCTTATCTCTTGGTGCGCCGTAAATTGATGGATTTCGAGCGGCGGTGGAGCTAATAGGCCAGAGCGGACTGGGAACGCGCGCATCCAATCCAAATTTAGGAGGCTGCGGAAGAAATCCGTGTTATTGTATTGCGAGTTACGGATTGGAGGGGACGGGTATGCGAGGCGCCGCGGCGGAGACGGGGGATATGTTCAGCTATCTGTTTCCAGAGCAGCAGGATCGGAAAGATCAGCTCCTCCGCGCTATTCGGGTGATCGTGGAGCTTCGCCTTGAGGCTCTGAATCAGCACTTTAAGGGTGCTTATTCGGGTTTCGGGAGCCTCTCTATTCCCCTAGAACAACTGCTTCGGGCATTGCTCCTGCAAGTTTTCTGCAGCATTCGCTCCGAACGGCAACTGTTCAGGCAACTAAATTACAATTTGCTCTTCCGCTGGTTTTTCGGCTTGGATATGGAGACCACGGTCTGGGTGCAGACCGTCTTTTCCAAAAACCGGGGCCGGCTATTGGATCATGAATCGATTCGTCAGATCTTGTGGTCTGTGGTCGAGCAGGATCGTGTCAGGAATCTCCTCTCTGAAGAACACTTTTCCGTGGATGGCACGCTACTCGAAGCATGGGCATCTCAAGCGTCATTTCAGCCCAGGGATCATGTGAATCCGCCAGGTAATGGCGGCGATTTCCGTAGACAGTGCCGTAGCAAAGATACCCACGAGTCGTTGACAGATCCTGATGTCAGATTGCACAGGAAGATTGATGGCGAGGCCTCGCGCCTAGCGTATCTCGGGCGCGTGCTGATGCAGGACGAGTTGGGCGGTATCCAGCGGGTGACCCTGGGAGCGGACGAAGGATACGACCGAAGCGGTTTCGTTCAGGAGTTGCGGAATCGGAATGTTACCCCCCATGTCGCCTGCAAGAAGAGGGGCTTGGCCATTGATGGTCGCATAACCCGTCATAAGAGTTATCACATGAGCATTCGCCTCCGGGGACGGATTGCATCCATATTCGGGTGGATCTGCATTTCACTCTGGCCGCCGCGGCTTACAATGTGCTTCGGATTTCCCGATGGAGGACAGGCTGATGGGAACAATGCGCATAAAAATCGGTAATTCTATGATACCCATCCCAAATAGGGGGCTAAAATACATCAAACCTATACAATTTCACGCGAATGTGATGATGCCAGGCACGACTCTGGGGGATTGTTATCACTTTTCATCAACCTCTTAACTACATTGTGCATCAGATGGACTGAGGAGAGATATTTGTGAGTAGCCAAGAAATTTGCAAGATGGACGCAGTATCTATTGCTGCGGCGGTTCGTGAGAAACGTTTGTCACCAGTCGAAGTGATTGAGGCATCTTTGGCACAAATGGAGGCGTTGGAACCCCAACTGCACGCCTTCTGTACGCCCACCCCGGAATTGGCTCTGGATCGGGCACGTCAAATTGAAAAGGATATCGCCGCAGGCCGACCCGTCGGGCCTCTTGCGGGTGTTCCGGTGGGAATCAAAGACCTCGTCTGTACCAAAGGTATTCGGACGGTATCAGGTTCATATGCCTACGAGGATTTTGTGCCGGAAGAAGATGACGTCGTTGTCGAGAGACTCATCGCGGCAGGAGCCGTCATTCTGGGCAAGACTAACGTGCCGGAATTCGGATACAGCGGGGTCGGTCACAACCCGGTGTTCGAGACGACTCGTAATCCATGGAATACCGACATGACACCCGGCGGCTCCAGTGCCGGTTCGGGTGCGGCTGTGGCAAGCGGTATGTGCCCCTTTGCGATCGGAAGTGATGGCGGCGGCTCGATACGAATTCCGGCAGCACACTGCGGGTTGTACGGTCTGAAGGCATCCATGGGGCGCGTGCCTTTGTACCCAGGTACTAAGGATGAGCGTTACCCCGGCGTCTCCAGTTGGGAAAGCCTGGAGCATATTGGTCCGTTGAGCCGGACCGTAGCGGACAGCGCGTTGATGATGTCGGTTATCGCCGGCCAGGACCCGCGCGATCGCCATACGCTGCCTGACGCGAACTTCGATTGGATGGAAACCCTGAAAGGAGATCTTAACGGGAAGCGGGTTGCCTATAGCCCCGATTGGGGCTACGCACCAGTGGATCCACGTGTTCGTCAGATCGTGGATGAAGCGGTGCAGGTCTTTGAACGGGATCTGGGCTGTATCGTCGAAGAAGCTCATCCTGGTTGGGATGATCCCTACGACGCGTTTTGGGGCATTGTCGCTGCCGAATCGGATCTCAAGGGCTTGCGAGAGATGGCGGACCGGTATGGCGACCGAATGACCCCCCATCTAGTTGATTTCATCCGTCGGGACTGGAAGGCGGAAGACTTCACGAACGCTCTTATGACCCGCAAGGCCATTAACAACAAGATGTGGCGATTCATGCAGCGCTATGACTTGCTGTTGACACCCACTTTGGCGGTTCCGCCATTCCCCGTGCACATGCAGGGGCCAGAAAAGATTGAT
>JAJYPA010000689.1 GCA_021795795.1 Pseudomonadota bacterium | reverse complement strand
CAGATAACCTATATCAGATACAAAGTGCCTGAGGATCGCTCACCGCTAGAATTCATCCGCAACTACCAGCAGGCCTTGCAACGCGCGGGGTTTCGCATCTTGTGGCAGTGTGCGGACCACGGATGTATACGTAAAGGTGCCCCCCTAAACACACCCATTTGGCGGGGAGCGCCGACCGGTTACACCGGCGGGGTTGAAAACTTTTATTTTAACGATGGTCGCATGCTGACCGCCGAGCATCGCGTCAGCAACGGGGTGCGTACACTGGTATTCATCAATGACAATACGGAATTTGGCCACTCCCAGGTAGCCTCCGTTTATGCGGTACAATCAAAACCCATGCAAAGTGGCATGGTCAGCAGCGATGCTGAACAAATGAGCCGCGAAAATATGGCCAGTGCTCTGGTTCAGCAAGGCCGTTTCGCGATGCATTTGCCCTTCGATTTCAACCAGGAGACCCTCCGGCCGGATGCGCAGCCCACCCTGATCGCACTGTCTCGGTTGATGCGCCAGCACCCTTCCCTGCGGGTACGTCTGGAAGGGCATACCGACCCGGTGGGTACCGTTGCCTATAATCAGAAGCTATCGCTGCATCGCGCCTTGACCGTAAAATCGGTTTTAGCGGCGCAAGGCATAGCGGATCAGCGGATCGAAGTCATCGGATACGGCGCTACACGGCCCGTAGCAAACAGCGACAGCGAAGAAGGCCGCGCGCAAAACCGCCGCGTGGAAGTCGTGAATCTCACCCCCGGGGCCCTCGCTGGCCGCCAACCTGCAAACGCCGCCACCGCCAATGTGCACCACGACAATACCAGCCAAACCGCAAGCTCTTCCAGAGCCAACATCCCTGGTGCTGAATTAGTCAATACCACTGTCGACTCGGTACGCAGCGAGACCAATCATCAGATACAGCAGGGTGTGCGTAACCTGGTACAGGGCATATTGGGTAACTGATCACACCCTTACAGATCACCAGCACCGAGCGCACCGGACGAGTTGTCCGGTGTTTTTTTACGGCAGCAGCGATCATTTCCCAACCCAACTCCAATGGATAAGGAATCGCATCATCCTGTTTATTTTAAGGTTCATATATCCGTTTTTCCAGAACATGGGTCAATAATATTAGCACTCATAACTATCTGATCTCTTCCCATATCATTCCTTCATGCATGTACCATTTTTATAACAAATATGGAGCATTTTTAATAACTATATCTTTCATTAAATTACAGCACGTCACAGTGACTATTAGCCATATTGTGCGATGTTCTTAGCTGTGTTTGAATATTTCCGTGGCAGACACCATCCCATCCCCATCTTGGAGGAACCATGAAATATCATTCCGTTATTCCATCTTCTCAGATAGAACACGGTCAAGGCATGACCGAATATTTGATAATTGTTGCACTTATTGCGATTACTGGCATTGCCGTATTTTCTTTCTTTGGGCAAACCCTACGCCATCAGATGGCAGGTATTTCTCAAGAGTTGTCTGGCAAGAAGGCGGACTCCGATATTACCGCGGCCCAAGGTACGGCCGGAGAGGCGACAACCAACGCGGGCAAGCAGAAAAACATGAGCGACTACAAATCGGATATGGGCCAGTAGTCATCCGCTGGCGGGGGATCACCCCGCCCACAATCTGAAGCGATTTAAAAAAGTCCATTCAGATCATGATTGCTCACGCAGGAAGGGGATATAGTGTGCGTATTCTTGGGCCGAAAAGCGGTTCTCTTATCGTGGGGAAGCATACAGAGTTCGGACAAGCCGCCCTGTTCGCCACTGTCTTGATTCCCGTAGTATTGCTCACTGGTCTCTTCGTCTTTAATACCGGACAACTCGCCGCCACCAAACTAAAAACTCAAAATGCCGCTGACGCTGCCGCTTTCTCCGCCATGGAAATGGAAGCACGCGAACTCAATTTCATCTCCTACACCAACCGCGCAATGATTGCCAATCAGGTTGCTATTGGGCAAACGATTAGCCTGGTTTCATGGTCACACTACGTAAAAACTTTCGGCCTAAATATTCAGCGCCTGGGCACTCTTGTGTCCTGGATACCGGTGGTCGGACAAGCTACCGTGACAATCACCAATGCAATTGCTCAGACTACCAACGCATTGGATCAAGGCATCGATGCCGCTTCAAAAGTGATTCTCCCTGCCCTGGACATCGCCGATGCCGCACTGAGTGGGGCGCAGGAACTTTACCACATGACAAATGGCATTTTTGATCCTGGTAGTGGAAATACCAACCCCGGTGGAGCCATAACTGCTGTGGCCGAACAAATGGTAAAACTGAACGATCCTGATGCCAGGATAAACGGTATGGTTCTGACCACCAATCTATCTCAGTATTTTAGCCATAGAGGGGATCTCATCAAACGTTGGGGAGGCAACAAAGAGAACGCACAAGCACGAATGGCGTATATGATAAATGCTTCCAGGGATGGTTTTACTAGAGAGCGAAATGACCTCCCGAGTGTTTTGCGCCCACTCGGTTCGCTCACCGTATTTCCTTTTAAAGTCGGCATAACAAAAAGCGGAGGGGGCCAAATAGCAATGGATAAATCGGGAACCTATGCTTGGTCCGGGATGGATACATTATCCCTGAGGGTCTGGGCATGGAGTTGCCGGTG
>JAJYPA010000236.1 GCA_021795795.1 Pseudomonadota bacterium | reverse complement strand
GCTTGACCGAGATGTGGATGCTTGGTGAGCACAGCAAACGTTTCCGTGGCGATGCGGAAGAGGAGCTCGGCCATGCGCAGCAATTGATCGAGCGCATGCTGGTGTTGGGCATCTCTTCCAAAGCCACCCAACTGCAACCCATCCGAACGGGGCGCACGCTGGAAGAGATGCTGCTGATTGACCGCGAGTTGGAGATCGAAGTGATTCACCTATACGAAGAAGCGACCCGCTATTGCGCCAGGATGCGTGATGGCGAGACGCAAGCGTTGTTCGCCCGTCTGCTGCAAGATGAGCTCGGCCACCTGCGTGATCTGGATCAAATGCTGACGGAAATTTATAAAGGAACGACATTATGAATGGTACAAGCGACCCGAATGCAGCAGTTCCGCCCGTATCACAGGAGCGTCTGCCCACGCTGAACAAGCGCTTTGATTTCAGCAGTTACATCGAGATGCGGAATTTTCTGGATCAGATGGCGGATCTGTCAAAACGTGAGGATTATTACCCGAATGTGAGCTTCGGCAAGACCTATGCCAATATCAGTATCGATGCCGAAGATCGGGCTACGCTAATCGGGCGAAACTCCAGCTTCATCAGCGAGATGGAAGCGTTGGCTGTGACGGGAAAAGTTTAAATAATCGACCTGACAGAGTCGGCATCGAGAGGTAAATATGGCTGACAGGATCATCGCGGTAATCAACCAGAAGGGCGGTACCGGCAAGACCACACTGGCGCTGAATTTGGCAGCTGGTCTGGCGCAGCGTGGTTCCACCCATCTGGTCGACGCGGATCCGCAACGTTCGATCACGCAATGGGTGGGTATGGGTGGGGACAAATCAGCTTTGCCGATGGTGGCGCAACTGGAAGGTAATGCAACAGACACCCTTAACAAACTGGCGGACAGTCATCGCTATGTGGTAGTTGATTGCCCGCCGACGGTAAATAGTGAAGCAGTCACTGTCATCATGCGCGTTGCGCAAGTCGTGCTGATTCCGGTATTACCGTCGCCGATTGATTTGTGGGCCAGTGTGGACATGGCTGCCACGATCAACGTGGCGAAAAAATTTAACCCTGGCTTATCTGCCTATCTGGTGCTCAACCAGTTGGAATCGCGTAACGCGCTGTCGTGCGAGATACGCGAAGCGGTTACGGAGTTTGATGTGCCTGTGCTGGCTGCCGGTATGCAACGACGCGCGGCCTACCGTAGCGCTGCCGTGGAAGGGTCAAGTGTGTACGGCATAGGTAAGCGCGGTCATTTGGCCATGGCGGATATCGAAGCAATTATCGAGGAGGTCTTATGTCTGTAAAAAAAATGGGCTCAAAACTTGTACAAGGCGTACGCCAGATCAAAGCACAACAGGATAATGCACCGCCTGTCATAACGGCTGAGGCTACAACTGATGCAAAAAGAACCGGAGTAGCGCGTGCTGTAACCAAGGTGGCACCCCCCAAAACGAATACACCATCTGTCATAACGGCTGAAGTTACAACTGATGTGAAAAAAACTGATGTGAAAAAAACCGGCGTAACGCGTGCTGCAACCAAGCCGGCACCCGCCAAAACGGTCGATTCCAGTGTGCTGCACCCGGCCAGGATCTGGCCAGACTGAGTGGATGTTGCGATTTCGCGCCAACCTCAAAACTGGGCGCAAGCAGTTCAGTCAGTGTTAAAAAATTCGCCGATAAAACAGCCGATTGATTGCGGCGCGGGTGCGTTTTGTGTAACGAGTGGCGGTAGTAATGCCCTGCCCTGCTCTGCCACCCACTAATACCCACTAAAGGAACTACCATGAATGACGTGATCAACCAGTACCGTATCGAAAAAGAACCTTACTACCTTCCCATCGCCGACGAGATTGAACTGTATGAAGCCACCTACAGCGTGCGCATGCCGATGATGCTCAAAGGCCCGACTGGCTGCGGCAAAACGCGCTTTGTCGAACATATGGCATGGAAACTGGGCAAACCGCTTGTCACTGTAGCCTGCAATGAGGACATGACCGCTTCTGACCTGGTTGGTCGTTTCCTGCTCGACGCGAATGGCACACGTTGGCAGGATGGCCCGCTTACCATCGCCGCCCGCCATGGAGCAATCTGTTACCTGGACGAAGTGGTAGAAGCCCGCCAGGACACTACAGTGGTAATCCATCCGTTGACTGACGCCCGCCGCGTGTTACCACTAGAGAAAAAAGGCGAGCTGGTGCATGCCCACCCCGACTTTCAGCTGGTAATTTCCTACAACCCAGGCTACCAGAGTCTGATGAAGGATCTCAAACAGTCAACCAAGCAACGTTTCGGCGGTCTTGACTTTGATTACCCTGAGCGCGCTATCGAAACCGAGATTATTGCTCATGAAACCGGCATTAGTGCGGAAGTGGCCGGCAAGCTGGTGTCCATCGCTGAGCGTGCGCGGAATCTCAAGGGCCACGGATTGGACGAAGGCATCTCAACGCGCATGCTGATTTACGCAGGCAGCCTCATTGCTGCTGGCGTTGATTCGGTCAAAGCCTGTCGAGTGACGCTGGTACGTCCGATTACCGACGACCCTGACATGCGTGATGCACTCGACGCGGCGGTGACTACGTTTTTCTGACAGGGGTGGGGGAATAGCCATATATGAAGCTGGAACTTGCCATGTGTTCTATTTCCCCAGCCCTGATGAAACAACCAGCCATTCAACCAGGATATTCGGCCAAGATATCAGAATACGATGCCAAGCCTGCCGGTTATCCCGGCAGCTCTGGCGCACGCAGCGATGGAATGTTGCCAGGCAAACGAATCTCGCTGCGTATATTTCACTTTAAATTATAGCCCTACCACATAGCTTGGCGGAGCACAAAAATGACGGTCGAACTTGAAAAGTATCAGGACATATTGGACGAAATTGGAGAGCATGCCGGAGAAGTACTTCGTGCCTCATGGGGCGAAGCGGCGCGAGTGTTCAGTCCACGCGGACTGGAAAAATATTACTTGCAAGGCGCAACCAGTTTGAAGTCGCTGGGACGCGGTGCCGATCTGGTTGTGACATTCATCCAGAGCGCACCAGCAGTGGCGCGCGAACTAGGCGAAGACGCAGTGAGCGATTTGCTCGCAGCCACCATCAAGATGTATTCAAAAACCAGCTCCTCCGTCATCGCCATGATTTTGTCCACCAGCCCCGTAGCAGCTGCTAGGCTGGGTGATCCGGAGTTATTCCGTGGCTTTCTGCATCTGCTTGATATGCTGCTGGCGCAAGCACCGCGTGGCGTGCGCCCGATGCTGGATCATCTCGGCACCTTGCTTGGACAATTGACCCTCGGTGGCCTTCGTCGCTGGGCGTTGTGGGGTGCGCAGGCGCACAAGACCAACTTTGATGGACAACTCAAATACTTTAGTCTGGAAAGTCCGGAATCTATCGGTGTGCTGCAAAGGGAACGCAAGGGCACGCTGTTCATCGATGTGCAACGTCGCATCGGCATGTACTTGCGCGCTTTGTGGGGACGCGATTTCTTCATGCGCCCCACCAGCGGTGACTTCGAACAACGCGAGGGCTACCGCCCAACAATAGAAGGTTACATTATTCATCTGCCCGATGCTTATGATGACTTTGTATTTCAGTCGTCTGCGGGCGAGGAAATACGTGTTCCCGGCATCGATTTGTATCGTGCCAGCGCAGCTCATGCAGCCTGTCATCAGGTTTACACCACCAAACAATTCGACCGTACCGGTCTGAGCGCCTTACAAGTAGCGCTGGTCGGACTAATCGAGGATGCCCGCGTAGAATGGTTGGCGGTAGCGCAATTTCCCGGTCTCAAACAGACCTGGCTATACCAGCATACGGCCAACTCGCAAAATGACAACACCGCCGCAGCGTTGATGGCGCGGCTGGCGCGTATTCTGCTGGACGAAAATCACCGCGACGATCACCCTTGGGTAACTCTGGGGTACCGACTGTTCAACGAACACCGCGCACAGCCAAATGCGACAGATTGGGCGCGAAAAATCGGCGTGCTCCTGGCAGATAAGTTGCTTGAGCTGGGGGTAAATTACAGCCAGTCCGCCGATGTGGTGGATATTCCTTATCGCGACGACAACCGCTATATGTGGGAGTTTGAAGACGTACGCGAAGCTGGACAGGTAATCACAGGCGTCACCACACGGCAAATCCGCAAGTATGTCAGCGTGATGGAAATGATTAACGCCATCGACGTGCCCGGAGCCGGCGATGATGCCAATGAAATCTGGGTGTTGGCCAGCGAATTTTTCCGTGATGAAGAAACCACCAGCCTGAACCAGCAGGAGGGCCGCGAGCCGCCACCGGATCCCTACCATTACCAGGAATGGGATTACCAGATGCAGTTGGACCGGCCTGACTGGTGTACGGTATTGGAGAAACGCGCAAAGCCGGGCGATATCGAGCTTATCAACGACATCGTCGTCAAGCACAAACCCATCATTGCCCGTTTGAAGCACCTGATCGAAGCCATGCAACCCCAAGGGGTGCAGCGTATACGCAAACAGGAAGATGGTGATGAAATAGATCTGAATGCCGCAGTGAGCAGCATGATCGCGATGCGTATGGGAGAAAATCCCGACACCCGCATCATGATGCGCAACCTGCGCAAAGTTCGCGACTTGTCGGTGTTGTTGCTGATTGATCTGTCCGAGTCTACCAATGATGCAGTATTTGGTTCGGAAAGCACCGTATTGCAACTTGCACGCGAGGCCACTGTACTTCTGGCCGATGCGCTGGACAAGATAGGCGACCCATTTGCAATACACGGCTTCGATTCAAACGGTCGACATGATATTGAATATTTCCGCTACAAGGATTTTGGCGTACCTTACAACGACCATGCCAAAGCCAGGTTGGCGGGAATGCGTGGTCAGTTGTCCACCCGCATGGGTGCGGCCATGCGCCATGCAGGTTCGATACTGAAGCGCCAGCCCAGCAACAAGAAGTTGCTGCTGGTCATTACTGACGGAGAGCCTGCGGACAACGATGTGCGAGACCCGCAATACCTGCGCTTTGACGCTAAAAAAGCAGTGGAAGAATTGACGCGTAACGGAATATCCACTTACTGCCTCAGTCTGGATCCACGCGCTGATCAGTATGTATCACGAATATTCGGCGCAAAAAATTATATGGTGGTTGATCACGTGCAGCGTTTACCGGAGAAATTACCAATGATTTATATGGGATTGACGCGATGAACACCGAAAAACAAGTTTGGATGACAGTTTTGATGACAGTTTGGATGTCAGTTTTGATGTCATTGCAAACCAAGGTACTGAACGCGATGTTTGCGCGCGGTAGCGCGCTCACAACCAGCCTTTGGCGGACTTGCAACCGCCAAATCTCTTGGTTATCCCAATATCCCCTGTGCCATTCCCGGGTGAAGAGAAGGATGCCCTTCACCCCTTTGCCTAAGGAAGCGCTGATCTATTCTCACATAGCCGCGACGGTGGCCTGGCGGGATGAAATGCAAGGCGTGGCTCGCAGTCAAGGGTTATTCTCACAAGGATTATTCTCCTTGACCAGCGGCACAACACGGCAGTTCGCCCGCCAAGCCCCGTCCCGCCGAGCATGTTTTGCTCGTTACCAACGAGGCGCTTGCGGCCAAATCGGGGGCTCGCGTGTCTGTACGGCTTGGTGTCAAAGTCCCGGCTACGACCTGCGCCGTACGCGTCGCGATCTTCCCGATTTGACCCGTAAAGCGGCTCTTGGAGGAATAAATCAGCGGTTCCCTAACACTGAACGGAGATTGCCATGCAAACCCTGCCTAGCCTGTTGACCCTTATTCTCGTCCTCTCGGCCCCGTTGATTTTATTGTTGGTGGGACTTTTACCGACTGGCTGGGCCAATCTGCATGCGCGATTCATGGCACGCTTAAACGGTACTGCCGCGTGGATTGCTTGCATTGACGCCATGTTGGCGGCAGCGATCCACGGCTTCGACGGCACCCGTACCTGGACCCTCTATGCCATTGATCTACCGGGAAACATAGGCGCCTTTTCGATTACCACCTACGTCAACAATGTCACCGTAATCATGCTGGTTCTTGTGTCCTTCGTTGGTGCCGTAGTGACACGCTATTCGCGCAACTACCTGGATGGGGATCGCAACCAGGGTCGTTTCCACAAGTGGCTTAGCCTGACACTGGGCACCATACTGGCCCTGATCATATCGGGCAACATGCTCATGTTCTGGTTGGCCTGGATCGCCAATAGCCTGTGTCTGCATCAACTACTGACATTCTATCGGGATCGTCGAGCCGCCCAGTTGGCCGCTCACAAGAAATTTATTGCCAACCGCATCAGCGACCTGAGCCACCTCATCGCCATTGTTCTGATCGGTTCGAACCTGCATAGCCTGGAATACTCAGACATGTTCCACAGCATGGCGGCAATGCATGGCCCACTGCCGCTACCCCTGCAATGGGCATCGATACTGATCGTGTTGAGTGCAGTTCTGAAATCCGCCCAGTTCCCCCTCCATGGCTGGCTGATTCAAGTCGTTGAAGCACCTACGCCGGTGTCCGCCCTGCTACATGCCGGCATCGTCAATGCTGGCGCTTTTCTGGTTATCCGCATGAGCCCCATCATGTCGCACTCAGCAATCGCGCTGGGCACTCTGGCGGTGATCGGCCTCGTCACGCTGGCCCTGGCTTCTCTGGTGATGCTCACCCAGACAAGCATCAAAGTCTCGCTGGCCTGGTCTACCACCGCGCAGATGGGTTTCATGCTGCTGGAGTGCGGTCTCGGCCTCTATAGTCTGGCCATGCTGCATCTGGTGGCCCACTCTCTGTACAAGGCCCACGCCTTTCTGGCTTCCGGCAGTGGCGTGGACTATTTCCGGGCGCCGACCATAACGAGCAGTACTGGAAAATTCAGGCCCGGGCGTCTGGTCATCGCCCTGGCTACTGGAGGGCTCATGACAATAGGCGTGGGATATCTCTTCGGCATCACCCCAGAGGCACAACCGGCTCTAGTCGCCACAGGTACCATTGTTGCCATCGCTATGAGTCAATTGTTGCTACAAACGGCCAGCGTAATGAGCAACGGCGCATTCCTGTTGCGCGGTCTGGGGTTAAGCGCTGTCGTCTGCACCGCCTATTTTGCCCTGCATGCCCTGTTCAAGATAGCCCTGCAAGGTAGCGTGCTGCCCATGCAAAATATGGCCGGGCCGTTCCAAAGCGCTTTATCTCTCGTCATCGTCGGTATTTTTCTGGCGCTGTTGATGTTGCAGGAAATTCTCAAATACGCTCCGGCGACATTGGGTGAAGGTCTCTATATGCACCTCTACAACGGTCTGTACATTGATGTCTATATTACCCGACTCCTGCAGTGGGTATGGCCTAGTCCGGCACCGATTCAAAGCAGCCTGCCCACGCCCTTTGCCGCAGAAAAACCCCAAGGAGGTTGATTATGAACATAAACAACACGACTGCCTTGAGCGGGTCCGAGAGCGCGATTTGCGAAAAACCCACGTCACAGGCAGCGCAGACAATGGAAACCAGGTCACGCGCACAGACGATACTGGATACCGCCGAACTGAACCGGTGCATCGATGTGGCCTGTGGACGAATCGCACCGCTGTGGCCGTTAAAGCACTTCGTCGCCGTCAATCCCTTCTTTGGTCTGAGTGACCACTGTTTCCAGGAAGCCTCCGACACGCTGGCCAGGATCACCGGCTCCAGTCTCTACATGCCGCGTGACTACTACCGCGAGCAACTGGCAAATGGCCGCATCTCCCGCGAAGACCTGCAGCAAGCCATCGTCCGCTGTGGCAGCCAGCTGGATATTGCAATCGTCGAGTGGACGCTGGCCGCCGTGGCGCCCCGTCCCAGACTGGGCATGGCTCCAGTCAGCGAAGTACTGGAACAGGTGGAAGGCGGCCTCTGGTCAAGTTTTGTCACCGAGCGCATCAGCCTGCACTGCGCTGCCTACTTTGATCTGGGCCAGGCTATCGTGGCCATGCCCTGGCGTAATCAGTCTCTCTACGCATCCTGGCGCAAAGCTGCCACCATCGACCGCAGTCCGGCGATGATGGGTTTGCATCATTTCCGCGCCGAAGTAAGTCAATTGCCTGCCGATCCACGTGCCGCCATTGCTTGGGCTGTTACCCAACTGGATATCCCGGATGCCGGAATGGAGCGCTACCTGCATGCCTCACTGCTAAGCATCGGCGGCTGGGCGTCCTGGGCCCGTTACTTACGCTGGCAGGCAGAACTCCGTGGCAAGCGCGACGATTCCATTGTGGATTTATTGGCCATTCGCCTGATGTGGGACGTGCTGCTTTTCAAGGAAAAAAAATCGGTGGCTCTGGTAGCGCGCTGGCGTGAAATGTTGGCCGCCAGCATGCGCCCTCCCTCCGCCAAACGCCAAGTGGCAGCGGAGATCGATCGCATCATGCTCAACGCCATGGAAATTGGTTTTCAGCGCACGGTAATCGCCGGATTAAGCAACACGCCAAAGAATGTCCCTACCCGACCAGCGGCTCAAGCGGCTTTCTGCATCGACGTACGTTCCGAAGTGTTGCGCCGTTCTCTGGAGACCGTCGCGCCATCGGTGCAAACCATCGGTTTTGCCGGGTTCTTCGGCATCCTCATTGAGCATGTCCCACTTGGCGCCAGTTCCGGACATAGCCATGTGCCGGTAATCTTCAATCCAGCCTATCGCATTTATGACAAGGTCAAGGATGGCGATCAGCAGACGGCCGACATGATAAACAAGCGACGCCGGCGTCTTGGTTTGTCCAAGGTATGGAAAGGCTTCAAACTGTCAGCATCCTCCTGCTTCTCTTTTGTCGAGACCACCGGATTGATATACGCACCCAAGCTGCTGACTGACAGCTTTGGCTGGAGTCGGCCAGTGCCAAATCCTTTTACTCAGGGTCTGGATCCGCAGTTCATGGATCACATAGGCCCGACGCTGGCTGAGGTTCCCAAGGCGCAATCCTGCCCGCATCATGCGGATTCTGGCATCCCGGCTTCCGATTGGGTCGGGCATGCCGAGCGTATCCTGCGAGCCATGTCCATGACCGACAATTTCGGGCGCCTGGTACTGTTGGTGGGCCACGGCAGCACCTCGGTGAACAACCCTCATGCCACCGGCCTGGACTGCGGCGCTTGTGCGGGACAAACTGGCGAGGCCAGCGCCCGCGTAGTGGCCGCTCTGCTGAATCAGCCGCCAGTACGGCGCGACTTGCGCGAACGGGGCATCCAAATCCCGGAAGACACCTGGTTTCTGGCCGCGCTGCACGATACCACCACGGATGAAATACACCTGTTCGATACTGACGATTTGCCCAAACAGTTGGCTTCTGACCTGGAGCAGTTGCACCAATGGCTGGAACAGGCCAGCGACCTGACCCGTATGCAGCGCTCCGCGTTACTGGGAATGGCCAACTTGCCAAGCAACGCAATAGAAACCAATATGCGTCAACGCAGCCGCGATTGGTCGCAGGTGCGACCTGAATGGGCTCTGGCCAACAACGCCGCCTTCATCGCCGCACCGCGATGGCGCACAGCCAACATGAATCTGGGCGGCCGCGCTTTCCTGCATGAATACCAGTGGCAAACCGATAATGGCTTTCAGATCCTGGAGCTGATCATGACTGCGCCTATGGTGGTGGCCAACTGGATCAACATGCAGTACTTAGGCTCCGTGGTCGACAATCAACGCTTCGGGAGCGGCAACAAGGTGCTACATAATGTGGTAGGTGGAGCCATTGGCGTGCTGGAAGGCAACGGTGGAGATCTGCGCGTCGGCCTGCCGATGCAGTCCCTGCACGATGGCAAGCGCTGGGTGCATGAACCGCTACGGCTGAGTGTGTTCATCGAAGCGCCTCAGGCGGCCATAGACGCCATCATCGCCCGTCATGATCTGGTGCGGCAATTGGTGGAAAACGGCTGGTTGCACCTGTTCCAGATTAGCGATGATGGTGACGTATATCGCCACATAGCCGAGACCCATTGGGAACGCTGAGGAACCGCCAATTCCATTCCCTCATGGCCGCAACGCGGCTCATGGAGGAATGAATCAGTGCTTCCATAACCTGAGCGATCATTACGCAAGGCGTCAGCGTCGTTACCATTCTGTTGCCTGACGCAATCTGATAAATGCCCTCATTCAACAACGCATACAAGGTAACGGTTTTATCCGGCAAGAAGGTTACACGACAAATAAACCCCATCAAATAATAAATAATCGTTAAACATTATATTTAATATGTTTAACTTATATTAATTTAATTTTTCTTGCACAATAGCTCTATCGACGAAGCCAAAATAGAAGGGTTTCAACAAAACGTTTTGCAAGTGGCTCAAGAGCGCAGACAAGCCCCGGGTTTCTCTGTCCAACTACCCGTGACAAGAGACGGGATGCAGCGCCGAGCTGAATCGAGTAAAAAGATTAAGGGGGCGCCATGCCACAGGTAAACATGAAAGACATGCTGCATCACGCCTATCGCAACGGTTACGCAGTGGGCGCTTTTGGGCTACAGAGCCTGGATTTTCTGGAAGCTATCGTGACTGCGGCAGAATCGGCGCGCGCGCCGGTGATTCTGTCCTTGACCGAAGCGCATTTTAACCATTTCGATTTCAAGCTGGTGATGTCGGCAGTAGAAGCCGCAGCGCGACAAGCAGTCGTGCCGGTAGCTATCCACCTCGACCACGGAACAAATTT
Organism: Pseudomonadota bacterium; assembly: GCA_021795795.1. The sequence continues at coordinate 782 of JAJYPA010000236.1, read as the reverse complement.
CGATTCCGCCGTTAATGCCATCCGTCATGGCTGTAACAGCGTCATGGTGGACACCTCCCATCTCCCCCTCGGAGAAAATATTGAAATCACCCGCACTGTCGTAAAGATGGCTCACGCTTGCGGCGTGGCGGCAGAGGGCGAACTGGGTTACGTACCCATTGCAAATGAAGAGGAAACCGAACAACATCCGTGCGTGGCAAGTTATACCACGCCTGCCGAGGCCAAGGGTTTTGTCGAGCGTACCGGAGTGGATTTTCTCGCCGTATCCGTTGGCACTGTGCATGACCGCATGAATGGCAAGCCTAAGCTCGACTGGAGCAGACTCCAGGGAATTAATGCCGCAGTCGGCATTCCCTTGGTCATTCGTGGTGTCTCCGGGTTAACCCATGAACAGTACTACAAGCTCATCACCATGGGTGTCGCCAAAATCAACTGCTACACTGCCCTGTCCGAGATTGCCGGGGACTGCATTCGCGCCGCAGCGAAGAGCGGAACCAAGGGTTATAGCACTTTGCTAGCCGGCGTGCGTACTGCTGTGAGCGCTGAAGTCGAGCGCTGCATGCGAATGTGGGGAGCTGCCGGCCGCGCCGCCGAGGTGCTAACGCAGTGTCGGCCCTGGCTTAACGTAGAGCATGTCATCGTCTACAACGCGCCTAGTCTTGACGGAGAGAGACTCCGTGTCGCCATGGCGGAAGGTCAGCGTCAGCTTGCCGCTATTCCCGGCGTGCGCGAGATTCAGGCAGGCAGTGTCGCGGACAAGAGTTCCCGCTACCGCCATTGCT
>JAJYPA010000688.1 GCA_021795795.1 Pseudomonadota bacterium | reverse complement strand
CTCCAGCAAAACCCCTGAAAGATAATAGCTGTACGCCGTGCCGATATTAAAGGTGCTGCTCGGCACATTGGACACCGGCAACCCATCGTAACTGGTCCCTCCGGTCATGTAGTGCGCGAAGGTCGCCTTTTCGAAATTGACATTCGCAAAGACATGCAGGTCATAAAAGGGGTCATCCTCTGCCGCCATATTGACACCTTGGTAAATGGAATCACCATTGGCATCACCCAGATAATTCCCATTGGCATCATAAAGCGGGATATACTGGTTGGTGTAGTGCAGGTGGTAAAAACTCGCCGATAGCAGGAAATGATGCAGATAGGCGGCATTCCTGAAATGCACCTTTACACCCGCATTGTAATCCGCGCTTTTCTCCAGATTATAGATGGGCGCTGTGCTTTGGTATAAACCTCCACCACCACCCACCTGCGGCTCTTTATAGGCCTGCGCATAACTGGCAAATACCGCGAGCCATTTCATGGGTTGCCAGTTGAAATCCACCGAGGGCTCCACCGTGGTGAAACTATTGCTGGCGGCCGGGAGCTGACCTTGATCATGCTGCGGATACAGGGCATAGGCAGCAGCGAAATCCGACTGTCCGGCCGGTGTATAACTGGTCTGGTAGTTGATGAAGCGCACACCGGGCGTGATCTGCAGGTTTTTCATCGGACTGATTTTATCCTGAATGAACGCAGCGACGTCCGTCTGATCAAAATAATCGCTCCGATAGTGTGCATTGGGCACAGATAATGAGCCATTATACGGCGGATTGGTATTATAGAATGCATTCCGCGAGTTGTAATGACTATTCAGAAAGAATCCGCCCACGTTCACATCGTTATAGGGCAGCGCCACTGAGAACCAGAGCTTGTCGCCATATACCTTGTCATAGGGATTATTGTATTCATATAGATTGCCAGGATTAGACAGCCCATAATTATTGTAGTGGAAGTGCAGGCGATGACCATAACGATACCAGACCATGTTATGCAGACCCACCATGCTGTCCAGGGCGACATTCAATTTGCTATAAATCAACCAGGTGCTGTTGCTGTCCTGTTTGAACCAGACGCTTTCCGGCAGTGAGGCGTAATATCCCGAGGTCGTCTGGCTATACAGCGGTGCGTTCGCCGTGCCATTCATGGTCACGCCGGCAATAGGATCAACCGGGATCGCCACGGGGCGGTAACCGGAACCCTTCGCCAGGTAAGCACCGAGCGAGACGTCACCGTTGCCGAAGGTTTTTCTGGTTTTCATGAACCAGGCGTAATTATAACTGGGGTTGGCAAAACCATCCGGATTTTGCCGGTAGCTGTTGCCGGATCCGGCCCCACCCGCCAGGATGGTGGACCATCCATCTATGTTCCCGGTACGCATATTAAAAACTATGTTCTTGGCATTGTAACTGCCGTAGCTCATCTTGACGGAGGCACCAGCCGTTTGAGTGGGTTGCAGTGGCACGAAATCAATCTGACCACCTATATTGTTGTACCAACGATCCACCGGGTTGCCTGGACCATAGGTGATACCTATGCCCTGCAAAATTCCGTTCTGAGGCACTTGCGGACTTTCCCAGAGACCCGTGGACGGATTCACCATGGGCACACCATCAAAGGTGACGGACAGACTGCCGTTATCGATCTGACCGCCGGAGAAGCCACCCCAACCCTGCTTGATGCCATTCACGCTGATGGAGTTTTTGGTGGCGCCGGTATATCCATAACTGGACACGCTAACGCCCGGCGCGTAGGCCAACGCTTGCGCGCTGCCCCCTACCGGACCAGCCGCCGCCAATTCATGTTTTCCCAGCACTTTCACCGACTGTCCGGAGTTAAAGCGGCTTTTCTGGCTCAAGGACTGTGCCTCCTGACTCCCGAGGTAAGAGGCTCCTTGCGCCGCGGCGCTGACCTGACCAAGGTCGATCGCGCTATTTTGGGCACTTGCGGTACTGGCGGTAACGCCACCGGCCAAGGCCGGAGCGCTCGGCAGCAGCATCCCCGATGCCATGAGCGCGACAATGACTGGACGTAAATTCACGGTACTACGCATGTTGAAGTACTCCCTAATTTATTAGTGGTGGTTTACGGTTTACGGCCACGGGACAAATCCACCCTCCGTAACGATGGGTGGTCTGCTGCGGCGCGTCTTTACAGGCGACCGCCAGTGGATCAGTCTCGTCCAAAAGGAAGAGCCCTGCCTTTTTCAAGGAGAGTCATCTTAACGAACCAATATGACAGTAATGCGACAACTGGATGAATTTTTTATGACACTTCAGGCGGTTTTAATATAAAAATGTATTTTGCGATCCGACCATGAACGATAAAGGGCCAGCGCCTTGCGCGCCGGCCGGATGGACGAAACCTTGTTGTTAGCCGCGGTCACAGGGCGGCAGCCCGGACCAGGATGGCACCGCTTATCTCGCGCTGTCTTTGCCCTTCGGGTCGAGATAAATCCAGACCGCCAGGAAGAGAAAGGCAATGACATAGATATTGGTGGTACCCAGAACGTCCCCTTTATTCGCCGTCGCGCCGGGCAGATAGGGGCCACCCCAGCCTTCCGCCGTGGTCCAGACCCCTAGGCTGTAGGCGATACCGATGGGGACCATCCAACGCAGGCCACGTCCGGTGAGGAGGGACAGGGCGATGATGGTTTCCG
>JAJYPA010000235.1 GCA_021795795.1 Pseudomonadota bacterium | reverse complement strand
TTCTGATTATAACCATAATCAGAAATTAAGCGCCCCCCGTTTGTCTGTCTTCTGATCCGCCTTATACTATGGCCTTGACTGGAAGAGAATTGGATGACCGTAGCTGAAGACGTTAAACAAGCCATACAGGCTTTCCTTGTGCCCGAACTTGACGCGATCAAGGCGCAGATTGCAGAGGTTCGCGGTGTGCAAGGCCAGATGAGTGACAAGATGGATCAGATTATCATGCTCCTTTCTCCCCAGAACCGCGCCATATTAACCACATGCGGCGAAGTAAAGCTTTCCGGTTTCGGTAATTTCACCATCAGGGAGAAACAACCCCGCCCCGGGCGTAACTCGAAAACCGCGTTGGCTTGCGAGATTACAGCCCGCCGCGCTATTCGGCTTACATGGTTTCCGGCGCGGAGCGTATTGGAAAGCCGCCGGGGGGCTGGAAAATTGGATGGCAATGACCGCCCCTGCTGAGGAAGTCGCACCCTACACTTCTGGGAATCCACCTGTCCGCCCAATCATAAATATTGAAGCGCCCATTTATGTCAACATCCCCCCCGGTGAAGACCACCGAGAAGATATCGAAGCGATCCTCGCCTTCCTAAACGAGTACAAAGAATCACCCAATACCTTGCGCAACTACGCGCGGGAATGTGAGCGCCTTCTGCTTTGGGCACATGATCAGGACAAAACTCTCGCCGATCTCGGGCGTGAAGATTTTGATCGCTATCTCGCCTTCCTGGCCTCCCCTGCCCCGGCTGAGAGGTGGTGCGGTCCCAAGCGTCGCCGCGATTCAGCGGATTGGCGCCCTTTCGTAGGCCCCTTGAGCCCAGCCGCCATATCCACCGCGCTCGCATCTATCGGTTCCATGATGGACTATTTGGTGGCCACCGGTCACCTGCCTGCGAACCCCCTCGCCCTGATGCGCATGAAGCACAAGAAAATGCTTTCCGGGCGCCCTGCCCAGCTGACCGTGGAACGCTTCATCGATCCGCAGATGTGGAATGCCGTGCTGGAGGCTCTGGAAGACCTTCCCAGGGGCACTATGCAAGGCCAAGCCCATTACGAGCGCATGCGCTTTATCCTCTCCCTGCTCTACCTGTTGGGTCCCCGGGCCAGCGAACTGGAGCACGGCGTGATGGGCGATTTCCGGGAACAGCGCGGACGCTGGTGGTGGTATGTACTGGGGAAGGGCGGCAAATATGCCCGGGTAGCGGTGCCCGACGACATGGTCGAGGCTTTGGCGCGGTACCGCAAATATCTCGGATTATCGTCAGCGCCATCACCGGACGATCACACTCCCCTGCTTCTAGCCCTTAACCGGTCAGCCATGACGGCCCGGCGCATGAACCAGTTGCTGAAAAGGATATTCTGGTCCGCGGCGGTCATTCTTGAGTCCTCAAGTCACATCAAGGCGGAAAAACTCCGGCGGGCGTCCGCGCACTGGGGCCGGCACACGGCTATCACCGCCAGAGTGGATGCCGGGATGGATCCACGTTACGTGCAAAAAGATGCCAGGCACAGTGATCCCAGGACCACCGCTCTCTACACCCACGAAGACGACGACAAGCGTCATGACGACGCTCAGAAGGTGAGATTTCAGCCTCGTATTAATAAAAAAGACATATGATTTAATATCTTATCACTACATCTTAAACTTAATATAAATTATACGTTTCAGAATAAATGCCACAAATCACCACCCATTCTTCGTCATTTTAGTCAATGAACGGCTTTCTTTTAACGTATCTAAAATTCTTTATCATCTATTGACACCGCCGCCAGCATCCTTTTACTATCTCAGACAACCTCCATCAAGAGGACGCTGGGATGACAAATGGGATAGAACTTGGTGATGCCAGTTCGGCTGGCCGGACAAGCGAGGAGGATCATTTCTTTGATCTGGTAGAACAGCCGAAGTACATGATCGGCAGCGTCGCCAAAATGTTGCGGGTCAATGACCATGTGGTGCGCGATACCATAGCGCTCATGGGATTGGAACTGGAACGCGGCGACACCGGACGGAAGCCTCGCCTTTTTACTACAGATAACGTGTTCGATATTGCCGATTTCCGCCGCCGGCGTGGCCTGCTTTCCTGGGATTCGCCCACCGCGACCGTCGTCGTCTATTCCGCCAAAGGCGGTGTCGGAAAAACGACCCTTGCAGCGGAGCTTGCCGTGCAATGGTCCTTCCGTGGCCTGAGGGTGCTGGCCATAGATCTCGATACTCAAGGGAACCTCACGCAGATGATGGGGTATGATCCAGAACTTGAACGAGATCCTGACACCCCCATTGATAGCACGCACCTGGTCGAATATAACTTCGGGTCGTTGTTCACCATACCGCCCATATTGCCAGCCCCTGTTCCATTGCCGGACGTCATCAAAAAGCCATACGGCGAGAACGGGCCGCACCTCATTCCCGCCGATGTGACCCTGGCCAACCTTGAGGACGCCCTGCTCAATGCGCAAGTCCGCGATTTTCAGGTTCTCAGACTTCTGCAACGTGGGTTGACCAAGCCTGTTCCTCAATTGGATCTCAGCGGCTATGACGTCATTCTTTTTGACGCGCCGCCGAGTACCAGCATGCTCACCAATACCACCTTGTTGGCCAGCGATCTATGCATCTCGCCGGTGGCACTCGATGCCCTGTCTTTCAAGGGATTGAGTATTCTCGGTGGACGGCTGATCAACATGCGGGAACAGGTCGGTCGCTCTCCGTCCGTCGTCGCGGTTCCCACATTCTACCGGGATAACCGACGGCGTGTAACGAAAGTCATGGATCGACTGAAAGAACATTACGGCAACATCATGAGCGTGGGCATGATTCGGGAATCTGAAGAGTTCAAGCGTTCCAGCATCGAGCGGGAAATACCCATCTCGCTGGCCTACCCCGGGTCCAAAGTCGCCATTCCGGATTTACAGGCCATTTCCGATGAAATGTTGGGCCTCGTGAAAAACATTATGCAAAACCAGCGTGCGCAAAGAGGGGGTGAATAATGGCCAAACAACCTTTCCGCAGAATAGGCGTCATCCATCCCATACCGCCTGCAGGATTGACTCCGCCGCTGAGCGAAGAAGTGTTGCTGGAGATGGAGCAGACGGAGCGGATGCAAGCACAACCGTATTCAGAGGCGCCTGCACCCGCCGCAATATCCGTCCTTAGTCCGACCGGATCTGAAGAGTTACCCGCACAGACGGACGGCGCACCCGTAGATCGCGATATTTCTGAAAGAACGAATTACCAGGTGGATATTTCCCTGCTCTATCCCGGGCGATTCCAGCCTCGGTTTTCGATTAGCCAGGAAGGTATTGACGATCTCGCTTCCGACATTGCTCGCATTGGCAGACTACTGAACCCCATTAGCGTGCGTCCAGACGATTTCGGACGTTACGAGATCATTGCCGGCGAGCGCCGGTGGCGGGCATGCACCTTGTTGGGTTGGCAAGAAATCCCAGTCACGCTCATTGGATCCGACGAAAAGATGGCCATCATGGCCTCACTTTCGGAAAACATACAACGCCAGGATCTCTCCGAAATGGAGATCGGCTTTTACCTCAAGCGCATGCTGGATGAAGGTATAGCGCCTACAAAACGCGAACTGGCCGTCAAAGTCGGCATCGATCGGCGTTCGCTTTACAAATATTTGGCGTTTACCGATCTTCCGTTGTCTCTCCAGTTGATCGTTCGCCAGGGGCCGGCATTGTTCGCGGCGTCGGCCGCGGAAACCATGGTGGACCTCTGCCGCAACGGGTACGCGGATCGTGTCCACCACGCAGCGCATCTTATCCTGCAGGGTAAACTTAACACCAACACCATGCGCGCATGGGTGACCGGACATGATCGGTCGCGTGATCCCGACCGGCGCCCTATTGTCCGCGATGGAGTTCGTGTGGGCACCGTGTCGTTTGGCAAGGACGAAATGCGTATCCGGCTTTCTCCTGGCATTCAGAACATCCCACAGGAAGAGCTTGCGGCCATGATATCTGCCGCCATCCTTTCCCGATCAGAAAGCGACATGACGACGCTCGTCAACACAAAGTCACCATCTGCTGGTATTGAAGAAATTCCTGATATGGTCGCAGATGAAGACTCAGTAGTCACGGATGAACATGATGGATAGCGTTGGGTTTCATCATCAGGCGTACAATTTGGCGCCGTCTTCGTTGTGGTCTGCTCAGATCCAAAGTCTGGATGCTGTTTTCACTAGAAGTTTCCGTGTGCCGATCGGCACACTGGCAGCCTTCGTTCAAATCTTGGTGCATCGCCCGCCGATACCATGCCCATTTGACCAGCACCAAAAAGGCAGCCACGGGCTGCCTTTTTGCTTTTATGGGGTCACGCTAACGAAGGGGGAGATCATGACTTAGCCTACGCCATCAAAAAGGAAAGCCGCGGTTGGCGCCGCGGCTTCTCTTCTTTATTACTCATGCTTGACCGACCTTCTCGCTGAAGATCAGCTACTTCCTGACAACTAGTAGCATATTCCCGAGAAAAGCCCCCGTCAAGCATCCACTGGAGTTTTGCCGAAATTCAAGCTTTCGGCGGGCTCACTGCAGCCTTAATTCGGGAGAAAGCCATCATGCAACAGCAAACCCATTATTCCGTTTCCATCCATGCCGTTCCGTTCCGTACGATACCGGCACAGCAGCCGAACTCCGCCGGCGCCGACGTTCATCCCGTCACCTCGCCCGCTACCAACATAACCAACCCCATCCCCTTTACAGAGCAACACGCGCGTCTGGCCGGCTCCCAACCGCCACAAAACGGATTCAAGATGATCAAGGACGCCGCCAGGCGTGATTTCTTCACCATCCGTGCAGACGCCGTTCAGGATGGTGTGCTTTCCATGCTCGACTCATTGGCCGAATACCTAGTCTGGGACGGAATGGAAAGAAGGTTGCGTGCCGTGGCCTCCGCCACTAACACCGAACACCCGGTGGTCGTCGTCAGCGTTCAGCAGATCGCCAACGACATAAAGGTCAGGGTAGGTCACGACCTCTGCGAGCGCACCATAGAACGCGCTCTAAAAAAGCTCTGCAACGTGGGGTTGCTATCAGCTACCCAACGCTTCCATCAAGGCCGCAGGCAGGCATCCTCCTACATGTTGCTGTATACGCCGTCCATGTCGTCTCGTCTGGAGAACTCCCGGCGTGGCGGCATTCCAAAATCCAAGTCCGTGAGCGATACGCCGCCTGCCAGTCCATACGGGAAGCAAGCGCTGGATATCCAGGAATCTCCATACAGCGCGCTAACCCGTATCGGCGACAGGATTCCGGCGCTTACCGTGCACCATGTCTACGCCGAAGAATTCATGGCCTCCAAAAACTCCCGATGGGAAGAGTCTGTTGCCACTTGTTCAAATTCCGCGTTGCCCGGTGACCCTCCACCCATCGCCATTGAAAAGACTTACGTTCCTTCAGGCCATGGCTCTTCCGCGCCTCCGCCGCAACTTGGAGAGAACAACCGGCCTTCTGATGTCCACCAGGATGCCACGGTCTGTTCACCTTCACCGGTCGGATCGAAAGCCGATGTGACGGACGGCGGGCATGACCGGATTCAGATCCAACCGGAAGTGTGCCGATCGGCACACTCGTCAAACGAGACCATAAACCGCGCCGTTCCCGGCGATACCGAACGCGTTTCACTCCACCCGACATCCGTGTCACCCCTTTTTAATAATAAAAAAGAAAATAAAAAGGTTTTTAAAAATGTTTTTTGTATTTCTGATTTTCCAAAAAACAATCAGCAACCAAATGCGTCACCAGATCGACCTGAAGGTAACGGGTATTTCCTCGATACAGTGCATGGAAAAGGATGGGTTTCAGCCACACATCCCTCGCTCCAGACTTATCTTGGCGACCTTTCCCGATATGCTTTTTTTAAGGGACACCGTACGTTGGACACTTTGCGTGAATGGTTTCAAGGTATTGAAAACGACATTGCCGGACAACGTACCACCCTTGCGGAAACCCTGCACGCGGCCGGTCTTTCGGTTTCGCCCACACCTATCGGGCATAGTCCTGCTGAATTAAAGGAGGCCCGATTTGGATGCTGAACCAAACAAGTTACCGGGATCAAATTGATCCCGAAGCGCGCCCGTCTATATTTTGCCACGCTTGCACGCGGCAATATGACAATCGCCGAAAACAGCATGGTATAATACTCTAAATCTGAATACACCGAGGGAACTCACATGTGGCACCACACGCTGGTTTACGCCGATCATTATCATCACCCATATTACGCCGGGCACACCGTCGCAGATCACGGGGGGTGGTTGATGCACACGATTATCGGGGGAATAGTCCACGGGCTTATCTACGGCGCCATCTTCCGCCTGTTCCGCGGCATGAGCCTGCAGGAAGTCCTGATCGTGGCGGTTGTCGGCATTGCACTGGTTGGTGGCGGGTACTGACTGTGGAATCGCAGGATGGATGAGGAACGGGAGCCGTCCTATGGCGCTTTCTGGATCGTGATCGAGACCCGCAATTGAGGCTGTTGATTCGCGAGATGTGCCGACCCACTGCATTTGGAGCGTGAAGAAGTGCAAAAAAACACCATTCAGGAAAAGCTGTATGAACTCGAACAGACCAATCAGGTCAGAATCCTCTACGCCGCCGAATCCGGTAGCCGCGCATGGGGCTTTGCGTCGCGAGACAGCGATTACGATATCCGCTTCATCTTTGCGCGTCCGGCAGCCGCATATCTTGGCATTACGCCACAGGACGACACCATTAACGTTTTGGAAGGCAACCTCGATTTTTCCGGATGGGATGTTCGCAAGAACTTTGCGTTGCTCCAAAAAGGGAATGTGGCGGCACTGGAATGGCTGGCGTCACCCACAGTCTACCGGGAGTGTGCGCCAGCACTGAAAAACTCGGCCAACGACCTCTACCGGCCGGAAGGGGCACTGGGACACTACTACGGACTGGCACGCAAGACCTACGAGAAATATTTGCGCAACCAGGAGTGGTGGAACGTCAAGAAAACCCTGTATGTCCTGCGCGGATTGTTCTGCTGCATGTGGCTGGAGGCCGACGTCGCATGCAGGCTTCCGCCGCTGGATTTCATGACCGTTGCTAGGTCTGTTTGCGACGAAGATAGGATGGCAATCGTTATTCTACTGTTGGAGGCCAAGACTAGGGAAGACGAAAGTTGGACCATTCACAAAAAGTATTTGAGACATCTCGAACCGTTCATTCTGGATCGTTTCGAGCACCACCGGGAGAAAATCAGGATGCAGACCATAACCTACAGCGAGACCTGTCAGAAAAGGATAGACCAGCAACAGCCCACGCTAGATCGATTCATAGCCGCCGTCATTCTTGGGGAGGTCTGATGCATACGCACAAAGACGGTACGTTGCCAAACTATCCAGCGATCTTCGTGTTCGGCAGCAATCTCGCCGTTATCCGAATAAATGATAATTGACTTATGTGTATCATATACTGTATGGTGTATATGTAATCTGAAGTGAAGTTCAGGAGTGTTTTTTGGATGAGCGCAAAAGCTGACGTGGTTCGGTAGGTGATACGTCAAAATCACCGGGGAGAAGTTTATCAATGAGCCTCTCCCTGGTCTCTGGCAACACACCGCATCGTGGCGGCGGGGGTACCATTGGTTTCGTCAGGCACGTCACTGGTTTTAATTTCGTTCAGACCATCAAGATGCGCTTGGATACCATCAACACTTCCTCAAAGGAGCACTAAATGAGCCCAGAAAGAACCCTCAAGTGGTCTACAGAACACTCCACGTAAAACAACGGTTACTCCCCAATGGATGTCTTCTACGTAAAAACCTCGCTGACCCCCCACCTGAAAGGGTTGATGGCTGAATTGGGCCTTAACGACGGCATGCCTTTCACCTTGGCGGAAGACTTCCGTTACGATCCGGACCTCAATGCGTTCCTCAGGTTCATTGTTACCCCATCCGCCCCGAGCCCTAACACGTGGAAAGCCTACGCTGAGCAGTTGAGCCTTTACTTTCGATTTTTGGAGTCTCGCCGCACGCACTGGAAAGATGCCATTGAGGCTGACATCAAGGCGTACTGGCGCCTGCGTCGGATTGGCGCTGGGGGTGCCACGCCCGTTGGCGCGTCCGCGTGGCGCACCTTTGTTGCCGCAGTCACGAAGTTCTACGAATGGGCATTGGAGGGCGGTCACGTCACCAAGTTACCTTTCACTTTTCGTGAGCTTCAGACCGGATGGGGAGGCACCCCGTTAAAGCGCGCATCCATCGCTGAGCCAGTTCGCACGAAGGAACTGAAGTATCTCGATATCGGACTTTTCCGCAATAAGCTGTACCCTGCCTTGCAAGCAACCGAAAACGGTGTCCGGGATAGCCTTTTCGGTGCCCTGTTGCTATCAACGGGACTCCGATTGTCGGAAGCCAACAAACTAACGCTCAAACAACTTCCCAGCCCCGATGATCCCAGATTTGTCGGCAAGAAGACATGTGCCATGGCTATCGTCGGCAAGGGACGCAAGACGCGTCAGGTTCGAATTCCCAAGACCATTTTAAGGGATGTTGATCTGTATGTGCGAACCGAGCGTGCGGACGCGATTGAACGCTGGGGGAACGGACGTTCCGCGCAAACGTAGTTCCAGCCGGCAAGTCCATATTGGCGGAACGCCGCACAACTCGCGCCCCGCTAGACGACACAAGTGCCAAAGCCCGACGATGGAGAGGTTTTCCTAACAGTGGTGGGATATCGGTGAACCTAGATCATTCCAGCAGCGTGCCGCGGAGATTGTCGTCCTCGACGTTCATAGCCGAGTTCGTCGAGATTACTGGCCTGCGACCTGCGTTCGACGACGAGTACCAGCGAGAACTAGAACGCCTCGTCGGATACCTCGGCTCCCACGGGCTCCGGCCGTTGGCTGAGCGGCGTCGCGAATTCCTCGCACACGTGAACTGGAAGTTCCGCCTGAACGCCGAGGTGCTAGGCAAGTTCTATGGGGAGGCCGCTGGCGCTGGGTTCACCTTCCACTATCACCAGAAGTGCCAGATCCAGCGAGCGTTCGACCTTTGGGATAAGGAACTCCTGGTGGCTGTACTGGACGAGCGCGGTGTGCCGAAGCCTGTACAAGCGCGCGTCCTGCGACGCTTCCAACCCATGGACGAGAAGGACACGCTGCAGCATCTCGCGAACGAGTGCCAGGAACCGACCAAGCTGCGCAAGGAGAAGGGCGACCGCGACATCGAGGGCGAGATCGTGAAGGCACAATTCAGCGCCTTCATGTGGGTATCTCTCCCTCAGCGGGAGATGCACCGATTCTTCGACCCCAAGTTCGACGATGACGGTTACCGCGAGTCCTTCTGGGATCAACTCCATGTGCGGTCGCCACATCTCTTCAGCCGAGATAACGCGCTTCATGTTGCGCGTCTATCCGGCGACGCGATCGCCCAACTCAAGACGTATGAGGAGCTTCGAGGGGCTGTGTCCCACCTCGTCGAGCGCCTCTACACGAACATCAACAACTATGGATTCTTCGCGATCCTCATTGAGCCGCTCCAATTGGATGGGCGAAGCGTAGAATGGGAAGTCGCTGCCGACGCAACGCTGTTCGGAGAGAAGCACCGAGAATCGCTGCTCAAGAAGGCCTACTTCCGCTGGGAGCGAGTCAGGGACGAGACGCGCGGGCACATCGCAGGACTCGATGTCGAAGCGGCCCACTTCGAGCTAGTGAACGAGGGGCTCGCCTACCGCGATTGCTTCGTGATGTCCGATGCTGAAGGGAACGTCGAGCGCCTGCTACTCGTCTTCCAGAAGAACGAGCGCGACGAGTCGCCCGTTCCATGCCCGACCTGTCGAAGTGCGGACGTCCAGGGCAATTCGTACCCGAGCCTCGGAGTGCGAAGCTGGGAGTGCAACAACGTGCTGTGCCCTGATCGCAGCAAGTACAACCGCGGAAAGCGGTACGCGTTCCGCGGCCTCGCCATGCAACAGGCCATCGACGACGATCGCAACGAGATCCCTGTGGATAGCGTCAGACGATGGACACGGGACGTGGTCATCGATGTGTCGGATCGAGAAATCGTCGAGATGCTCGTTCGGCATTACTCCATGCACGGGGACACGATCCACGTGCACGGCTGGCCGACGTTCGACAGCGCTGGCCTGGGCCGCACCATCCAACACCATGCGCTGCAGTTGGAATCACGCGGTCACGCCTTCTGGGACGGACCGCTCTTCCGAAGGTACGTCTGTACCCCGGCCACGAGCGCGGCGCCGCTCCGCAACCTTGGTGACGACGAGTTCCAGGTCCTTCTCGGAGACTCTGCCGCGGTGCTCCGGAGTCTGCCGGCGGCGATGTTCGACGGCGCCGTCACATCGCCGCCTTATTACAACGCCCGAGACTATGCGCAGTGGCCGAACATGTACTGCCACCTGCACGACATGCTGATTATCAACGCCGAGGTATTCAGGACGCTGAAACCGGGTGCACTCTACCTCTACAACGTTTTCGACTACTTCGATAATGAGAACACGATCGTGTTTTCCGCGATGGGCAAGCGACGAATGGTACTCTCCGCTTACACTGTCGATCTCTTCCGCCGCATCGGGTTCGACCTGATCGGGAATGTCGTCTGGGACAAAGGCGACATCGAGGGGAAGCGGGGCTTCAACGCAGGAAACTTCTCGCCGTACTACCAGGCCCCGTTCAACTGCTGGGAGCATGTCCTCGTGTTCAAAAAGCCCGCCCCCAACGGGTCGAAGAGCAACGGCAACGGCAAGCTCAACGGCAAGCGTGAGGATGCCGGAACCCAGCTGGTTGGCCGCGTCCTCCGGCAGCAGCCGGTGATGAAGATGGTGCGGGGCGAGAACGTACACGGACACACCGCTCCGTTCCCCGACGAGCTTCCCGAGCTACTTGTGTCGCGGCTGAATCGCGGCGACGTTGTCTTGGACCCGTTTGGGGGGAGCCTCACCACGGGACGAGTTGCGGAACGCTATGGCGTTCGCTCAGTGTGCATCGAGCGGTCTGAGGAGTACTGCCAGCTCGGGCTCCGGATGCGTGACGTCACGAAGACCGCGGCTCTCGCCGAACGAGCGCAGCTCGCGCTCTTCGACGACACCTCTGCTACAGCTTCGAGTCGCCATCGATCACGTACCGCTTCTCGCGCTTGAGCCAATGCGCCATGGCCCAAGCCTCCTGGAAGCGGATGTTCGCCATCGTCATGCCGTACTCGCGGCACAGAGTCCCGAACTGTTGGTAGGTCCGAGGTCGTTTGACGAAGAGAATCCACATCAGCGCCGCCTCAGCGGTCAGGAACGTCTTGCCGCCATGCTTGTGAGACGGCCGTCGTATTACGTTGCAGCGGCGACACCGCAACGTCATGTTCTCCAGCCTATCGGCCTCATCGCCCTTGTCCTCACGGGTGATGACGTGGTCGGCCTGCAGCTCCAGGCGGGTACCGCAGTCAGCGCACGTTCCGGATTGCTCGAAGTGCCACTGAATCACCGCCTGCATGATCTTGCGCGGCGGGAAGTGCGCCTGAAAGGTCTTTTTCGATGCGATCGATGTTCCGACCTGCGACGGGTTCAGGTGTCCTAGCATCAGGGCGGCGAGCTCGCGCGCGGAGAGGA
>JAJYPA010000234.1 GCA_021795795.1 Pseudomonadota bacterium | reverse complement strand
TGCGGGCGTAATCGCGCAGCAGCGATGCCTCTCCGGGATCGTTACCGCGCGCCGCCGCCTCCCGCAGCAGGGCGGCAAGGGTCACGGCGTCGCGCAGTCCCAGATTGTAACCCTGTCCCGCCAGCGGATGGAGGGTCTGCGCGGCGTTGCCCACCAGCGCCAGGCGCTGGTTCGGTTCGGCCCACAGCCGCTGAAAAAACAGCGGGTGGACGCTACGTGGACCCGTCAAGGTCAGCGGCGGCAAATGCGGTGGCCGCTGGCGATTCAATGCCTCCAGGAAGGCCGCGTCGGAGTGGTCCAATATTCGGCTGGCATCGCCCGGGCGTAAGCTCCAGACGATGGAGAATTGATGATTGCCGATAGGCAGGAAGGCCAATGGCCCGCTCTCCAGGAAGTGTTCGAAGGCGACACCGGGCAGGGGTTGTCGTGGAGTGACTGTGGCGATGACGGCGTGGCGGTTATGGTCCCAACCCATGCGTTGCAGGGCGGCGAGGCGCGCCAAGCCACCGTGGCCACCATCGGCGACCACTACCAGTGCCGTTTCGACACGCAGATCTGGCCAGTCCAGTTGTACCCGGTCCGGAAACCATTGCAGAGTTTGTAATGGTCCGGGGGACTCCTGCTGGAGCCGGCTGCAGCGTGCCAGGGACAGCGCGAGTGCTTCATTCAAGGTTTCCAGACCGGCGACTTCCCCCAGTCGCCGCTCGGGCGCATTCAGCAGGCTGTGCTCCAGACGTACCTGTCCGCTGATGCCTTGCTGGGTGATCTGCACGATCTGAATGGCGGCGGCACCGGTCAGTGGCATGGTCAAGCCTAACCGACACAGCAACCGGCGGCTGCCCAGCGCCAGCGCGACGGTACGATCGGCCTGCGATGGTCGGGACTGACCCAGCGGTGAAGTATCCAGCATAACCACGTGTAACGGGCTGTCCGCCAAGGCGAGGACCAGACTACGCGCCACCGGACCATCTCCGAGAATGGCCAAGTCGGCGCTCAGCGTACGCATAATCTCTCCGGCGAAATCTCCATATCCGGCCATTTAAGACCAAGACACCTCATACAGCAAGTCCCGGCGGTATCGTGGCGGCGCTGGATGTCCGTTTACCCCGGGGTTCCCCGGCTGTAAGATCGGGGCATGGAACCCCTCACTCGCGATGCCGCGAACGATGCGGTGGCGCTTCCTTTGCGTGGGCTGGTGGATAGCCATTGCCATCTGGATGACGCGGCCTTTGATGTGGATCGCGACGCCGTCGTGCGTCGCGCGACGGCGGTGGGCGTGCACACGATCATCGTTCCGGCCTACAGTCCTTCATATTGGTTCCGCGTCAGAGAAGTCTGCGCGCGCTATCCGGAATTGAATCCGGCTTTTGGCGTGCACCCGCTGTACCTGGAGGATCGGGAAGCGGGCTGGGAAGATGTGTTGGCCAACTGTCTGACCGATGCCGTGGCTCTGGGGGAGATCGGACTGGATACTTGTGCAGGCGCGCCCGACGCGCTCCGCCAGCGCGCCTGTTTCACGACCCAACTCGCCATGGCGCGGCAGTTGCGTTTGCCTGTGATTCTCCACGCCCGGGGTTGTGTAGAAGAAGTGATACTCATCCTGCGACGCTTTCCTGATCTGCGTGGGGTGCTCCACAGTTTTTCGGGCAGCCTGGTGCAGGCGCAGCGCCTGATCGATCTGGGATTTCTGCTGGGACTCGGTGGCGCACTGACGCACCCGCGCGCCCGGCGCCTGCGCGCGACGGCGGAACGGTTGCCCGCGGAATCCCTTCTGATGGAAACCGATGCCCCCTGGCAGCCCCCGTATGCGCACCTTGGCACGCGTAATGAGCCGGCCTATCTGACGATGGTCATCGCCAGTCTCGCGCGGTTGCGGCATACTTCGGTCCAAGAAGTCGCGCGGATCACCGCGCAAAACGCCCGCTCCTTATTTTCTCTGCAGGGAATCCCGCAATGACGCACCCCTTTGCCCGCACCGCGATCCTCCTGGGAGCGCCCGCCATCGAAGCCCTGCGTGACCGTCACGTACTGATTGCGGGGATCGGTGGCGTCGGGGGCTATGTCGCGGAGAATCTCGCCCGCGCCGGGATAGGGCATCTCACCCTCGTCGACCATGATGTGGTCAGCATCTCCAACCTCAATCGTCAACTGGTCGCGCTGCACTCGACCCTGGATCAACCCAAGGTCGAGGTGATGGCCGCGCGGATTCGTGACATCCACCCCGATTGCGTGCTCAAAACGCATCAGGTGTTCATTAGTGCCGACAGTGCGCCCGCTTTGCTGATGGACAGCGGAGCCGAGATTGTGGCGGACTGCATCGATGCCATCGCCTGCAAGGCCATACTGATCCAGCAGGCGCAACGCCTGAGACTACCGGTTTTTTCGAGTATGGGCGCGGGTAATCGCCTTGACCCCCGCCGGGTACGGGTCGCCACCCTCAATCAAACGGAAAAATGCCCACTGGCCCGTGAGTTGCGTGCCTTATTACGCAAGAATGGCGCTTCCTTGGACCTCCAAACGGTATTTTCCGACGAGTCGCCGCGCCCGACGGCCCCTCCCGCGGAAGGGGCCGGTTCGGGCGCGCGGGCGAAGACGGTCAATGGCACCATTTCTTTCATGCCTGCACTTTTCGGTGTGATATTGTCCGGCCTTATTCTCCAACATTTGTTAAGGACTGGCGAAAATCCCAATGTTGTCTAAATAAGAGGGAACAGAGATCATCATTGCTGTTACATAAAAATATAATTAAACGATGATAATCTGCGTACCTTTATTGAATTGACTGCAACAATGAGAATAGGGGCGCTGGTCATGACGACAAAATTTATGAGTACGGAGTGGATTCGCCTGGTGGGCAAACAGTGGGACGCGTATCCGGAGATCCAGAAAGACCTCAAAAACTTCAATGCGACCTGGGAGTACTACATTGAAGATCGCCCGGAGATCCCGCATGTCATGCTTTTCTGCAAGGCGGGCAGGATCATTTACGCGGGTCCTTCGGACGGGCGCCGCCGGGATTTCATCATGTGGACGACGATGGAGCACTGGAAACAGATCCTCTCCGGAGAGATGAGTGGAAAATCGGCGTTGATGACGCGACGGCTTAAATTCAAAGGGTCTATGATGACGGCCATGAAATACATGACGCCCTTCAATATCCACCTCAATATTCTTGGTGAGATTCCGGTAGATTTCGATATTTGAGGGCCTGCGCTATGTTACCTTCCGATGCCTCCGTAGAAACCACGCTGAATTTTACGGTGGATCCCAACTATTCCGGAAAAAATCTTCCGGGATGGTTTTTGGTGAATACCTATTTACAGCGTCATCTTGGACAAACGATGCATTTTCAGCCGCATGATGGTTTTGATACCTGTCGTGCCGCGGTGCTCGCCAACCATTATGATTTGGTGTACGCAAATCCTTTCGATTGGGTGCAGTACGTGCAAAAGCTGGGTTTTGTGCCCATCGCCAAACCCCGCGACCATTTTGACGAGGTATACTTATGCACTGCGGCGGCTGGCCCGATACGGGAAGCCGCGGATTTTCCGCCGCGCATCCGCATCGCCTCCGCCCACCCCGCCACGCTGATTCATATGGTAGGGTTGTTTCTACTGGACAAGGCGGACATTGACCGGGCCCGGTTGGAGTTTGTTTTTACCGGCAGTTACCAGGGGGTGCTCAAGGCCATCCTGCAAGGGCAGGCCGATGTCGGTTTTTTGTTTGACGAAGTCTATGCCGGGGCGAGCGGTCTGATTCGTGACCGCCTGCGCATCATAGACCGTTCCGACGATGCCTTCGCGTTCCACGCGTTCTGTATCGGGCCGCGACTGTTGCCGCAGCAGGCGCTGCTTACCCAGGTGCTTTGTCAGATGAATGAGGAAGCGCGTGGACAGGTATTGTTGCGGGATATCGGCTTTTCAGGTTTCGTCCCGGTCACCGAAGAGGAGATCGCCTGCCTGACCACACTTGCGGACGAGTACATCAGTGGCCATGAGGCCATTGATTTGCGTGCGACTTCTTCTTTGGCCATGGAGGATGGTGTTTTCATCGTGGCGCGTGAGGATCCTGACAGCGGGACAAGATAATCCACCTGCGGTTACAATGTCCTCATGAGCTATCGTGACCTGCGGGCCTTCGTGGCCGATCTTGAAAAACGTGATTTATTGCGGCGCCTGGACCGGCCTGTCTCGCCCGAGCTGGAGATGACGGAAATTTGCGATCGGACGCTGCGCGCGGCGGGTCCCGCCATTTTGTTCACTCAGCCCGTTGGGCACGACATGCCGGTGTTGGGAAACCTCTTCGGAACGACGCAACGGGTGGCCTTGGGGATGGGGGGCGAATCCCTCGCCGACCTCCGGCAGATTGGTCAATTGCTGACTTATCTCAAGGAGCCGGACCCGCCACGCGGCCTGCGGGATCTTTGGGAAAAATTGCCTACCCTGCGCAAAATCCTCTACATGGCTCCGACGACTCTGAGCCGTCCGCCTTGCCAGGACATCATCCGGAGGGGGGCGGAGGTCGATCTCGGCGCCCTGCCGGTGCAAACCTGCTGGCCGGAAGATGCCGCTCCGCTGATGACCTGGGGGCTGACCATCACCAAGGGTCCGCACAAACGACGGGCCAACATGGGTATTTATCGGCAACAGGTCATCGGCCGTAACCGGGTCATCATGCGTTGGCTGGCGCACCGCGGCGGCGCTCAGGATTTGCGCGAATTCCAGAAGGCCCATCCCGGCGCGCCGTTCCCCGTTGCCGTAGCCTATGGGGCCGATCCGGCGACCATCCTGGCAGCCGTTATCCCCATTCCCGACACCCTTTCTGAGCATCAGTTCGCCGGCCTGTTGCGCGGCGGCCGGACGGAACTCGCCGACGCGGTAAGCGTCCCGCTACAGGTGCCGGCGCGCGCGGAAATTGTGCTGGAAGGGCATATCTACCCGGATGACATGGCGGTGGAAGGCCCCTTTGGAGATCACACCGGTTACTATAACGAGACCCAGCGCTTTCCGGTGTTCACCGTTGAGGTGATCAGTCATCGCGAAAACCCGCTTTATCACAGCACCTACACCGGTCGCCCGCCGGATGAGCCCGCCGTACTCGGTGCGGCCCTCAACGAAGTCTTCGTGCCTTTGCTGCAAAAGCAGTTCCCGGAAATAGCGGATTTTTATCTGCCGCCGGAGGGGTGTTCCTACCGCCTGGCCGTGGTCAGCCTTCGCAAGGGGTATCCCGGCCACGCCAAAAGGATCATGTTCGGTATCTGGGGTTTTCTGCGGCAATTCATGTACACCAAATTCATCATTGTGGTGGACGATGATATCGATGTGCGGCGCTGGGAGGAGGTGATCTGGGCGATGACCACGCGCATGGACCCGGTGCGGGATATCACGCTTATAGAAAACACGCCCATTGACTATCTCGATTTTGCCTCGCCGGTTGCCGGACTGGGCGGCAAGGTGGGCATGGACGCCACCAACAAACTACCCGGAGAAACGCTTCGGGAATGGGGTCGTCCGATCCGCATGACCGATGCGGTGCGCCAGCGTGTGGATGCGCTTTTAGCGACGTTGGAACGGCCTTTGTTCTGATCCGTTGTTGCGGGGTTCCTAAAATGCCCATATGGGGTTATTCTCAATCACTGATGTATGGGAAGCCGGGTGCCCTGAGCCCTCAAAACGAAGGGGCTAGGCTCTCAGCCTAACCCCCGGTTTTGTGGAGCGGGTGATGGGAATCGAACCCACGCCATGAGCTTGGGAAGCGCCTGCAGGCCAATTCTCCGCAACTCTCGGCAATACAATATAAGCAATAAAACAGTATCTTACGCACTAGCGCTGTTTCCCGTTGATTGTGGATAACTCCCGTTTTTTGCCCCTGAGTGTCCCATGAGTGCCCCACGGGGCGGTGAGTCAGTGGGGCGTCACGGGACCGGCGCCAGCACCCCATAACGACGCATGAGGCAGGGGCTTGACAGGGTCATTCATGGGGTTAATTTTCAAAACAGGGGGCGTGCCATTCATGGGGTTTGTTTTGCAAAGCAGAGGCCATTCATGGGCTTTGTTCTCACAAACGCTCAGGAAGGGGCCTAGAATGCGCTGCGCTGCACGTTATGGGCTTGGGTGGTGTTTAGGGTAGCTCTGCCCTGTTTGCGGCCGTTCATGGGGTATTTTGCAAAATGGGGGTGCGGGGTGTCACTGTGACCGCTCCCCCAGACTCACTTCTGGCGTCACGGGTTCCAGCCCCATGGCGGCGATTTCGGCGACATAGAGCTCCCGCAACTCGCCGCCCGGTTGCCGCAACAGGTGTCCTTCGATGGTTCTGTCAGGACGGACGATGGTAAAGACAATTTCCACCGGCTCAGGCGTCGCCGCCAGTATCGCTTCCAATGTGAGTTCGGCATAGTTAATCTCCGCGTCAATTTTGGTGGGTAAAAGCTTAATCAGCAGTCGGGCATAGGTGGATGGGTCCGCAGCGGCCAGCGCCATGAGCCATTCCACCCCGCCCAGCCGGGTAAAGGATTCTTCAAGGGCTTCCTTCAGGGTTTTGGTGATAAGATTTTGCGTTCCCTTCGGCCTGCCCATGCCTGCGCGGGGCGGTTTCCGCTTTTCAGTAATCGGTACTACTTTAGTGGGTTCGTCGTCGTTCATGGTTTACGCTCCTTGTATGGGTTAGCACCCCGTCCGCCAGCGTGCAGCACAGGGCATTCTAGGGGCCTTGGCGGGCGTTTCTACGGATTCCCGGCGGTTGTGGTGCTGGTGTTGGTTGCCGAGATTGGCGCTCGGCGTCCAGTTCTTCGGGGGAGCGAGTGAACAGCCGCGCCCATGCCGCCAAATATGCGGGGGTAACGGTAGGGGCAGATTTCCGGGGCTTCATGGTTGCTGTTCCCGTCTGGCTCTCCATTGGTGGTACTCAGGGAGCGGCCATTCAGTCCAACGCTTCCAGCCACGCGCTGCTTTGGTATCCATGAGAACCCAAGGGCTGGCACGTTCGGCCCGGTATCGCTGGCCGCCATGGGTAAGCTCGATGTTCTCCAGCTCGAGAAGGCTCTCGAATAGCTGCCCTATCGTTTTGCGTAACGCTTCGTTTTTCATATCTCGGTATCCTTCTGTTCGTAGCTGGGGCACGTCCTCGGTGCCCGTGGGTAACACGCTGCATAATCTCCAGAGGCAACGGACGGCGGACCCGCTCCGGTGACTCCGCAGCGGCCTACCCCTTGGACTGGGTTGATGGTATCGGGAAGGAAGTGCAGGCACATACCGCAGGACACGCGGGAAGGCCCCATATCTTGCTCAGGATGCACGCTGAGGGCTGGGGTGGCATCACACAGTAGTGCTTTCGATGGCTGGCGCTGATTCTGCCGCCAATAGAGCGATTATTCCGGCGTGGTGCTCTTTGATGCTCCGGCGTAGTTCATCGGTGAGCGAGTCAGCAGGTGCCACCCGCAGACGGGAACCCTCGGCGGTGAGAGTGAAACCCTCGGCCCTGAGTTCTTCCACCAATAGGGAAGGGTTAGAACTCTTCATAATTTTCCCCTGCGTCTGCTTCAGCGTCAGGTATCGCGTCACCTGCGTCACGCCTAAAGGCATGTGACGCGGATGACGCAAAACGGGAACCCGCGTCACCTGCATCAAATGACGCGGATGACGCGGATGACGCGGATGACGCGGATGACGCCAGAATCAGAGAGACAAAAGCCCCGTCTATGGCAATTAGCCCCCGGTCCTCAATGCGCCGCACCAGCTTTGAGAAGTTCCGCGTATCCACCCCGGCCTCCTCTTTGGTTGCTGCCCGCCATGTGGACAATTCCACCTTGGCGGCTTTGGCATCCCGTCCAGCCTGTAGCAGGTTGCGCTCATGCTCTGCCACAATGCGCTTGAGGATGGATAACGCCAGCCTTTGCTTGTCGCCTAGCCCCTTCTCCGGTCTGGCGGGTGCGTTCGGTAGGTCGCAAGGTGCGAGTACCGCGCTTTCGCTAGGGTTCCCGTCCTCGTCGCTCCACGCTGGCGGCAGTTCCACGGTACGGAAGCCAAAGGCCAGAGGGCGGGCAGTGTCGCCCCCGCGCTGCTTGCTGTTTATCAGCACGATAACGCCACCTTCCCGCGCTTCCAGCGTCGCCATTGTGTCAATCGCGCCCTTCAACGCGGAGTGCCCGCGCGGTTCTCCGGGTGTCGCCTTGCTCGGGTGGTGAATTACCAAGCAAGTGCAATGATACCGCTGGCGCAGGGTGTCCAGTGCCGCTACAAAGCCATTCATGGCCTCGGCGCTGTTTTCGTCACCAGATAGCCCACGCTGCAAGGTATCCACTATCAGGAACCCCGGCGGCTCCGGCATGGCGTCAATCTCGGCCTGCATGATTCCCAGAGCGTCCGGCTCATTCAGCGCCACGGCTCCGCTGCTCAGGTGCAGGGGTGCCGTGCTCAGGGATTCATAAACGATGCTCCACGCGCAGGCCCGGCGCACCATTGCGGCACGTCCTTCACCCGCCAGAAACAGGACGGGCGCTTGCTTGGTTGGTATCCCGTGCCAGTCTCGACCGAGTGCCACGCAACAGGCCATATCCAAGGCTGCAAAGCTCTTGCCACGCCCCGGCTCTGCTATCAGCGCGGCGGTGGTGTCCCGTTCAAGCCAGCCCTTAACCAGCCAGTCCACGGGCTGAGGATGCGCCAAGAGCTCGCCTATGCGGGTGAATAGCGGCGGTCTGGGTGCCTCTGGCTCCGGTAGCGCGGCATCAGCACCAGCAGACGGACCCGCAGGCACAACAGACAGGCGCGGCACCGGCTGCTCGAACTCGTCGCCATACGGCGGGATATTTTGGGTCCAGTCGTCGCCATCAAGCGCCATGCCGCACCCCCTGCCGCCTGAATTGCTGCCAGTCGTTCCAATCGGTGCAGGACGCGGGCATATCAGCAGGGAGCTTGTCCGGCTTCAAGATGCGGGCACGGGCTGCAATAGCTGCTTCCTGCCCTTTCTGGCGGCTATGGCATCAAAGTCCGGGCATATCACAACATCCAGCGCAGGCCAGCGTTTACGGGCTTCCGTGGCCACACTGAGAAGGTTTCCAGCATCGCAGGCGGCGATGACCACGACGCCCGGCTGTAACGCGCTGAGAGTGCAAGCGGTGGCGTGTCCCTCGGCAATCCATAACGGGCGGTCGGGCGATGGCGTGCCAGTAGAAGGGATAAAGTGCCCAGCCTTGGCCATGCCGCTGATAAATCGCTTTTGGCCTTTCTCATCAATGAATTGCAGCCCGTGAATCGTGCCGTCGAAGCCCACAACGGGCAGGACCAGAGACGCCCCGGACTGGCGGGCGATGCCTGGCGCTATGCCTTTGCGCTCAAGGTAGGGATGCCGTGGACTGGCTGGCGCTGCATCTGCCCAGATACGCGCGGCCTTTGCAGCAGCGTCCCTGTGACGGGCTTCTGTGGCCTCCTGAGCGCGGCGCTTGTCCTCCTCGATGCGAAGGCGCAGCGTTTCACGCTCGACACTGGTGAGGGCCTGCAAACGCTTTCCGCACCATGTCAGCTTGGCCCCTGTCCGCCAGTTGCCAGCAGCACCAGAAGCGGGCGCGTCCGGGTGGAAGTTGTACCAGATTGAAAGCGCCCCCGGCTTATCATCAGCAGCACGGGCGCGGTGTAACTGGCCGTCTGGGGTGATATGGGCATCTGCCGCCAAGAGGACACCAGCGGCACGCATGGCCTCCTGAAAGTCCACCAGAGGGCTATTCATGGCCGCACCCCATAGTGCGGCGCAGCTTTCGCAAGCTCCAGAACATGCGGGCGATGTTGCGGCGTAACTGCCTGAACGTGTTATTATCCATTGTGGCCCCCTTTGCTTTCTTCGGTGGCCGTCTGCTTGCCTGTAGTGCCTTGGGTGGCTTGGCCGCCACCCCTCCCAGAATACAAAGCACGGGCCACCTGTGGCCTGTCTCGATGGCTGAGAGCGTAAAGCCCCCGGTAGGTCCAGATGCCGTCCCTGTCTAAGGTTCCAATCCTGTAGCAGGGAATTTCCAGCCCACGGCTCCGCAACTGATTAACGACTTCCGGCCCGTTCGATGCGCCACTTACGGCGTCAACTTCTTCGCGCGTCATGTGTCGGTGCAGGACCGTTTGCAGGAATCTGAACTCGCGCGGGTTGCGTGCTCCGTCAAACTTTCCCGGCTGGCGCTGCTTGTGCCTTGGGAATTGGGACAGGCGCGTAATATCTGCCAACATGTCAGCCTGCCCGACTTTTAGCTTGCGGGGTTTCATGCCGCACCCCGTCCAGCGATATGCCGGGCATGGCCAGCCTTCAGCCACGCAAGAAAGGCGGCATCGTCTATCAAAATGCGGGCGCCCAAACGAACAATGGCGCCCGCCTTTTCCAGTTCTTCGCCTTGGTGGAAAAACAGGTGGCGCAATCCGCCCTGAGTGAATGCCGGGCGGCGCTTGGTATAGGCCTTTACGCTGTAAAACTCGGTTTGGGTTTCTGCTTCGGTTTGCATAGTGTTCTGCTCTCGCATGGTGCCGCAAAGTGCGGCGATGGATTGCAGACTACTCTTGCAAGTTATTGTTTCAACGGTGAAAAAATCACGTTACAGGGTGAAAACAATGGGGTGAAAACTTTGCACCCTTGCTGAATAAGGGCGGCGCTGGTTTTTTGCGTAGGGGGTGAAAAAAAGGGGGTGGATAATTTCCACCCCCTGCATTTAGTTCCGGCTTTGATTGTGCCGGATGATTTTGCGCTTGCTGGCTTCTCGCCAAGCTGTAAGCGCTCCGGTTACGGGCGGGAAAAGGTTAGGGTTCAGCTTTAGACACTTGGCAAGGATATTGCCCTTGGTTCCATCTGGGATGTTTAGCAGGTCGTATTCCATCCCCTCGATGACCTGCACCATCGCGTCTATCTGGGCATCAAGTCGCTTCCCTTTTGGCGGTGTCGGTGTATCCGGTGCAAGGGCATCCCGCAGGGCTTCGGTCATGACTTCATCGGCGGGCTGCTCAGTCAGTTTTGCGGCTTCATCGGTGCCAATCCAGAGCGCCCCTAATCTTGTGCTTATGGGCGAATCCAGCACCAGCACCCGCCCATAGTCCACCATGCAACGCCCGTCCGGTGTCGTGAGTAACCCCCCGTTCCAGTCCGCAGGGTCGCCCCGCAAAACACTTGAGCGAACAGCGCCTATCATCGCCACCCCCTCGGCGCTGAATTGCGCGATATACTGCTCATCCACCAGCAAGGGGTAGCCTCCAAGATGAACGAAACACCCCCCGGCTGTGTCGTAGAAGTCGCTTCTAGGCACGTCCACCCTTGGCGATATGCGGCCCTTTCGCCATGCGTCGATAATTTGGCCGTCTGATAAGATGTGCTGGTGTTGTACGTCCTCGATGCGTATCCACTGGCGGCGCTCCTGTTCGGCACGGTAAACGGCAATGGTTACAGGGTCCACACTCATCGCGCACCCCCTAACTTTTCATCCAGTCTGCTTGCCACGTCCCGCAGGTGTTGCGGCGCAAGGTGCGAATATCGGCGCGTTATCTTTAGGTCGCGGTGGCCCAGCAGTTCAGCTACGGCCAAGAGGGAAGCGCCACCCTGTACCAGATACGATGCCGCACTGTGGCGCAGGT
>JAJYPA010000233.1 GCA_021795795.1 Pseudomonadota bacterium | reverse complement strand
CATCCACCGGTACTGACCGCCAGTATCGGCATCTTCATTCTGCAGATGGTGCTCGGAGCCAGCTTTGTGGTGCTCTCCCCGGAACTGGTCAAAGCCATGCACATCCCCGATACCGCTATCTGGGAAGTCTACCTGCCGGTGATGCTGCTCTCGGTGGCGGCCATGGTCTACCCGGTGATTTATGCCGAAAAGAACAAACAGCACGGCCAGATGCTGGCCTTCAGCGGCCTCGGCATTGCGATGGGCGCCCTGATCATGGGACTGCTGGCCGGACAGTTCTGGCCGGTGGCCATTGGTGCGGTCATCTTCTTTGCGGGCTACAACATTGCCTCCGCCATTCTGCCCTCCATGATGAGCCGCAGCACCTCGCCGGAACAGCGGGGGGCGGCCAGTGGCGTCTACTCGCTGATGCAGTTTCTGGGGATATTCGTAGGTGGTGTAGTCGGTGGCTGGGGTTTGGGCATCGCCGGCGAGAAAGGGGTCTTTTACATCCTTGCCACCGTCGGATTGCTCCTCGCCTTGCAAAGCTGGAATGGGAAACGGATGGCGTTATTGCTGGAGCCGGATTGTTCTCAAAAATTATAAAATGAGCAGGTCCTATGATATTGAGTAAAACCAGTGAATATGCACTGAGGAGCCTGATCTATCTGGCCGCCCAACCATCCGGGAGGCCGGTGCTCAGCCGCGATATTTCTGCTTATATAGGGGGATCTGTTCCATGCGTTACTAAAGTATTGCGATGGTTGGCCAAGCGTGGAGTTCTGGAGTCCGTCAAAGGGAAGGGCGGCGGATATGTATTGCGTCCAGGTGCTGAGTCCCTAAATATTATTGACGTAATTGAGATCACCGAAGGTCGTCCCATGGAACAACGCTGCGTGCTCGGCCTCAATATCTGCACAAAAAAGGAAACACGTTGTCCTGTGCATTCCCAATGGGAGGCCATAAGAAACAATGAACTGGGCTTCCTTAAGGGGCAGACAGTTGGCGCGATATCTCGCGCTATGTTTTGGTGTGATAATGCGGCGGTATCTGTGTAATGTTAATAGATCTTTAATGGATGCACTCGGCTTGGCTTTGAGTCCTTCGAGGTGCCTACCAGTGCTGTGGCGTAACTGGCGGCCATGACGAAGAATGCTGCCATGGTGTTGCCAGGTTGGCGCATGGCAGGTTTCTAATGGTGTATTTCTCTTAATATGATTTGGCAATCATATAAGAAGGAGTTGTTATGACGAAGATATTGCGATTGGTAACGGTTGCTTTGGTGCTGGCAGCGCCAGGAATGGCGCAGGGTGCGGCACTAACCCAGATGGAATCGTTTTATGACTGTGTCCTGCCCCCGACTCTAGCAGTTTATCAAGATGCGGTCGTTGCATCTGGTCATGTCACCAGCGATGTGAGCTTTTATAAAAACAAAAAGCCGGGAGCACCATTTAATGAAACTAGCTGGCTATATGCACTGTATGCTAAAAAAAATCTGTCGCGATGTAAGATTCCAACAGACCCGGAGGATGCAAAGAAATCTTTATCCCTTATTAAGGCAGCGGGAGAGATAATAGATGGATACATATCATTTACATGGTCCCCAACGCGCATGAGCCTGGCCAGAGAGTGGCCCAACATAAGGTCAGGATATGACAAAATACGAACCACAATAGGTAATGAGTACTATAGAGTTAGCGTCCCTAAAGGAGTTATAAATACAGATGGTAAGTATGAATCGATGATCCACATGCAGATGCAGATGGGTCAGATGCAATGAAGGTACCATCATGTCTATGGATCTATGAGGGGTGTGACCGGTCTGCAGGCATTTGTTGGCCGGGAAACCAATCGCAGTGATTGGTGACGAATATACATTTAGTTGTGCGATGGCCGATGGGTTTATATTGGTAGTTGGTAAAAATGATTATGCATTTTTAAGTGGGGGAATGGTATGGCAGTAAAGATACTTTCCGTGAATGATACTATTGGATTAGTGCACTTCAGTGGACTTATAAGTCCTGACGAATGCGCAGAGTTGATTGCCCTTGGTGGATCCAATGCGAAACCTTCGGAAGTGGTAGATGGTGTTTCTGATGTTTCATATGAAACATCAGGGCGCCGCAGTACGGTAGCGTCACCATCGGTTGACAGGTACCCAATAATTAAAGAGGTGCGGCGTCGTATTTCATTGTTTATTGGGGTTGCAGAGGAAAATCAGGAGCCGCTACAAGTTCTACACTATATCCGCGGTGGGGAGTACGATATACATTATGATTCTTTTTCAGAAGGTTCTCCGCAATTGGAGAACGGCGGGAATAGGATATTAACGATTCTGCTATACTTAAATGATGTAGAACATGGTGGATGGACTCAATTTCCGCATATTATGGCCAACATAGTGCCCAGCGTAGGAACTGGTATTTTATTTAGGAACACAGATGCGCAGAACCTCCAGTTGAGAGAGTCGTTGCATGCGGGATTGCCAGTTATCGATGGAGAAAAATGGATTGCCAGTAGTTGGATAAGAGAAAAAGCATATACGGCGCTACCTGTTGATCGGACTGATAAAATATCGCGTAGAACATTGTAATATCCGGAATTTACGCGTCCATCGCTGATTAAAAGCGGGATTGGACGATGCCCCCGTGCAGTCAGTGCCGTACGGGGCGTTTATTTAGCTTGCGTTGTAAAGATCGCCGATGTATCCCCAAGCTGCGGGCGGCCGCTGATATATTACCATTGCACGTCATCAGCACTTTGCTGATGTGTTCCCATTCCAACCTGCGCGCCGACAAAAAATCGTTTTCGACTGGTGCGGCAGGATTGCCATTATGCTCATTTAACCTGGCGATAATCTCATCTGCATCTGCTGGCTTCGTTAGATAATAGACCGCTCCGAGTTTTATGGCCTCAATCGCCGTTGCGATGCTGGCATAGCCGGTTAGAACAAGGATCCTAATGTCCGGGTTAATATTCCTTAAAGGAGTTATCAACTCTAAGCCAGAAAGCCCGGGCATGCGAAGATCCAGAATCACAGCATCCGGCAGGTATTTTTCTGCAACAGTAATTATCTCTGCGGTATCGTGAACTGTGCATACCTTAAAACCACGCCTGGAAAAAGCGGTTGATAATACCCGACAAAATGTTATGTCGTCGTCTACCACCATAATGTTAGAGACCGAAGTGGTAGCTATATCCGTGCTGCTTTCTGCATTTCTGGCGGACATTAGTTATTGGTACTTATCAGTAATGAGGTCAATGGAAGTATAACGCGAGTGCAGGAACCGCCGCTCCGCCGATTGAACAATGATACGCTTCCACCCAAACGGGTTATAATAGTGGTAGCCAAGAAAAGCCCTAACCCAAGGCCATCCTCCTTTTTAGAGAAAAATGGTTGCCCGGCATTCTTGGCTACATCCAGAGTTACTCCGTGTCCAAGATCACAAACGTCAATAACAATATTGTGGTCGCTACAGTGTATATCTACTTCAACATAATCAGGTGACTCGTCGGCGGCATTATTAAAAATATTGGTCAGCGCCTGAGTTAAAGTGTGCTCAGCAACGATTTTTGCAGCAGAACCGGACCCATCGGAATGTAGTTTGACATTGACGCCGGGGCGTGCAGCACCCCATTTGGTAACAACATCATTCAGGTATTCTTCAAGGTGTACCTGGCAGCCACTAGATGCCTGCAATTGACCGGCGGAAGCTGACATGGTGCTTAGGATGCGTTTACACCTCTGTAACTGATCATACAGTATCCCCAGGCCTTCAGATAGATCGGGAGTTTCTTTATAGTCGTGCTGCAGGTCCTTAGTTATTACCGCCATAGTGGCCAGCGGCGTTCCTAATTCATGGGCAACACCAGCGGCCAAGGCACCCAAGTCAACAACGCGATCCATTGTTAGTTTTTCTTCACGAGCCCGCGCAATCGCCTGGTCCCGTTCGTGCAGACTGTCGCCCATCCTCTTGACGAAGTAACTGATAATACCAGCAATTATAACAAATTCAAACCACATCCCCCACATATGCAGTTTCATTTCATAGGTAGCAAGAGCATGTAATGGTAACGGTATATAAAAAGCCATCAATCCTGAGTAAGAAGCTACTGTGATCGCGGCCATGGACCAACCGTACGTCTCGGGAAGGGTAGTTACTGCAATAACTAATGGCAACAGTAGCAAGGCAACAAATGGGTTCGTTGGGCCACCTGAGAAATATAGAAGTGCCACTAAGATGACAACATCTGCCAATAGTTGCACAAAAAACTCTTTATTATTTATTGGCCATTGCAAGGTGAGGCGTGCAATGCTTGCGATTGTTATTAGAAATTCTATGGTGATCACTGTAGCCAAATGCCATACGGGCATATGCCACTTGAGAATGACGGTAACTACGACTATGGTCATGCATTGGCCGATAATAGCCAGCCCGCGCAGCAGCAAAACACGCCGCATATTAAAGGCGTGCGGCGACATAGGCTGTTTAGCAGGATGCGTATTCAACAAGACACCATAAGCAACAGGGCAACAAACGTCATAAACATGTCCTATCGTGCAGAAACAGCACCCGAAAAATCCCGACGTACCTGGTTAAAAATACCGATAACTCCAACCTGCGGTGATAAAATGCGCTACGCTTTGCAGCATAGCGCTCCCCCGCGGTGAAAAGCAAGGCAGCTTGTTCGTGTGCCCCCTCTGCTAGGTTATCTGGCACCTCATTATGATTTATGAGTAATAACGAGGGAGGGGGCAAGGAACGGGGGTGAGGGCGAAGAAGGGAAAGTCCCCGGCGTGCGATCCGGGGGAGGGAAGGGACGCATGGTCAGCGCCACAGGTTGCCAGGGGGGCCTTTACGTGGATTGCGGACTCCCGTGCGCAAGGTGCTGGGCGTCACAAAGTCAATTTTCTGGTGCAATTTCGATCAACATGACACCTGTTGATTTGAGGGCGATCATATGCGCGGTATGCGGCGCTATGGTGCTAACCAAGACATAAAAGCTGGTTATCGCTGGAGACCGCCTCCTAGCCTTTCGACATTCTGAGTGGATGGGACCTTTTGCGTCAAGTCCTGGTAGGTTCTCATCAGCCACTTCTTTCCCAGGACGATCAGTGAATGTTGTATTTATCGGTGATACTGCTCTTCTTTGTGGCCAGGCCGTCCCACCCCGGAGCCAAGAGAAGTGCACTGGGAGTCTATACTACTGCGGGATTCTCCCCGGCTTTTTGTGGCGGACTCTTCGGAGGGGCGCACTACTTGCCAAGTCAGCGTGACTATAGCGATGTCTTCTGGGTTGTGGCACTTGTTTAACTGATCTGGCTAGCAGCTCTCTGATTCTGCGGCACCGCGTTATGTGGCGACGCGGATATTTCCATTGCCCAACGATAACCAGGATATTGACGATCTGACACAGGGGATCCTACAGTTGCAGGGTGTGGCGAAGGATGTGGTGAGGAGTACGATACCCTGAGGAAGAGTAGGGCACGCGAGCGGAGCCCATGCCGTGCTGGTTTATTAAAGAGAAAGGCGTTACCTAGCGATTAGGAAACTATTATAGTGAATCTTCGAACACGCCTCACTTATGCCATCAACAGGAGTAAAAAATTAACTTTTTGCAAAGCACAAGGAGGATTCATATGACATCCCAGGCAGAAAACGCGAAAATACGACATCTCGCGGCCCTAGAATCCGCCAGAAGAGCCAAAGAGACGCTCATCAGTATCCGCAAAAAACAGGACCGGAAAAAGAAATTTGTCGAATGCAAGAGCCGCAACCATAAACGATTCATGGCCGGTGGCCTGGTGGAAATGGCGGGAATCCTGGAAATCGATGAAGGCACACTCTTGGGTGGTCTTATGGCACTTGCCAAGACCCTGAATGATCCCGCCAAAAATACCACTACGGCGCTCTGGAAGCAGCACGGAGCTGCTATGCTGGCACAACACGAAGCCATACGCCTCAAAAAGGTGAAGGATAAAGTAACCGATGCAAGCAATCCGGTATGAGACCACCCACCTGACAAGATGTTGCGTATGGATACGGCCATCATACCACACCTAATAAAAATCTATTCTCCTACGCTTAGCATGTTTTAAATCTTGCGCAACCGTTGGCCTTGCAGACACAGCCCGCGCGCTCTTCTTTGGTGTGATCAGGGGGTGGCCTGCTTCCAGAGTCCCGATCAGTTCCTCTGCGTATCTTCGTAATCATGACCACCAGTGACCGCGGCACGGAGTATCACGCAAATCCAGCCGTACTCAAAGATGAGCCCAATTCCAATGGTGCCATAGATGAAGAAATTCAGGCTGTCGGCACCAAAAATCGCTATGTAGAGCGCGGCAAGCACGAGTATGCCAACAATCAGCGTCATGATCGGTTCTGATTTTTTGCGTTTTTTCTGCATAACCAAATTGGCCACGCCCTCCATTCCCTCGCCGGTTTCGGCGTCTACTGACAAGACCAGTTCTCGTGCCATTTGTTACTCCTGACTTCCCGATCCTACGATGCGTCGGCGCATGCCCTGGGGAATGTAGATTCGCTGGTGTGCATGCCCACCGTGCACGTCTTTCTGCCAACCTTGCTACAGCACATCCAGTTTGGCGCCAGACCAGTCGGCGTGTCTGTTGCTGCAGGCATCGATTGGCTGCGGACCCATGAGACCCAAGTCCGAAACGCCAGCGCCACAAGATGTGATTACCCGGCCCTGGCAACGGCACGCTCTTCATGACGACGGCAGCGTTGACCCGTGTGTTTACACCTTCTGCGTGCTTGATGGGCTCCGCAAAACATTGCGCTGGCGGGATGCTTCCGTCAGTCCGGGTGGCGCTATGCAGACCTGCGGGCCGGGTTGAGCGGCTTCATCTGGCGGCCCTTCACGGCTTGGATCCGCCCGGCAAGATCAGTATCTCCAGGAGTTTCTCTGTTTTTGCATCAATGGAGATAGTGTACATCAGGTCTTCGCGGCTAACGTCTACAACATAGCGCAGGCCGCTACCGCCGGGAGCTTTTTCCAGCTTCATGCCAGTGACCTTGGCGGTGTTCGGGGGGCAAGTCTGCTTGGCGATGGCGGGTGCTTGCAGAGGGTTAAAAAAACCCTTGTGCAGCCGAAATCCGCAGGGTCTACTGGCGTTCATGGCGATGGCCTCTGCCTTGTCCGGGCTGATGTGTGCCTGCTGGGCGTACTGCTGACCCTCATAGGCCCAAGCGGCGGTACTGCTTCCCAGGCCGACGGTACCGGCGAGTAAAGCGATAACGAGATAGCGTGACGTGGATTTCATAATACCTCCTTGTTGTCCATTAGCTTGGTACATAACGTCATCCTTATTCACTGGATGGTAAACGTGGGATCAGCCCGCCACCCGAATTTAGTATAGTAGGAAAATTTCCAACGTAAAGAGGATTCCCAGATTTCCGCAATTGATTTCTGAGGTTAGCGTGCCGTGGGGTAGGGGACGGATTTTCAGGGGTGATTTTGCCCGGAGATGCATTATTTCCTGGCGAATGTTGGGTAATTATTCATTCCACTGTCGAGGTAATGCGTGCGCAAAGACAGCCGTCAGGCACGGGCGATAGGCGGCGGCTGCCAGCCTTCGCCAAATAGCACCAACCCGGATTGCGTCGTCATGGCTTCTTCTGCCGCGACAAGCTTGAAAGGAGGCACGGTTCGTGCCATTTTCTACACGGGCGCCTCCTGTTCGTTTCCCGGTAGGTGAAACTTTTGGTCGGGACCATTATCCCGGTATACCGGGAACCCTTACAGATTGAGGCCATCAACCCCTTTTTGCCTTACTTCAGTTGCAGGATCAGGTGACGGTCGAGGCCAACGCGACGAAGTTCAAGGAGATGCCCGTGATGCCCGAGTTGGCCCAGTGGAAGACCGTGCAGCAATCGAAAGGGAAGTTGCCCCACATCTTGGCGGGCGGACAAATGCCGTTCATAATGGCGCCGTTAGCGAATAACGGTGATTTCGCCAGCGATCCAGGTGGGAAATGATGCACTGGTTCCTATCCACGCTGGCCTCCCTGATTGCCGCAGCTACCCCGATCCTCCACGGGTATGGAATTTTGGCGGTCGTTGTCATCCTGTTTGCTGAAAGTATGGGGGTTGTTTTCGCTCCTGGTGAAGCGGTTATTGTGGCGGCATGCTTCCTTGCCGCCAAAGGCGTTTTCCATATTTGGGAGGTGATCCCGGTAGGGATCCTGTCGGCGACTCTGGGTGGCTACCTGGCCTATGGATTGGGCGCAAAGTATGGGCATGCCGGATTACTGCGCTACGGATGCTATGTTTGGATCAAACCGAAAATGGTGGACAAAGTGCATCGTTTCTTCCATCGCTTCGGCGCCCCGGTGGTCGCCATCGGCCGATTTATCGTGCCGCTGCGCCAGTTGCAGGGCTACATTGCGGGAAGTGCGGAGATGGGATTCCCAGTTTTTGCCATTTGGAGCGCGGTGGGTGCCGTGGTATGGGTGAGTACATGGGGCCTTGGCGCGTGGTGGTTGGCGGGGCGCGTCCCCGCCTGATACCTTGCTTACATTACGTCCATAACATGGGTAATTCATAATGCTCCACCACTGGCTCACGGATGCGCAATGTTTGCGAGGCATCCAGAGAAGTGGAGTCATCAGGGCCATGTGCGGCAAGCCGTCGTCTGTAATACCCTACGGTATCCAGTGCAAGGCGAAGTGCCGTAGGGCGATAAATGCAGATGTGAATAGGCCAGCATCGTTCCCGTGGGCATTACGGGTATCCAATGAGTAGAGGAGGGTAAGCAGTGATCATGCGTCGTTTCATTGTGGCCGTATCGCTATGGGTATGGGCTGGGAGTGCGATGGCTGTGCCACTCACGCTCTTTGGCGTCCCCTTGCAGAATGCAACACGTGCCACCTTGACACCGGTTTTAGAGAAAGCAGGACTTCCCCCCATTCCGAATGGCCCTCAGCAGTGGTCCGATGCCTACCGAATAAATGGGCAGATGCCCCAACTACAAGGCGCAAGCATGTTTTCGGTGGAGTATGACAGGCATAACCGCTTTGCTCTTGCCGAGTATAAATTCCCCAGCTTCAATGACACCAGACAAGTCCAGAATATTATCGCCATGGTTGAGTACAAGTATGGACAACCCAGCAGTATCACCGGTGACATCAACCACGGGCCGGTCATAGCGCGCTGGAAAGAGGACGGCGGCATGGAAGTCAAGGTCTGGCGGGGCTGGCCGACAACCACCACTTACATGGATTTGGAAAATGTCGCTATTGTTAATACGATGCGCGCGGAAGGGCTCATCGGTATGCACGGTTCATTGCCTGGCCTGATGGATGCAGCGCCCATCAGTGAAAACAAGGAATGGCAACCCCCGTCACCGGTGGAGCAAGTCGCGCCAAAAAACACTCAAACTTTTCCAGAGCTGTTTGAATGGGGGGTAATCGCGTTTTTTGCTGTGCCTGCCGTGGGGATGGTTATCTTTGGTCACTTCCTGGCCAGAGTGACTCGTATCCCTCCTTTTAAAGTGGCCGCACGTGTTCTTTTTGCTAGAATAAGTCAGTTTATTCGCAGGCCAGGATGGTTTTTGAAGGGAGGGAAAGGTCGCTAATTGCGGCATGCAGGTGTTTGACGTGTCTTGATGCCGCAAGATTACCTACAACCGCAAGGCGTAGTCCGGAACAGAGGTGAAAGGTGTGGCTTTTTCAGCATGCTGCACATGCGTTAATATATTCCGCTCATACTGGGAAATGGCTTCGCGGTCCTCGCATACCTGCATCTTGATAGAAACGCTTCCGGTAATGGCTGCATGTATCGGACACTGATGCAGCATTCTGATCAGGATCACTTCGTCATCCGATGATAATTGGAGGGGCAATTTTAGTACAATATTCGCATCCTCAATCCGCGCCGAGCCAGTGGCCGTTACGCTCGTGCGGATCGTTATCAGGCAAGATGTTTTTAGGCTTCGGCGCTCCAGAAACCGCAAGGTGAGTTCCGCCAGACATTGCCCAAGAGCCATATTTAGCATATGCAATGGAGTGAGTTGCACATCGTTCAGAGAAAAGCCTAAAGATATATTCTTAGAGTCGTCCAACTGGCATGCTACAATATGATGCTCACTATTCTTAAAAATATAAATATGAACTACCGCCTCTTTATTGCTCATTATGTGCTCCTGGTTGTCAGGATAAAACATCAAGCCAGGGCAGTTAAGGCTGCCCGTAATATCCATTCATTGAGTCCCAATGGCCCGTCAATGCGGATCTGCATCCCTGGGACCCTCACCGTGTCGATCAGGTGCGGAAGATCCTCTCTGAGATGGCGTCCACGGCTCCAGAACAGCGGGGAGATTCTGAAATCACTGACCCCGCGGCCATATTCATCCTGAATTGCATCCGTCAGCGTAGGGCGCCACAGTTCGAGGTAACATAGCCTGATAAGGCGTTCCGGGTGGGTTGCCTTCAAGTTGGCTGCCAAGGTTTCAAATGGAAGGCGCCATTCCGGGTCGCGAGAACCATGCGCCAGCAATAAATGGGCTGCTGTCATGCACTGACAACCGCTGATAAATACTGCTGTTCCGGGCCGACGGAGA
The DNA here is from genome assembly GCA_021795795.1 of Pseudomonadota bacterium. The sequence goes on along the minus strand of JAJYPA010000233.1, from coordinate 1,094 downwards.
CATCAGAAGTGGTGTTCATTCCACGTGACAATTGTTGCGACAGGCGTACCGCTTCGCCCACAATGAGGATTGCCGGGCTGTCCAAATTCGCTTCGCGAATGACATCGGCAAAATCGTTTAACCGGGCGTACACCTGGCGCTGGTGCGGCAAGGTTGCCCATTGCATGGCCAGTACCGGCGTATCCGGGTGCCGTCCACCGGCGATCAAGCCGTCCTGAATCTCCGTTATACGGGCTATTCCCATATGAATGACCAGGGTATCCGCTGACTTTGCGACATGGGGCCAGTCCACCGGCGGGGCATCCGGGGCCTCGTGTCCCGTTATCAACAGGACGGATTGGCTGATACTGCGGTAAGTCAGTGGCACCGCGGCACAAGCTGCCGCCGCAAGGCTGCTGGTGATGCCGGGCACCACTTCATGGTCGATACCCGCCGTCCACAGCGCCATGCACTCCTCACCACCGCGTCCAAAAATAAACGGGTCCCCCCCCTTGAGGCGCACTACACGCATACCTTGCCGCGCGGCGTGGATCATCCGCGTCTGAATGCTCACCTGAGAAGCGGAGGGTCTGCCGCCCCGTTTGCCTACATCCACCAATTTGGTGTCCGGCCGGGCCATGTCCAGAATGCGTGGATTGACCAGGGCGTCATGAAAGATGATATCGGCCGTACCCACAAGGGCGGCCGCCTTCAGGGTCAGCAGGTCCGGGTCACCCGGACCCGCCCCGACAATCCAGACTTTCCCGCTGTTACCATAACCCCCTCTGCTCACAGAGGGGGTCCTCCAGCGGTCAGCAGGCGCCATTGCCCACCCCGGAGTCGTCGAGACGGATCATCCCGGCCGCGACAGTTTGATGTGTCACTTCATCAATCAAAACGAAGGCACCGGTCGAACGAATGGCGTCATAGGCATCGGCGGCGAGCGGCTGCTGCACATTCAGCGTGATGCTGGCGATGTCATTCAGTCGCAGGGCATCGGCCGGGTGCTTCTGCTGCGTATTGACGTCGAGTAACGTATCGATTTTCGTGATGCGCGCGGTGACTTGCCTGGTCGTGTGTTTCAGCCAGTATTTGCGACGCAGATCGAGCGGATC
>JAJYPA010000232.1 GCA_021795795.1 Pseudomonadota bacterium | reverse complement strand
GGACGAAGCGCTGGCCAGCCGCCTGGAAGAACGCATCCTGGTCACCGCACCACAGCTCGACCGCCGCCTTTGGGTCCTCGATACCATCGTCACCCTGGCGCCGCTCCTGGGCCTCTTTGGCACCATCCTGGGAATGTTTCACGCCTTTTCCGTTTTAGCCCAGCCGGGCCATGCCCCCACCGCCGTCACCGGCGGCGTGGCCGATGCCCTGGTGGCCACGGCCTCCGGCCTCTTCATCGCCATGCTCGGGCTGGTGGCCTTCAACGCCTTCAACAACCAGGTGCGCATGATCCTCCTGCAGTTGGATTCGCTGAAGACCATGCTCCTCAACCGCATGGATGGCCACCCGGTGCTGGGCACCGAGAGCATCCAGGGTACGGCGCCGGCAGCGGTGGTCATGGCGAGGGCGGGCTGATGGCCAGACGCTATTTCGAGGCCCGCAAGGGCCGGGTGGAGATCATCCCCATGATCGACATCATGCTCTTCCTGCTGGTGTTCTTCATCATGATCACCCTGCAGATGATCCCCGACAAAGGGCTCAACCTGCAGTTGCCCGCCTCCAGCCAGGCCAAGAGCCTGCCCCGGCCCCACTACACCCTGAACATCGAAAAGGACGGCACCGTCATGGTGAAGGGCAAGCACTATACCCTGGCCGGTCTCCAACAGATGCTGGCCAGTGACCAGGACCCGAGCAAAACCCAGATCACCATCGCCGCCGACAAGGCGGTCCCCTTTCAGGACTTCATCCACGTCATGGATGCCTGCCAGAAGGCCGGGGTCAGTGACATTGGTATCGCCGCAAAACCCAGATAACCACCAAATAAAGAGGTAACGATGAATACTAAACTGCACCTGCGACCCCGGGTTCTCGCCGTCGCCGCGACAGGCGTCCTGAGCCTCTCAGTCAGCGTGGATGCCTTCGCTCAATCCGGAGTGACCGCAGCGACGACATCCAGCAAGCGCAGTTCCCACAGCGTGATCAGTATAGGGGCAGTGTCTGCCGCCGAGTCATTGAATGGATTAGATAAGTTGACAGAATTGCCAACTCAGAAAAAAATATTTCAGTCAGGTGAAACAGAAAAAATTCTGGGGAAAAATGAGATACAAGCAGCTGGGCCAGCGGGCGGTGCCGCACAGGTATTGGCCTTTGCCCCGGGGGTCAACGTCAGCAGTTATGGTGATAGCGCCGGGTCTAAATATTCTATAAGCATTAATGGGATCAAGACCGGATGGGCAGGCTTTGGCGGCGGCAACGTCGATGACGGAAGTATCATGGTCACCTTTGATGGCGTGCCATTAAATAATCCGGGAACGGGTCTTTGGCAAGCTCCCGAAGTTCCGCAATTATCTCTCATCAAAGGGGTTGGTATCAGTTATGGGCCGGGGGCTGTTGCGAGCCGCTGGTATGATAATATCGGAGGTGCCATCAATTTTGTTCCGATTCAACCCGACCGGAAACCCGGTGGAACCATCGGCATAACTTACGGCAGCTTCAATACAAAAGGCGTCCACTTCAGCGCTACCACCGGAAATGTGAATGGCTGGTCGGCCGTTATCGGGGGAGGACAATCGACTTTCAATAGTTACCGGCATGGTTATGGTTTCGCAAACCCGGGGAAAACATTTGCCTATTACTTCAAAGTTCGCAAAACCTTCCAGGATGGCGGCTGGAGTTTAGGCGCATACGATGCTCAAGGGTACGCCTATCGCCCGCTTCCAATACCTCTAAATCCTATAGCAGGAGTAACCGTAAATGGCGTTAACGCCCAGGGGGCGCCCAATCCCGGCACCTTGTATAGTGAACAGACAAGTGGCTATTATAGTTCACTTCCGTTTGACCTTATAAACAAACTAGACCTGAACGCAACTTGGTTGGTATATTCAAAACTACACTTGGCACTCTCCCGCCATGTGGAGCTTGCGGATCTCCTGTATTATCGCCATGGCCGTCGCTATCATACGCACAATGACAACTACTTTGCCAACAATCCATATCAGATAGAATACAATAATCCCTATTCCGATATGTATGGAGACAAGCTTACATTGGCCCTAAAGCTCCCATACAATACGGTTAGGCTAGGCGGTTTTTTCATAAATAATATCTATAATAGCCGTAATGCGTTTTACAACACATCACTGGGCACGTCGCTTGCGATCCCGACAACCTATCGGAGTGATTACTTTTACCAGACGGATCTAGCAACATTTTTCCAAGACAAGATCCAACCAATGAAGTCCTTGAGCATAACGCCAGGTTTCAGATTTATAAACTACCAGACCCATTTCGTGAACAATGGCACGGCGGATTTCCCTTATGCCAACCCTGCGAACAACGAGGCTGTTTTGCCCAATGCGTCTACCAGCTTCACCAAGTTCGAGCCCAACGTAAGCATAAATTATAGACCACTTCATTGGCTTGCAGTTTATGCTAACTATGGTGAAACCTATAGACAACCGCCGAATGGCGGTGGCGGAGGCCCCTATCAGGCTGTTACCGCTTCGACTTTGCAGCTAGAAAAAAGCAGCGAATATCAGGCAGGTATCAAGGTCAATATTAAACATGCTTCCTATCTGCGCCATATGCTATTCAGTGCCGACTACTATCACATGACATATAGCAACGAGACTATACCCATACCAGTTGTGAATGAACCATACGAGCTGAACGCTGTTGGTAGTTCCATTTATAATGGCGTCAATATTTACGCTGAAGATGATCCGATAAAATCGTTACATCTTTTCACGAATGTAAGTTTTCAGAGTTCACATTTCCAGAGTTATGTGGTCGGTGGCGTATCTTATAATGGGCTGCCCGTATCCAATATTGCGGGAACAACGTTTAATGTCGGAGGATTCTTACGATATTATTACGATGGTGTGCTACTGAGTCCGCGAATTTGGTATCAGTACACAGGGAGTCAGTATCTTTTCAGCGACTTGCTAGGGGCACCAACCTCTCAGAAGATGCCATCTTACGGAATATTGAATGCTGCACTAAGGGTTGCTGAATACACCGGAGGTCTTGTTCCATTCATCAAAAAGGTGAGCGCTGAGCTGATGGTTAGCAACCTGCTGAACAGTAAATATAATGTTTCCGAATACACAACAGCGGGTGGCTACTTTGGTCCGAATAGCGCAGGACAAACGCTTGGCTTTCCAGGAGCTCCGCGAGCCATTTACGCCTCTCTTACTGCCTACTTCTAGCCCGCTTGTATGAGTCACCGCACTCGGATGGATACCATCTTTTCCAATTATTGACATTACAATCCTGCGCCAGGGCAGGCAGGAGTCATCGACAACTGTATCGCCGCAAAATCCAATCTCAGAAAAATCGAGAAGGAATGATCATGGATCGAAAAAACGCACCTACCAGAAAACTGAAGCCGCTGCGAATTGCCCTGCTTCTGGCCGGCTATTTCGGTTGTCTCCCTTTGGCACACGCGGCAGGGATGACCACCGCAACGAGCAGCGGGGCATCAAATCCTATCAATGTGGGCGAGGTCTCTCGTTCCACCAATCCCGTTTTGACCAAAAAAGAGCAACAGATAAAGAAGGTGGATACGCTATATAAACAAAAAAACGTCTTCAAAGCGACCCAAAGCGAACTTTTCTTGAGCAAGAAAAGTAAGCACTATGTCTCCCCCGTCGGCGGAGCAGCCCAGCTCCTGACCATGGCGCCGGGTGTGCATATTATGTCGCAAAATCCCGCAACTGGTGCTGGCCGCGATACTATTACGATTAACGGCATGGGTATTGGCTGGTGGAGCGGTATAACCTATAGAAACCAAATCATGGCGTTGTTTGATGGTATACCCATGAACAACCAGACATCCAACGATGGTCAGTGGAACACAAGCCAGATACCGATTCTTGGACTCATCCACGGAGTCAATCTCATTTACGGGCCTGGCAATCCTAATAACAGATGGTATGACAGCATCGGTGGGACTATCGATTATGTGCCTGTGCAACCCACAGACAAGGCTAATGCCACTGTGGGCCTCAGTTATGGCAGCAACGACAGTGCGGTAACCTATTTTCGCGCCAATACAGGTCTGATGGATGGTTGGGCCACAGTCTTCGGCGGCGGGTACACCACATCCAATTCTCCGACCACCTCTTACACCTTCCCGGAACACGGCTGGGCTGCCTACCTGAAGACCGCGCACGTCTTTAATCGCGGGTTTGCCGCTTTTGGTTTTTATATGGAAAAAACGCTTTCCGGGCATAGTTTTCAAATACCCGTAACTCCAGTTGCTGGTTACAGCGTGAATGGGGATAATGTACCAGGTCAACCTTATAGCCAGGCGACATCGGGATTCTATTCGGTCGTTAGTCCAAACCTCTGGTATAAGTACGATGTGGTTGACTCGTACCTGTTATATGGCAAGCAGGGATACGAATTTTCAAAATATGTCAAAATGAAGAATAAGTTATGGTACCGTTATGCCCATCGCCTGCATCAAGCATACTTTGATTATTACTCAGCCAACATAAACCCAGAGACGGTCGAACATTACAACCCAAGCGACAGCACCTTTGGTGATAAGATAAACTTTTCGGTGCATCTGCCGTACAATCTAGTGGAATTCGGTGGATTTTTTTCTGACCAAAGATACCATACCACCATCTCGTTATATAATCCGGTGTTGGGCACTTCGCAAAATGATCCCCATGCGTTTAACAATGATGTCTTAACCAGTGTATTTGCTGATCTGTACCTTCAGGATACCATTCATCTGTTGCATAACCGGTTACGCATCACTCCTGGGGTGGCAGCAGCAAGCTTCAATACGACGATGGCTAATTTAGGCGCTCCATCCACTCCATCGCTCATCAACAACACCTTAACTCCATCAGCGTCCACGACATTCGCGAGACTAGAACCTTCGGTGGGCATCAATTATCGAATCACCCGCCACATCGCTTTTTATGGGAATTATGCGATGACATATCAGAATCCCACGGATCTGGCCTACGGCGCATATCTTCCAAGCATTGCAATTCAGTCCGATAAAAAAATCCAGCTCACGAAGAACGAGGATTACGAAGCAGGTCTTCGCTACCTCAGTAAGACGCTCAATCTCAACTTAAATTATTACCACGATTTTCTAACCAATTTGCTGAACGGCGTTTTCGGATCCGGGCTTGGATCTTTTAATGACACCGGATTTAGCTTAGGGAATGCGGTTTATAATGGTGTCAATATAGCCGCGTCATGGCAACCTTTCTATAACGTACATGTATTTGGCTCAGCCAACATCCAACATTCCTATTATACTAAGGATTTTAATAGCGGCGGCGTATCCTTTGCTGGCTATTCCTTGTCAGGCATACCAAAGTACTCTTTTACCGTGGGGGCATCATATAAGCTGATGGTTCCTGGCGGAGCGCTGATACCCCGGATTGTGGATCATTATTATGCTGCCCAGACCCTCTTCGATAATGTCACAGGTGGCCCAACGTACTTATCTACAGTGCCTTACAATCTTTTGAATCTTTCATTGTCGTACAAAACGTATCTGCTTAACAGATTGCTCCCAGGAGTGAAAGGCGCAATTTTTACCCTCTCTGGATATAATGTCCTCGGTCGCCAATACGAGTCAGCAGAAGAAATCAGCACGGGCTACCAGGCGCCAACGCCGGTCATATTTGCTTACCCGGGTGCTCCTGCGCAGGTCTTCTTCAGTGCGGCGCTGAAATTCTAAGGAGCTACCATGCATTATTCCACTCGATATGTCATAGCCGGTACCTTAGGTACTCTCTTCTGTTGTGTATCCATCGCTTTTGGAAAAGCAGCGCCGACAGTGAGGAATGTTTGGATGCCAGCCACGGTCTCCGGTGCCAATCAGGAGATTTATAGCGCCACCCTGCCCACCGGTCGTAAGGTCACTCCGGTTGGAACCATCAATGGTACCCCCAACTTCCCGACCATGATCGCCGCCCAAGGGCCAGATATCGCGGTGTTGGCCAACGGCGCCACCCCCTTTCAGACCATCACCCTGTATAACGGCCAGAATCTCAACCGACTCTCTCGTCTGGCGGTCTTTTCCAAGGTGGCGCCCCATAAGCCACGCATCCGAGCAACCCCGGGGGGCAGTGGCATTGCCCTGAATCCCGAACATACCGGCGCCGCCGGGGTGGTCTATATCCCGAAAGACCCTGCCGCCGTCAAAATCGTGGATGCCAAAGCGACGCTCGCGGCGGAGAGCAATCCCCACCCGGTGCAGACCACGCTGCTTTCCCACAGCGATCTCTTCCAAGGTCTCGCCGCGGGGCCCGATGGCACCTTCTATGCTACCGGCGGCGCTTCGGACAACGTCCTCGCCCTGCGTATGGTGGATGGCCACCTTCAGGAAACGCGCCAGTATACCCTGCGATGGCAATCATTCCCCAAGGACCAGTATCCCTACCAGTACCAGGGGGATCAGCAAAAACCTTCTCTCTTTTATCCCGATTCCGTAGTGGTTGGTCCCCAGGATCAGCATCTCTACGTCACCGGCATGCTTTCCAACAGCCTCGCGCGTATCCACATCGCGACGGGCCACACCGACTACTTGAACGTGGGACCCTATCCATTTGCAGTTGCGCTTGCAGACAATGGCCACCGGCTCGTGGTGAGTGACTGGGGCGGCAATGGCGTTACGGTGGTAAATCGCGCCGACTTCCATGTGCTGGGCCACATCGCTACGGGCCCCGCAGAAGGCCCCGACAGTGTTGCGGCTGGGGTGCATCCCACCGCACTGGCGGCAGTGCCCGCTAGTCCCGATGTCTTTGTCGCCGACGCTAATGTGGACCGCATTGTCGAGGTGGATAGCGCAACCCTGCGTCTCGTGCGGGTCATTCGTGACAGCCCCTACCCAGACGCGCCGCCCGGAAGCTATCCCGATGGCCTGGCCGTGGCCGATGGGAAGCTTTTCGTGGCCAATGCGGGAAACAGTGACGTGGCAGTCATCTCCGTGCAAACCGGGGAAGGCCTTGGTCTTATCCCCACAGCCTGGTATCCCACGGCCTTGACGGTGGTCCACGGCGCGCTCTATGTGGTCTCCGCCAAAGGGCTCGGCTCCGGTCCCAACCTGCAGTGGCAATACATCGGTAACATGATGCACGGAGTGATACAGAGGGTGGATCTTGCCACCCTCCCCAAGCATCTTCCGGTTTGGACCCACCTCGCCCTGGAAGACGATGGCTTTACGGCCGATCAGCGCGAGCAGCGGCATGCCAAGGATCTCAAGACGACCGAAGATCTCCGCCAGCACATCCGCTACGTGGTCTTCATCCTGCGGGAGAACAAGACCTTTGATGAAGACTTAGGGGATTACAAGCCCGCCGGCCGCTGGGCCGATCCGCACCTTGATCTCTATAATCGGAAAGAGCTACCCAACCTCTACCATCTCGCCCACGCCAACACCCTGTTCGTAAACTTCATGGCCGATGGCGAGGTCACGGCCCAGGGGCATCAGTGGACGGATGGCGCTTCGGATTCCGACGTCGTTCAACGGCTTTGGCCAGAGTATTACTCCAATCGGGGGCTGTTATGGAATGCCGGCCCTGGCGGATCCGCCTCGCTGCGCCCCCACGCACCGGGTGCCCATGATCCCTATCACTATTACGGGAAACTGGGGGATTTCACCAATCCCTGGATCAGTTATCCAGCACGTCTCTATCTCTTCAATGACCTCTTGGAACATCATGTTTCTTTTGAGGACTTTGGCGAGGATATCACCCGGGCGCGGGATGGCATCATTCGCGCTGCCTTGCAGGCCCATGTCGCGAAAAGCTATCCCTCCTGGGACCGCATGATCCTAGACACAGACCGGGCGAAGCTCGCCATCGCTTGGCTCAAAAAACATCTCGGTGGCGCTTTCCCCCATTTCATCTACATCTGGCTGCCGGACGATCATACCGCGGGACTGGCACCCTGCTACTACACACCCAACTATTTCGTCGCCAATAACGATTACGCCACGGCCAAGTTCATTCACTATCTCTCCACTACACCACAATGGAAACATATGGTGGTCTTTCTGACCGAGGACGACGCCCAGAGCGGCGCCGACCATATCAATGCGCACCGTACCCTGGCGCTGGCCATGGGTCCCTGGGTGAAAAAAAGCCACCTGGAAACCCGCCTCGACTCCCAGGTCAATATCGTCAAGACCATCGAGGCGATCCTGGGACTGCCGTCCCTGTCTCAGTGGGACCAGAATGCCGCCGTGATCTCCGGCATCTGGACGCAGCACCCCGATTTCGCCCCGACCAAGGTTTTGCCCATGCAAGTGAAAGTGGCATTCAACCCCGGCAAGTGCTCGGATCACCTCTTCCTGCGACGCGAGGCGGGGGCTACCGGTCATATTCTGACCCCCGCCTGGCTCAAGGCGCACACCAATCCCCATGGACGGCACCTGGCTCCGGTCAGCCGCCAAAATGCCTATGCGCCCACATCGCTCCTGAAAGTGGGCGGTCCCGAACAGATGCGGCAGGAATGGACCGCCAGCAAAGGGACCAAGAGTTATGACCGAGTCATGCGCTATTTGCAGAGCTATGCCAAAGAACATGGTGGGACGGTGGCCGATTATCAGGCCAATGAGGGCAATTGAAATGAGATCGGCGTCCCCCGTACTCACATGGGCGAGCGGGCATGCATATTGGGTATGCCCGAGATTCCCCGCTATGAAAACCGTTCCGCATTGGCCAGCCCTTTTCATCAACCGGTCGGCTGGACGGCTCAAGGGCCATCCCAGGCATACGTACCGCGCCAAAACCCGTTTCCGGCCGAGCCGGAGCGCCTGCCAAGTGTCATGAGAATCCTCCTCATTCATCCCGTTCTGGCGGGATTTTTTTATCAGAAAATGAAATATCATAAAAACATCATCCTAAGTTCATTATAATGTCACATTGCCACGCTAACTTTGTCGATGCCGCAATTCAGCACAGACAAGGAGGCCTCATGGGCACAACAACGAGCAGCAACGCACCGCAACTCGATGTTATTGACTCTCTCAACAATGCACCCGTCAGTTTTTTCCATCTCCGCGCCGCATTCACCGCCGGCATGGGCTTTTTTACCGATGCCTACGATCTCTTTATCATTGGCTCGGCCTTGGTCTACATCAAACCGGAATGGCATCTGGGCAATGACCAGATCGCTTTCCTCGGCAGTATCTCCCTGATCGCGGCCTTTCTCGGCGCCATCATTTTCGGACGACTGGCCGATGTGGTAGGGCGCAAGCGGATTTACGGACTGGAAGCCCTGCTCATGGTGATCGGTGGGCTCGCTTGCGCCTTCGCGCCGAACTTCCTCTGGTTGTTGGTGTTCCGCGTCATCCTGGGGATTGGCATCGGCGGTGATTATCCCATGAGCGCCGTGCTCATGTCCGAATATGCCAACGCCAAGAAACGCGGCGCCTTGACCTCGCTGGTCTTTGGGATGCAGGGGCTGGGCCTGGCGTTTGGCCCAGTGGTGGCCCTCACGCTGGAAGCTTCCGGCCTGCCAGCGGATTCCATCTGGCGCATCATGCTGGGTTTGGGCGCTCTACCGCCTTTGGCCGTCCTCTATCTGCGCCGCACGATGCCGGAATCCCCCCGTTACAAAGTCCTGGTACGTGGTGATGCCGATGAGGCGGCCAAGGACATGGCGGTCTATTCTTTCGGACAAGTACAGGCCAAGGTCGAATCAAAGACCAAACCCGCCCGCATCAGTTGGGGGCAGATGCTTTCCAATCCCAAATACCTGGTCCTGATTCTGGGTACCGGTGGGGCGTGGTTTCTCAATGACTATGCTTTTTATGGGAACGCCATCTCCACACCGGAAATCCTGAAGCTGCTGGCCCCCTCGTCGTCGCCGCTCACGGGCAGTGCCTGGGCGCTGATGATCTTCGCCATATTTGCAATTCCCGGCTATCTGGCCTCCATCTTTTTCATGGATGCCGTAGGTCATCGCCGATTGCAGTGGGTCGGCTTTTCGGTCATGGCCATTGCGTTTGCCGCCATTGCCTTGGTGCCGGGCGTCACTCACGATGTCGCGCCTTTCCTGCTGCTGTACGGGATCAGTTTCTTCTTCATCGAGTTCGGGCCCAACTGCACGACCTTTGTGATGCCGTCGGAAGTGTTTCCCACCAGCATTCGCACGACAGGACATGGCATGGCCGCAGGCATCGGCAAGTTCGGCGCCTTTGTCGGTACTTTCGCTTTTCCCTTCATCAGTGCCGCTGGCGGTATCAAGGGAGCCATGCTCTTCTCGGCAGGCGTGTCTGTCATCGGAGTCGCTCTCACCAAACTCACCTTGCCCGAGCCCAGCGGCAAGACACTGGAAGAAATTAGCGGCGAGGAAGACGGTACCGAGACCCGTCCGGCATCTGTCTCCTCCCAACTGGCCGAGAACCGGGTCCTTTAGTTCCTGACCAGCGGAGGAGCCGGATCATGTTATTTGTTCTCTTGGGCGGAGTAGTGATCCATGCGGCCCACCTGGCCGAAGCGACCTGGTTGGCCCACACGGCGACGCTGGAACCGCCACGGGATCCCGGGAAACGCGAGCGCATCCTGCTTTTGAACGATCCTGCCCCCGCGGCTGCCGAACATCCGCCCGTCGATATGGTCTTGCGCCGGACGGGTGCTCTGGTACAAACGGTGACCGCCACACCCCAGGCCGAGCGTCTGCTGCGCAAATGGCAACCGCATATGCTGGTGATCGTGGGCTGGTCACTGCTTCTGACGGATTGGTGCCTGCGGCTTCGGCGCCAGCCATCCGTCGTTCAGCTCCCCCTCCTCGTCGTGGGTACCAGCATCAACCAATACGAGGCCCAAGAAGCCATGGAGGCTCTGGACGCCGGGGCTGATGCCTATTTGTCCGCTCCCCTCACTCCACAACTGCTGGTAGCGCAGGTGCAGGCCATGCTCAAACGCACGCAGGGCTGGGCCATGGAAAAGATTGGCGACGAGGAATCGCTCTGCATGGATCCCATTGCGCATCGTGCCTGGGTCCTGGGCCAGGAAGTGCGCTTGCCACGCCGCATGTTCCACCTGCTGTACTACCTTGCGATGCACCCCGATCACACCTTTTCCATGGCGGATGTCGCCTCGGTCTTGAGCGCGGAAAAAGGCGGGTACATGCAACCGAATTCCGTGGCCGCGCAGGTCTATCGTTTGCGCAAGATATTGGGTGCCGTCGGAGCCGGCGACTGGCTGGAGACGGTACACGGCTTCGGTTATCGCTTCACACCGCCGAAATCCACGCAAAATATCATCAAATTATCATCGCATTGACGCATTGAACCGCCCCCCGCGGGGTCGTCGGCAACAGGCCTGATGGGGTGGTAACGACCGTTTGCCATAGTCGCCGGTTCGCCTCTATGTTTTCGAGCTGAAGGGGGATTCCGCGGCTTCAGGCCACGCCCATGGGGATGGTCGCCGCCCGCGGTCATCCCCCCCAATGCCGATGCCAATCACCTCCCCGGCCACCAGGGGTCACCGAGTCGGAGTGCCAAGTCGTTCCTGCCGACTCGGGTGTCGCAGTCAGTACCCAGGTGTTACGTCCTTCTTAAGGGGTCCACCATACCTCATCGCTCCGGGGCAGCGCGGACAAGTGCGTGAACAAACGCTGAACCGCTTAAATTCTAGGCAATTTCATCAATGCAATATTTGTCATTAAACAGTCACGAAATCGTAATATGCCTGTCACATTGACCTGTTAA
>JAJYPA010000231.1 GCA_021795795.1 Pseudomonadota bacterium | reverse complement strand
TTTCGACTCCACCCTGCAGGAGCGCCTGGCCGGCGTGGTCGCGAACGCGGTGGCGCTGGACGTGCGGCAAGTGACGATCCGGCTCACTACCGCCCAGATCCTGGATCGCCGGGCTTCGCGTTTCGTGTCCCTGGCCGCCCGGCTGCCGGTGGAAATCAGCTGGATGGGCCCCGATGGCGATGGCGACCGCGCCGCGCGCGTGGCGAAGGCCTTGCGCCTCTGGCGTGCCTACGGCATCCGGTCCTGTATCGAAGCGCCTGGGGCTGCTGCCGGCCCCGCGACGCTGGCTCTGGCGGTCCGGGCGAAATCGGACCGCGTGCGGATCGTGCTGCGGGGCGCGCAGTGGCACGCAGGCTCTCCTGAGCGCACCCCTCTGTCCCGCTTCTTCCGCACCTGCCGCAAATCGGGACTCGCGGTGGTAGCCAGCGGCGTCGACACACGTGAGGCTTTGGCGGCCGCCGTCGCGCTTGGCGCCACTCATACCCAGGGACGCCTCTGGCGGGACTTGGGTTACGAGATCACCGGCATCGCGCCGTGATCGCATGGAAGTCCATTTTCTGGGCAATCAATCCTGATTCTCTTCGCCCCGAGGTTGCCTTCGTTTTGGGCAGGACGCCATTTTGGCGTCCTTGCGTAGATTGCCGAGCTTATCCCCAGATCTATCCCCAAAATCTGTGGATAAAGCGAAATGCCAGGGCGTGGAACATGAAGTAGGTCTTCAGGCTTTCGTGTGGGCAAGGGGGGTATTGGGCTTGCGTAAGGCGCCCCGCAAGTAAGTAGGACGCCCCGCGCGATATCGAACTGTGCCAAATCTCTCGGGATTACAGGCGTTGTGGCGAGTCACGCGCGGTAATGGTCCAAAAAAGCCTCGGGCGATGCGCCGCTTAAGCGAGATGCTGGTGCGCATAGGGTGGCCGATAAACTGCCCTAAGTGTGAGGCCGTGCCCCCCGACCTGCCCCCAATAACAGTCGCTGTGCACCAAGGAGAGCGAAGTGGGGGCACGTAGTATCGGAATGTCACTCAATACCGCATCGCAATTCTCTTTCATTGCGGGAAGCTTGACCTCTATTCAGCGGAGTGCCCGTCATGAGGCTTTTGTGGGCTACCGACACAAAACCCGGAAAAGCCACTTCATCTACCGGATTCGTGTCGGGCTAAAAACCAGATAAGTGCGTTTTGCGTAGACAACAAACTGTGGCCACTAGATCGGTTAGAAATCCCCCACCGACGTGTGGGTAGAGAGACCCCGTCTGTCGGCACTTACATCCAAATGGCCTGATAGACAACATCCCGGATGGTCCGAATTTTCGCGACACCTATGTAGCTGATGTCGTCAAGCTCCAAATCGGAACTATTCGCCACTTGTCCAACTGTCATTTTTCCCGCCCCTTTGAGGCGCTCAATGACATTGGGGGTAAGGCCATATGGGTACGCCATTGACCGTCCGAGATCATCTATTGGCCTGTCCAATATGGCAAGGCCCTGTTTTTCGGGCAGTTCAGGAAGTTTGATATTCTTAAATGTAGGTCCCGTAACATGAATCTCAGCTGGCTCGGCGGAACCCGCCGTCCATTCGTCAATCATCTCTTGCGTTAGTCTCTTGGTTGGTACTGAGTCCAGAAGATTGCACAAGTTAACCGCAAAAATCGGGCCGCGTCCTCCAGATTTCAATGCACGAGATGCTTCCCGTCGCGCTACAAAACCTAAATATTCCAATATCTCAAATATTTTCATATATTTATTAACAAGCTGCCGATGTATCAGCACACTATCTTGGGCGATAGTGCGCGTTTTTTCTTTCACCGACCTTGATGCATGCTCAACTATTGCCTCAACGACTTCGCGTGCTGGCTCAATTAATTCCTCGTAGATCCCAAGCTTCGGGGCGACTTCCTCCATCAACGGCCAGAAATAATCCGTAGCCATAGCAAGGAGACACTTTGTTAGCTCCGGAATACCGACACGATCCATGTCCTCAAACCTGTTGCAGGCGAGAATAAAGCCGCGAAGATTTCCTACAACAGCGCGCCCGAGCAAATTAGCGAATTGTTTTGGCGATAATCTATCGGAGAACGTTGAGCGCATCGCCAGTTTTGGATAGCGCGCTTGCAGGACATCGGGAAAAAAATCAGGAAAAGATGAAACATCCAATCGACTTATATCTATCACAGTGGAATCATTGAAAACATCAAACCTAATGCCAAACTTTGTAACGCCAGGATATATTGATGCCTTACACGATATTGCACTACTAGACAGTGTGCGAAACAGATCGAAAAATACCTCGAGCGGTTTTTCGCGCCCGATATGCGCTGCGTCATCAAAGAGAAAAACGAGTCGCATGTTAAGGGATCGCGACAACTCTGTAAGTTGGAGCTGAAGTGAGACTTGGTCGGACACATTTTCAAAGTCAACGGATAATTTGCGCATACTCAGCTCCGTCTGAATAGCGTTAGAAAGTAACGTACAGAAGTGACCGATATACTCCTGCCCATCAGATTGCAACAAGGGCAGATAACGCAAACTAACGTACACGGGGAATATGCCTCGCGTAAGTCGTAACCTTCGTCGAGTCTCAAGCAACAGGGCACTCTTCCCGCTGCCCCGTCCACCACGCAACAACACAGGGCCGTGCGCACTCAATTTGCGAACAATGACTTCGTCGTGAGAGGAAAAGCTGTGATATTGGCCGAATTTTTCCGGAGGGCATTCTTCTGCCGCCAAGATCAGGCCTGAGTCCGAATCAGCATTATTCGTAGAGGTATTCAAGGTACAAGCTTCCTGAACAAAATGTAGTGTTCTAGAGCTTCGTCCGGCTTTAAGGAAGAGTAGGCCGTTGGTACAAAATGTGAGACTAGCCCTAGGCAACTGACAAGCACGAGTGTGTCTCGGATTGTCGACTTTACGGTCACTTCGTCGAAGAGTAGTGCACTCGTAAAAAATTCCCAATGTATCGCTTTCGAGAGTGTTGAATAGAGTTGAGCACTTCGCCCCTGCGTTTCCTTTATGTAGCGTTCCGGATCAAGTGACAATAACTCAGTATACATGGGGTCTGTTGACCCTGCCGGGCGTGCTGTTACGAAGTCAAGCATATTCTTCACGGCCGGTTTCCAGTATATGTGCTCGAGATGCCTCGAAAATAGGGCCCTACTAATCTTCGGCATATCGTTCTCTATACTCCAGAGAGGCTGGGTAGGCTTATCATCCGGCATTACGTCTCCGAACCAGCTGAAGGCGGAACGAGCGCGTTTTCCATGTTCATACTCAGGTTGAGCCTGGAACTCGCTTAGATAAAGCATTCGAAATGGGTCGAAACGCCCAAGCATGGCCGCGCACGAATTTTCAAGGACAACGCGGGCACATAATGGCCCAAAGCTTTGAGCCTCAGTTGATGCAGCGCTCTCTATAAATCCCATGGCCATTGTCGCAAAACGTTCAATAGACGAAGAAAGCTGGATTAAGGCAATCTTAGCCGTTCCTTGACAGTCATCGTTGCCGCATACCAGTCGTGCAATATGGCTCATTGTCGCTGATTGCTGCTCACATAGACGTTCTTCTATTCGCCTTTCGGTCATGCAAACACGAGCGCCCCTGCATGTTAGAGAATGGTTGAGCCACGCGCGCACCTCCGCGACTCGTCATAGTAACTGAAGTCCCAAGGTATACGTCTGCGATTATTGTGTCCAAGCACGGTACGGTGAAACTCTATACGGTCACGTAGCTAATCTCAATGGGTCTCCAGGCTTTCGCGTGGGTAAGGGGGTATTGGGCTTGCGTAAGCGGTTTGTGGGAGTACGTGTCAGGCCATTGCCCGATGTGGTGCTGACCATCCGAACGACAGCGCTTCTGCTTGTTGCAACACTGTCTGCACCGCAGAATCTTGCAAATCCGGCGGATAACCATACTTTCGCAGGATGCGTTTCACAAGAACGCGCATCCTTGCGCGTGCGGAATCGCGACGCGCCCAATCCACTGACACGTTCTCGCGTAGGCTTACCAGTAATTCATGCGCGATGACTCGCAGCTTGTCATCGCCCATTACCTGCACGGCGCTTAAGTTTTCCGCCAGCGCATCGTAGAAGGCGATCTCCTCGTCGGATAACCCGGCCTCTTCGCCGCGCTGACGGGCCGCACGAATGTCCTTGGCCAGTTGAATCAGCTCTTCCAATACCTCGGCGGTGGTGATGGCGTTGGCATGATAGCGTGCTACGGCGTCTTCCAGTCGTTCCGAGAAGGCCTTCGCCTGTACCACGTTAGTCTTGCTTCGCGAGCGTATGCTGTCGTTTATCAGCTTGCGTAACGCCTCCAGTGCGAGGTTTTTACGCTCCATTTGCTGAACTTCGGCGAGGAACTCGTCGGAGAGAATGGAGATATCCGGGCTTTTGATGCCGGCCGCTGCCAAGATGTCCACGATCTCGGTCGAGATAACCGCGCGACTGATGATCTGCTGGATTGCCAATTCACGCTCTTGCTGGGCGACCCCAGAACCGGTGCTACTCTTAACCAGCGCGGCACGGATCGCCTGGAAGAAACCGACTTCCTCGCGGATTGCTTGGGCCTCATCGGAGGCGGATGCCAGGGCGAACGCCTTGGACAGAGCCAGCACGGCGTCCTGGTAACGGCGATGAGCATCCCTCTTGGCCTCCTTGGTCTTTTCTTTCGCCGCCAGTTTTTGTTGCAGGTCGAGAATCCACTCAATGGCTCCCGCCATCATTGCCAAGCGTTCTTGTGGCGTCCCGGTCAGCGCGGAGGCGTAGTCGAAGCCATGGTACATATCGCGCACGACCTCGTATTTCTCCATCATCATCGCGATGGCCTGCGCTTCGTCGACACCGGTGTTTTCCTGGTCGCTTTTTGAGTACTTCTGCAGAGCGGATTTTAGGTTCTGTGCGATGCCGATGTAATCGACGATCAGACCGGCTGGCTTGTCGCGGAACACCCGATTCACACGCGCAATCGCCTGCATAAGGCTATGTCCTTTCATCGGCTTGTCCACGTACATCGTGTGTATGCAGGGCGCATCAAAACCGGTGAGCCACATATCGCGGACGATTATGAGCTTCAGAGGATCTTGGGGATTGCGGGCGCGCTTGGCCAGCAGATCGCGCCGGGTCTTGTTGCCGATGTGCTGCTGCCACTCCTGTGGATCGCTCGCGGCCCCCGTCATCACGATCTTGACCGAGCCCATGTTATCGTCGGCGTTGTGCCAGTCCGGGCGCAGCTTGATAATCTCGTCGTAGAGCTTCACACAAATGCGGCGGCTCATGCACACGACCATCGCTTTGCCATCGAGAGCCGCCACGCGATTCTCCAAGTGGGTGACAATGTCGTTGGCCACCAGTGCCAGGCGCTTGTCGCTGCCGACTAAGGCCTCGACCGTGGACCACTTTTCCTTGAAGCGCTCCTGATCAGCTTCGGAATCCTCCTCAGTTAGTTCGTCGACCAGGGCGTCGATATTCGGCTTCTCGTCCTCGTCCAGTTCAATGCGCGCCAGTCGCGATTCGTAGTAGATTGGCACGGTCGCACCATCCTCGACCGCACGGCTGATGTCGTAGACATCGATATAGTTGCCGAATACCGCCGGGGTGTTGACGTCATCGGCTTCGATGGGTGTACCGGTAAAACCGATGAAGGATGCGTTCGGCAGGGCATCCCGCACGTACTTGGCGAAACCATAGGAAATTTCGCCGGTCTTCGCGTCCACTTTGGCCTTGAAGCCGTATTGACTGCGGTGGGCTTCATCCGCGATGACGACCACATTGCGCCGTGTGGTGAGTGGCTCCGTGATCTCACCAAACTTCTGCAAGGTCGTGAAAATCACGCCGCCGGATGCCCGGCCCAACATCTTCTGCAGATCTTCGCGGCTTTCGGCCTGCACCGGCGTCTGCCGAATCAGGTCGCGGCACATCGAGAACGTCGAGAAGAGCTGGTCATCGAGGTCGTTCCGGTCGGTCAGCAGCACCAGTGTCGGGTTGGCCATTGCCGGGTGTTTGACCAGTAGTCCCGCGTAGAACGCCATCAGCAGGCTTTTGCCGGATCCCTGGGTGTGCCAGATGACCCCGACTCGTTGATTGCCCTCCGGCGAGGACGCAGTCACCGTGCTCTTGACGGCGTGTCGCACCGCGTGGAACTGGTGATAGCCTGCGATGATTTTGGCAAGCCCGGAACCGGTTTCGCCGAAGACCGTGAAGTGACAGAGCAGATCGAGTAGGCGGCGGTGCTCGAACACGCCCTCGATCAGTGTCGAGATTTCCGGGGCTCCCCTCGGTGCAACCGCCGTGCCGTCAGTGGTGCGCCAAGGCATGAAGCGCTCAAGGTCAGCGGAGAGCGACCCCACCCGTGCCGTGATACCGTCCGACGTCACCAGCAAGGCGTTGGTATTGAACAGCGCGGGAATCTGCTGCTTGTAGGTCTGCAATTGGTTGAACGCACCCAATAGATGCGCCCCGGCACTACCCGGTGCCTTCAGTTCGATCACGGCCAGCGGCAATCCGTTTACGAACACCACCAGGTCGGGTCGCCGGTTGTTCTGGCCGTTGATCACCGCGAATTGGCTCACTGCCAACCAATCGTTCTGCTCGGGATGCTCGAAGTCGATGAGCGCGATTTTGCCTGCAGTCAGCGTGCCGTCGTCGGCGTAGTACTCGACGTCCACGCCTTCCGTCATCAGCTTGTGGATGCGGCGGTTTTCTTCGAGCAGCGAGGGTAGCTCGGACTGCATCACGCGTCGCACGGCATCTTGACGCGCCTCCAATGGCAGATTAGGATTCAGGCGCGTTACGGCGTCCTCAAACCGCTTCTTGAGCACGACCTCATTGTGACTCTCGCGCTCCGGTCGGTGTCCGTCGGGGCCGATATCCTCCTCACGCTCGATGCTATAATCGAGCGCGCGCAGTTGATCCAGCGATGCGCTTTCGACTTCGGCCTCCGACAGAAACGCCATTACGATTCTCCTTGTTCTTCGACGGGCTCCACAGTCGGGGCCGGTGCCCCGCGCGCAGCGTTCAACGCCTCCACATAGGCGTCCCGATCCAGTTGGTAGAGCAGACGGCTCACTTCGATATTGATGGGTAGCTCATCACCGCCCGGCAGCAGGAAGCGCAAGGTCGGGGAGTCGCCATCCTCGGCGTCCACCGCCAGTCCCACATGCGCGTCGATTAGCGCGTTGTCCTGAGCAAACCGCTCCCACGGTTCGCGGGAACAGATTGGGTCGAGCTGCGCATCCAGATAGGCCTGATGTAGAAAGGTCACGATGGCATCGGCCGCCAGAACCGCACTGCGGCGGTGGTGTTCTGCCAACCGTTCCAGATACGGATCTTTGCCGTGGCTCGCAGGGCCAGCCTTGTTGCGCAGATCATTCAGCGCCTCGGCCAGCTTGTGATGGCTGGATACCAGCTTCTTGAACCGGTCATCACGCACGTCGCCCAACTTGAGGGCGCGAATTGCTGCGGTCAGCCAGTCTGATAGCGAGGGCGTCTCTTGCGTGGGCTTGAGCGGGGCTTTCTGGGTGTGGAAACTCTCCACCACAACGCGACACACCACCTCGACTACGGCCTTGGCGCAGTCGATGCATGCATCGTTGTTCTGATCCAGATTGCGCTCCATCGCCTCGAGGGTTTGCTGCAACATCGGCGCGTCACGCCAATACCCGCAGGCCTCGCGGATGCCAGGGCACCAATCCAAGGTCATACCGCCGCTCCGACGATACGCTCGGCATCCGGAACGCGTAGTTCGCCGGAGATCAGCTTGGGCAGCAGTGTGTCGCGGAGCTGGGCGAGGGAGCGGGACTCACGTTCGTTTTCCGCCAGCTGTCGATAAAGGGGGCCAGCCGACCTTGTGAAACTTGTCAGCACCGGGTCGGAAGGAACTACGACGCGAAGTGGTCGGAAATTGCTTTTGCTGATTTCCTGGAACGTCGAGCCGTTGGCGTTACCGACGATGGCATCCATGCTTTCCCTGCACCACGGCAGCACGAAGACATTTGGCAGAGCGCCATCACATTTCATCGCAATGAAGCCTTGGTTGATCGCTGTAGGAACTTCGGCAATCGCCAAATAGCCGATTGGCGCCCGTGAAGAGAGCAACACCGTGCCGACTGGCAAGAGGCCCGAACTGATCTTTGCAAGGCCGGCATTCGTAATCTTTCGATCCGTGTCCAGCAAAACGGGAAACTTCAGGGCGGACAGGTCTTTGGGCGTTGCCCAGCAGTGTTGCCCACCTTCCCAAAATTCCGGTTCTTTTGTGCTGGGCGTAGACCCGCCGCAGACCGTCACTTCTTCGCCAATCGTCGAATGACGCCACCCCTCCGGAGTCTCCCCAAATTCTGATTCAACGAGTCGATCGGGGAAAAGGTCGTAGAAGTGCGCGGGTAGGCCGGGCAGGGATTGGCCGCGCCTCCAACGGCCTTCCATCTTGGCGCGTACGGGTTCGAAGTCCACGAACCAAGCCCTGAACAGGGTACGTGCCATCGCCTCCAGGGTTTCGTTCTGCCTGCGGTTGAGTTCGATTTTGTCGTCCAGCGTGCCGAGGATGTGAGCGATGGCGCGTTGTTCGGCTGGCGGTGGAATGGGAAATGGCAAACTCTTGAGCACATTCGTATCCAGCTTGCCGGCACCAATACCTGTATTCTCCACCTTCGACAGCAGCACTGTTTCATTGCCAGCTAACCAGTAGTACAAAAAATCCTCAACAAGATCGTCCTTCGCACGTAAGGCTTTTACATCTTGGTTAAAAGAAACGTCTCGTGACGCGATTCCAACAGGAATACGCTTGTGAAGTTCACTACCCCGTACCAACAGAAGCACATCACCTTTTCTTGCGAGCCTACTTCCTTTCTTCAAACCTTCAGGCGTGAGCGTCCTATCCGAATCTGCCAGACGTCCAGTTTTCATGGAACTGGCGCTTATCCAAGGAATACCACCACCCCAAAATGCGGGATTGCTTTTGGGAGGCGTTCCACCTGAAGACCAGTCGGTCACGTCACCGAGCGTGCGCTCCCGCCACTTACTCGCCATACCCAAGCCCCTTCAGGTTGGCTTCGATCGCCGCATCCAAGTTGGCCGCTTCTGCCCGATGCTCTCGCCACTCCGCTGAAAGCCGCAGCATTTTTTCTTCGAAAGGCTCGCCGTCGCCCTCCACATCCGCCGCGCCTACATAGCGCCCCGGTGTCAGCACATGGCCGTGCTTGCGGATGCCCTCTAATGTGGCCGACTTGCAGAAGCCTGCCACATCGGCGTACTTCCCAGCGTCTTTCTCACCGCGCCAGGCGTGATAGGTATCGGCGATCTTCTGGATCTCCTCATCCGTCAGTTCACGCCGGGTGCGATCCACCAGCACGCCTAGTTTGCGGGCATCAATGAACAGCACTTGCCCGCGCCGGTCACGTAATCCCTTGCCGGGGTTCTTGTTGCGGGCCAGGAACCACAGGCAGGCGGGGATCTGCGTGGAGTAAAAGAGCTGCCCAGGTAGCGCCACCATGCAATCCACAGCGTCGGCCTCGAGCATCGCCTTGCGGATATCGCCCTCGCCGGACTGGTTGGAGCTCATCGATCCGTTGGCCAGCACCACGCCCGCTGTGCCGTTGGGTGCGAGATGGTGGTAGATATGCTGCAGCCAGGCGTAGTTGGCGTTGCCCACGGGCGGTGCGCCGAACTTCCAGCGTACGTCCTCGCGCAGGCGGTCGCCGCCCCAGTCAGAAATATTGAATGGCGGGTTGGCGAGGATATAATCCGCCTTGAGATCGCGCAGCTCGTCCTTGTGGAAGCTGCCCTCGTTGTTCCAGCGGATGTCGGAATCGATGCCGCGCACGGCCAGATTCATCTTGGCAAGCCGCCATGTGACGTAGTTCGACTCCTGACCGTAGATGGCGATGTCGCCGATGCGGCCCCCGTGCTCCTGTACGAACTTTTCTGATTGCACGAACATCCCGCCCGAGCCACAGCACGGGTCATAGATGCGACCTGAATAGGGTTCGAGCATTTCCACCAGCACACGCACCACCGAGCGCGGGGTGTAGAACTCGCCGCCGCGCTTGCCCTCGGCTCCAGCGAACTGGCCCAGGAAATATTCGTACACGCGCCCGAGGATGTCCTTGGAGCGATCACCTTCCTCGTTGAGCGCAATGCCTGAGATCAGGTCGATCAATTCGCCGAGCATTACCTTGTTCAAGGCGGGGCGGGCGTAGTCCTTGGGCAGTACACCCTTAAGCGAGTCGTTGTCCTTCTCGATGGCGCGCATCGCGTCATCGATCAAGGTGCCGATGGTGGGGAGCTTGGCATTGGCCTGGAGGTGCGACCAGCGTGCCTCTTTCGGCACCCAGAACACGTTGTCCGCGAGATACTCGTCCTTGTCCTCGGCGGCCTGCGCATCTTCGGCCAGGAGTGCCTTATGCTTGGCCTCAAAGGCATCGGAGATGTACTTCAGGAAAATGAGTCCGAGCGCGACGTGCTTATAGTCGGACGGCTCCATATTGCCGCGCAGCTTGTCGGCGGTTTTGAACATCTCCGCCTCAAAGCCAAGGGTGCCGCCGTTCTTGTTCGCATCATTCCGCGCCATGCTTTTTATCCTTGTGGGTTAGCTTATTCTCCATCCCCTCAATACACCCGCATCTTCATTACCACGACCCCCACGATCGTCATCTCCTGGGTAACCGGGACAAGCGGATACCGCCGGTTCGCGGGTTTGAGGTATCGTTGATCATTCACCTCGATGATCAATTGCTTAAATGTAGGCTCCGCCGAAGGTTTGCCGATCACGATGACGTAATCCCCGCCCTTGGGCACACGATCGGGATCGACAATGATCGTATCTCCCTCCCGGAAGGCTGGCTCCATGGCATCACCGCACACATGGAGCCCAAAGGTGCGTGATCCGAACGTGCCGACAACCGCCACATGCTCTAGCATTGTGATCGAGGAGTGGATGTCACTCGTTTCATGCCAATCTCTCACCTGGGCCCAGGTGAAGAGAGGGATTAAGGATGCTTTGGGGCTCGATCCTCGGTAAACATCTTGGTCAACGGTCGTTTGGTTGGATGATGTAAATGCGTCGCGCGCTGTCGTGGAAGCGTCCTTGGGTAATCGTTGTCCAGCTTCTAGTTCTTCGACCGACACGCCACCTAGGCATTTCGCGAGCTTTGTCAAATTGGCGAGAGGCACTCCCCTCTGCTCCCAATGACGATATAGCTGCGGATTTTTAAGCTTAAGGACCTCTAAGGCGTATTCGCGCTTTGAGAGGTGACGACGTAGCCTTTCCGTCTCCAGAAAGCGAAACGCATTTGCCGACCCAGTTAGCTCCTTTGATTTGGCCATAGCCGGATAGCATCTAGTCTTTCCGCATTCAGGGGAATAACCGCAATGTTGACAGTATAACCATGGTGGTTATACTTAGGGCCATGAATGGACTTCAAAAGGCAATCGAGCATTTTGGCAGCCAAGCAGCGCTGGCGCGCGCCCTCGGTGTGGTTCCCATGGCAGTGTCGCATTGGAGCCATCGTGGAATACCAGTAGATAAGGCTATTGCTATAGAACGCGCAACGCGAGGCGCTGTTACGCGGTCGCAACTTCGCCCCGATCTATTTGGCCATGATTAACCATCACTCCTCCCTTGATGGGCATTCCCTCGCAAGGATGCGGGGGCTTTTTATGAACCGCGCATTATCCCATAGGCCCGGGGAAACAGCTTGTCAGGCAATGGAGGGGCGACTTG
>JAJYPA010000230.1 GCA_021795795.1 Pseudomonadota bacterium | reverse complement strand
AATGCGAGCCGACGCAGGTTGTAGACGATGCCATCATGCCGATGGCGAAGGATGCCCGTGCCTGACCGATGGTCCGGATGCCCTTGCCGTCACACTGAGGGATCCCGAGGTAGAAGCATTCCTCAACTACTTGGCCTTTTGAGGGCAGTGTCTCGGCATCGACCCAAACCCAAGCGTTGAACGCCCACGCGCCAAAGCTGGGCGGGAATGACTGCAAACGCTGCATCGCCGCCTATTCCCTTACCATGTTCTTACCGCAGATCGAGGATTCCGTCCAGCAAACTTATCTGGCGGGTGCCCCGGCTCACCGCCTAGACTTGAACGAGGCCGCTCACTGTGATCCCAACCAGGCGCAGGGACGCATCATGGGGAACTGTTGACGGACAAAAAAGTATCATCCCGGACAAAATAGTTTCATCCTGAACAATAAAGTATCATCCTGGCGTTTCCTCTGAATTACGGGGGCTGGAACTGCTTGACAGACGCACCCGACGCTACCGCGAATAGTGCAGGCCTGGTCATGGGGTGGCGGTCCTCGGCGAGGACTTGCTCACGGACGACTGGCTGCCGTAGTATTCTCTATGATCTGATGACAGTTAAAGACTGAGAGCGGTCATTCAGCAGCGGAAAGCAAATGACCCAAAGCGGCCATTCAAGCTGGGCATCGTCAGCGCCCGGCGTTCGGCCAAAGTTGTCGTTACTGGTCGGGTTATATTACTTCCGCCATACAGCACAAAGCAGACCCCACGTAGAAATTGTTTTGTTCACCCTATAAGATGCAAGATGTTATCTACTTGATGGCATGTATATGTTCACTTTCCGGATTTTCCTATCATCTCCAAGCGATTGTGCAGAAGAACGAGACGTTGTGCATGGGATTGCATCACGCCTGAACGTCGACCCACTTGTATCGTCATTTACCCGAGTTGAGATTGCAGCATGGGATTGGGGAGCAGGTGTTCCACTTGAGGCACTGGCTGCGCCACAAGAGTCTGTCAACAGGTATCTTGTATTGCCGGAGGATTGTGAGGTATTTGTCGGCATATTCCGGTGCAAACTTGGCACCCCCTTGCCAACGAAAGATTTCAGGAAAATCGACGGAACGCCTTTTCTCTCAGGCAGCGAATACGAATTTCATCGGGCTTGGGATGCACGGCGACGCGGAGCAAGTAGACCAGTCATCTTAATTTATCGCCAGGATACACCTGAAGGCTCCTGCTCTGACGGTGTTCAATACGAAAACTTGCAGCGCTTCTTTGGGCAACAGCCCTTCAAGAATGGCGGCCAGTGGACGGGTTCGCTCAACGGCTATTCCGATCCGGCTGCTTTTTCATCAAAACTCGAAGGCCATCTACGTGTACTTCTGAGGCAACACCAGCCCGGCATAGAACAATCTTTTGAAGTTCGGCTTAAAAAGCAAGCTGCTATTCTTAATGCCGATGCAGGGCCTCGCTATACGGGCAGTGCACACATCGAAAACGACATCGGCGATGTATTTGACTGGCTGCTGACGCGGCAAACTGCCATCAAGACTCTCGATAAGGCTCTGGCGGATGTATGGGAAAGAATTGGCCGGGATGCAGCGTTTGCGGATGAGCGTAAGGGCATGGAACGCATTGCCGAGAGCATGCGCACCGATGTTTATTGGCAAACCACACCGCCAGACTTTTCCTTCATTCTTGAAACGCTGCAATCCATCGAGAGCAAGGCGTGGCGCGAGCTCGAAGCCGATGACAAGGCCAGAGAGCAAGACAAAAAGATTGATGAGCATGGATACAGAAGTTACGGACTGAGGCGGGCGGCAATTGACGCTAGGGAGGCGGCTGACTTACTGAAGCGCTATGCTGAGATTGTCAGCAAACGGATTCTTCTGCTGGTCGGCCCTGCCGGTCAGGGCAAGACGCATACGCTGGTGCATGAGATCAATCGCACACTAGAGTCTGGCGGCACAGCAGTTGGAGTATTGGGGCAAACCCTGAGATCAGGAGGCGATCTCTGGTCAACAATCCGCAGCAAACTGGAGTGGCAAGGCACAACCGGTCAACTTCTGGACAATCTGGAGAACGAAGCTGCCAACAAAAAGCAGCGCGCCCTGATTGTTATTGACGCATTGAATGAAACCCCAAATCGCAACAGCTGGAGAACCGAGCTTTCCGGAATGATAGAAGAGATATCCAGGCGGCCTCATCTGGCGCTGGCTATTTCGGTGCGCACGGATTACATCAAACATGTGCTTCCTGAAATTCCTGAAGGTAAAGACGCTCCCTGGGTAAAGCGAGAGCATCCCGGTTTCTCCGGCATTGAGCCAGATGCACTCGGTCGCTACTTCGAGTGCTTCGGGGTCAGGGCACCTGTCGCACCGCTGCTGGGCGAATTCAGCAATCCACTTTACGTGCAGCTTCTAGCCAAAAGTCTGAAGGGCAAACAATTCAAGCATTGGCTGCCCTCTTGGTTGGAGGTATGGAAGGCATGGATGGAGCGCTTGGAACAGGAGGCGTTGGATAAAGCTATATTAAGGGATGCCTCCCGAAGGTCTCCCGTACACCGCACTATGAACAAACTCGCACAAGCCATGCTAGACGACGGGCTATTTTCCCTCCCTCGCCAGCTAGCCGATGACATTGCCCACCAAACAACCGGGGAAGATCAATTCATCAGTTTTTTATGCTCTGCTGGTGCGCTAATAGACCGGCTTAATGGCGATGAAGAAGTGGTTGAATTCGGATTTGAGCGGTTGTCTGACACTTTTTTCGCAGATCGCTTGCTGGAAAATTTATTTAGTGGTCTTAGGTGCCAAGAAGACAAACGTGCAGCAATATCGGCAGCGCTAGGCAATGGTGGCATGCTATTTCCTCTTGTTTCCACGGAGTGGATAGAACATCCGCTTTATTACCACCGATCAGGATTGTTGGAAGCATTATGTCTGGCTGTCCCCCAACACATAGGTGCTGAGTTTCCGTCGTTGATTCCAGAAGACCAAGAGCATAGCGATTTTCCATTATGGGAACTGAATAATGCTTTTACCGATAGCTTGCGTTGGCGTAACAAACCAGAGGAATTTGGCACCGATTCGCAATCATTATTCGAGATGTGGAATAAAAGGGCTGGCTCAAATGGGCTGGATGAACTGATCCGTTTTGCCCTCATCCCCGGCCATCCGTTTGCGATGGAACGCATCATTCATTTAAGGCTGCTCGAACAGGAAAATCTGGGGGTGCGGGATATCCACTGGTCTGTGGAAATCGCACATATGTGGTCCAACGAATGGACGCTTGGCCAACTTGTGAAATGGGCGCGCGATTCGCATCTGCATGGCATTCACGAAGAGATAGCCTTGCCAGCAGCTCAGGTGTTGGCATGGACATGTTCCACCTCCAACAATCCGCTACGTCATGCGGCCATCAAAGGCCTGACGCGATTACTGGCCGCCTGCCCCTCGGTGCTCGATAAATTCCTGCCGGATTTTCTCAGCGTCAACGATCCCTACATTCTTGAAGGTGTATTGGTGGCAGTGTGGGGCGTGCTGCTGGATGGTGCTGACCCTAAGGCTGCTGCATGGGCAGCGCAGCAGGTTTATACGAGCCAGTTTCCGGATGGCAATGCTCGTTGGTGCCACATCACCCTGCGTCACTATGCTCGGCGTATTGTGGAAGAGGCCCAGCGTCGGGGTTGGTTGAATGATATCGATTTAAGTGTTGTTCGCCCACCCTATCGGAGCAATCTTGAATTAGACCAAGTCCCCAGCGTAGATGAAATAGAGGCTATGGATAGTTCAAGAGGTTTTAGCGCCATTCTTTCTACCGCAAGGAAATGGGGTGACTTTTATCGATACATTATGGGGGGTAATTCTGCATCGCTTGAATTCAGCTCCACCCCATTGCCAAGCTCAACCGAAATTCCTCGCTCATTTGGTACCTTAGAACCCATGCTGCCCAGTCGTCGTCTTAAAGAGGTTTTTGATTTGGCTTTAGCTGCGCGTTTCGTCTCTTGGAATTGCCGTTCTCTGGGGTGGACAGCAGAGCGATTCGAGAGCTTCGACACAGGACACTACACCAGCCAGCACGGGCGTAGCGATGGGGAGGGACGCACGGAGCGCATTGGCAAGAAATACCAATGGATAAGCTGGCATACGCTCTTGGCGTTTCTGTCGGATAACTATGCAATGCAGCCAGGCTGGAATGATGAGCCATGCAGCTACGATACGCCGGATCAAGTAGGTGTGCATTTGCACGATCCTGCTCGCTGGTTGAGGTTTGGCGCCCCCGAGAGGGATATATCAAAAGACGAGTTTTGGCGTATCCCAAGTTTGCCGCAGTGGCCGCAACCTAATCTCGCTGACATGACGAAGTGGATAGAGTCTGCCTCCTGCGATCTCCCGCCCGCGGATATTGTGGCCTGCATCCCCGCCATACCCAAAGAATGGGGTAATGGTGCCTTGTTGCGAGTTGCCTGCGCGCACATTTGGGATGGCCATTTTGCGCCAGGTCAGTGGGGGGTAGGAAACAAATACCATGCTGATATCTGGTGGCAAATCACACCTTTGCTTATCCATGCCAGCGATTTGCCGAAACTGTTGCAAGAGATAGATAAGCCGGATGTTTTGACTCGCATGGCAGAGTCCGGGCAAGTTGATCCTGCTAATGACCGGCACATTCCGATTACTCAGTGGCCCACTTTGCAGGCTGACTGGGATGATGGTTTTTGTATCCCCAGCGCAGATAATTGCAGAGTTTGGTTGCCAGTGCCTTGGAGGGAATTCATCGGTGAATGCGGCCACCCCGATCGGCGCGATGACCATGCACCCATCAAACTTCCTTTGCCTTCATTATTTCAGAAATGGGGCCTTGATCTGGATTTAAGGCGAGGAGTTGTGTGCTACCAAGACCAAGTGGTATTTGGCTTGTCGGGGTGGGTGCATGGTGAGGATGCGCTGTTCGCCAAGCTAGATGTTTTGCAGCAAGTGCTTGCGGCATCAAAATACAACTTGGTCTGGCGCTTTCGCGGGGAACGTCGTGCATTCTTGAACCTTTCCGACCCTCATTCCAATTCAGTTTGGGCCGACTACAATGGCCTTGCCTATCTAAGCGGAAATGGGCAGGTGCAGACTATATGGCTGCGAAAAGTTATTAAGTAATGATATCGCCAGATTCCCAGCATACCACGGGCAGATCAAGAGATTGCTTACTTTGACCGGAATGGCCGAACTCCGGTAGTTCGTGGAGCCATCACCGAACGTCAGCTTATTGGCTCGATATTACTCCTCCGCAATCTGCACGAGAAGGTCGACTCCCGCTGCAAAAGCGCCCAATCAGCATTGGATCATGCGGCCTTGTGCCTCAATGATTCGTAGCCGATACACGCCAGCCAAACAGTCTTCGGTATGGGTCTGGCCCCACTTTTGTAGTAGGCAATCATGCGTCGGGTCATGCCGATAGCCTGGGCAGCCTGGCTCAGACTCAGCTGGTTACGCTCTATCCATGCGGCAAAGTCCTCGCGAGTGGGCAGGCCAGCCTGCTGGCGACCAAGACTGTAAAGTTGGTCCGCTCCCAGGTCTAGGCCGTCGGGCCAACTCAGGCCGTCTCCCCACTCGTCGCTTTGTGCTTGCGCGAAAATCGCCGGATCGTGAAGAGCGGCAAAGGGATCTCCCTCCCTCTTGGGTCCAATGGTGCCGCTTAGGTCCGTCACATAGGTCTCTCCTGTGGACCACTCGAGGGTGATCTGCAATGGCCCGGTGATCTCGACCTTGCGAATTTGTGGAGCGTGATTCATGGGTTCAGCCTCCGGTATTCCGCCAGCAACGTATCTCGACGCGCCGCTATCCAGGCACGTACGGGTGCCAATCGCTTCCGTGGTGTCACAAAGCCCGAGAGCAATTCCCCGGTTTCGATGGCCAAGGACACCCGTGACCCATCCAGGAATTGGACGTGGACGTGCGGCAGGGGGTGTGGCTCTCGACCGTTGATGCGTATACGCCAATCGTCCACCGAGGGATACGTCGTCATAGACTTAGGATAGGGCATCTATTGCACTATCTCAAGGAATGGTCCTGTCTACACCTCCATCTGCTCTGCGATCTCCAGGGCGTCGTCGACCTCGATTCCCAAGTAGCGGACGGTGCTCTCGAGCTTAGTGTGCCCCAACAAGAGCTGAACCGCCCGTAGATTCTTGGTGCGCTTGTAGATCAGCGTCGCCTTGGTACGCCGTAGGGTGTGGGTGCCATACTCTGCAGGATCCAGATCGATGGATCGCACCCACCGGTCGACGATCCACGCGTACTGTCGAGTCGACAGGTGCGGAGAGTCGTGCTTCCTGCTGGGGAAAAGGGAATCGTTTTGCCGCAGACCCGCCTTTTCGATCCAGGCGGCCACTGCTGCCCGCGTAGGTTCGGTGATCTCGAATTGGACGGGGCGTCGCGTCTTGCGCTGGAGTACGATGGCACGATGTAAAACACTTTGCCCGTGTGTGACGTCACTGACGCGCAGGGCAATCAGATCGCAGCCACGCAGCTTGCTGTCGATCGCCAGGTCAAAAAGTGCGAGGTCTCGGACCCGTGACGCCAGTTGCAGGCGGATGCGGATGGCTCAGACCTCTTGCAGCTTGAAGGGGCGTTTTTGGCCGACGATCTTGCCCTTGTTCCAGGGTGCGGAGGAGGAATAGGTTGAATAGTCCTTGGCTTGCATGACACAATCTCCCATGTGAGGCGAGGTAGAGGGTCATTCTCTCACCGCTGCCGGAAAGGGCGGTATCAGACTGATTGCAGTCATTCAGCAGCGTAAAGCAAGTGACACAAGGCGGTCATTCAAAGTGAGCATCGTCTCCCTTAGGAGTTCGCAATAGCGGAAGTTGGCGTGCATCCAAATGTTTGTCGGCTCCATGCACAGTACTAGACGCAGGGATTTAACCGAAGGTGCGTGCAGAGTACGCGATTACCCACCGGGTTTCTCGAAACTGACTGCGTTATGGTCTTTGCTTTGGCCCGTTTCGCCTGAATTTAGATGTTGAAATGCAGCTTGGATAAGACTTTCCAGTCGCACAGCATACGGTTGTTGCTTGAGGATAAGCATCACCGCAGCTAATTTTATTGGGTCATCACACTTAATCTGCTGAAGAATTTCTAGCGAGGTCAGCGGAAGCGCACCGCTCATGAACTCCACGAGACTTGCCTCTACAGCCAAGGTAAGAAGCCGTTCAATCGATTGATCATCAGCGGCAGCTACAACTTTGCGCCACTGATCAAGATGGCGCTGCCTAATACTAACGGCATTCAATCCAGAATAACCAAGCCGATATGCCGCATCTTGCACATATTGATCAAAGCGATAAGCCTCCCATTTTCTATCTATCCGCTTCCTTAGTTGTTCTATTAGGGAGGGCCCATCGGTGGCAGTAATGAATGCATCGCATGCGTCGGTTGCCTTTGCAAAGAGTTCATAAAGCTCACGGCAAAGTGTCGTAAAGCATTTCTCCCACTCTTGCGATGTTGACGGCGTACCCTTACCACACGACGAGAGAAACCAACTTGTTGCAACTCTAAGAGTCCGCAGATCATGTTTCTTTGTAAAGGAAAGGTTGTGACTCATCCACGTCCTTAACGCATGCACATGCGGCATAAGTGGGTCGTAGTTACTCAAGGGTGGGAGTTCTTTTAGGAATCCTAGCGGAATCTTCCCAGTTTCATTTATGGCGACATATGCCCATACAATAAGCCGCAGAAAGGAAAGCTCATCGTTTTTGCAGCGAGGCACATCAACCGTAATATCATCTAACGCGCTAGCGCCAACATGAACGACCAGTCGCCTCTTTAGTGTTGCATAGCTACTCAGCACCGAGCTAAAGTTCACGATTTCTCCCGATACCGCGAAATTGGATCGGCAATTGGCCCCAAGTAATTAAACGCGATAACAAAATCTCTAAGCTCTCGACCTCGCTGCAAATCAACATCTCTGAAATCGCGCGATAGGAGATCGATGTCCACTTTCAATTCCTCAACACCTATCAGCCAGTGAGTCTCATTCCGTTGCTTAAGTAAACGACCCCTAAATTGTTTGGGCTGTCCATTCGTGTCTGCAACATATAGACGTCGAACCACTCTTGATGCATCCTCAAACTCAGTGTCATCAGAAAGCGCCCTCCACATTAACCTAGCTCGTTCTCTATCCCTCCCCATCCATGCCAGTGTTGCTTCGAGAAAGCGAAATTGAGATCGTGCACTATCCCCTGCAGCAGAGTTTAGAAGGGATACCGTTTTAAGGATTTCCGCACGGGTCTTCACATCAAACGGGACCGCCCCGCGTTCACCACGTAAGAGCCGGCTCCCTGTCGCGGCGACCCATTGCACCTGAAGAAGCAAATGCAGGCATCGAATATCAGAAGCGATGTCTGATAATCGCTCCCCTAAAAAACGCGCAGCCGCTCCAGCCTTTTCTTGTATCGCACGGGAGAACGGCCCCTCTGGCTCGCCAAAAATTTCTGGGCACATGCTGCGTGCTCGAAGAAAATATGTCACGGCTGGGTTGATAGATTCCAAATGGGAGTATGCGTCATCCTTCATGGTTAGATCCGCCAGTACGTCGCTAACTTTGAGCCGACGCTGCTCATAATGCTCAAGCTGAGAGGGTGGAAGCAGATCTGGATCAACCTGATCAAGCGTGGAGTAGATATCCACCCTCATTTCCGCGATTTGTTCGGCTGAAAGAACGTTACTACCCAGAATATCTACCGGTGTCCACAGCCCAATGTCGAGAGGATAATAATTTCCAGAAATAGCGGTTGCACACGAAACAGCGACACGCGCCGCCAGATAGGCAGACCAAACCTCGTCCTGCGTGGCGCCAGATCTCGCGCTACCCACTGCCAAGTACCCATATATTGATGCACGCTCAACATACAGGTTAACTTTGGTTTTGCGACCTGCACGCAAATTGCCTTTAGAAATCTGGCTAATAGCAAGCTCAACGACCTCCCTCGCCTCATCCAAAAGCCTGTCTCTGTAATCATTAGACTGCTGTTCCCCTCCTTGCGAGTTGTCATGTCGATACCATAAAATAGCCGCTCGTCGAAATGCCGACTCCTGCAACATGAGGCTCGCATCTCGAACCTGATATCGAGTCCGAAGCGTAGTGAGTGACTCTGCAATTCTGGCGTAGCCTTTCGCGTAGGCATTCTTTCTCGGTCCTTTTTTGTCCAGCTTCTGAAGAAGGTCGAGCAAAAAGTGGACTTCGGCAGACTTATCCACATGGTTATCGCGAACGCCCTCTATCAATTCAAGCAGGTAATCAAGTTCTCTATCAATATCGCCAAGACGGCGACGGCAAATCAGCTCAGCTTCAAGTTGAAGCCGAGGAGCAATCAGTAGATCGCTCCCTTCGTTATCCACCATGCGCCAGCGAAATAAGTCAAGTTCACGAAAGAGGTCGCTAATTTGGCTTATATCAAGGTAGCTGCATTTGCCACGGAGCACCCGAATGAGCAGATTAACTGGGATTAAGCAGTTGAGGCGGCCTACTACCATCACATAGTCAATCAGACGACCTGGTGCATCTGTACCAAACTCAGCACCGTCGTGATCGGGGTCAAATAATGTAAACGTCTCATTGTGAAGTCCTGCAGCTATCAGCTGTTCGGCTAGAGCTGAACGAAATCTTGAAACCGGCATCTTTCGAGCACGTTCCCGTAGCTGAGTCTCCGCTGCGCGAGCCTCTCCACTCACGCCTGATATTATACGTTGTCTACTAGCTGATAATATTCTGTATATAAGCGCTAAAGCATATCCCCTCTGAAGGGCTTTCCCCTGGAGAACTTCGATATCTCCGCCGAATTTCGTGACAAGAGATTTTAGTGCTTCGGACTCACTTGGTGACACGTCAATATTGGCCTCGATCAATTCAAATCTGGACCCCAAATGTTCTGACTCCATTCGATAGCACGTTCCGATCACTAGAACTCGCCGCCCCTTACTTTTAAGAGCATTTGAAAAATCTCGATAACGTTCTAATTCTACGTTAGCGTCGCACAGGATGACTGTGTACGGTGCACCTGCTAATTCTGCCTCACTACAGAACTTCTCAATATCTATAGCCTGTGGAATCCGCCCGTATGAAAACAAAACAGGGAGATGACGAATCGTCCTCAAGTTATACGCAAGTCGCGCCATGGCCACGGTCTTGCCTGTACCAGACTGCCCATGAAGAATCAGTAGTCTGTCAGTTTGATCGCGCAATATGTTGTTGAGCGCGATCCATAGTTTACTTTCGAAGTCCCGTTCAATGGCAAAACCCTGCCCTACGCCCTCGATCAGATTTCGTAGACCATCAATATCACCATGGAATCGTCTAAAGGCTTCCGCTGCGTCAATATAATGGAGCTGCGGCAATTCATCTGTCCATGTATCATCTATTATGGCAGCGGATGCTTCTACACGCAGCCGAAGGGTCGGAGAAACGTTAATGAATTTGTGGTCGTTAATGGAAATGACGCCAGGGCCATCCGGAAAAATTGCAGCTGACCTTTCGAGAAGCTTCCTTGCATGGGGTTCAGCGATAACGTCAATGAGGCGTTTCTTGCAAGGAATGAGAGAGCCTTTATCAACCATCTCCGTGAAAAACTCCGAATGAACTGGCTGTGTTGTACCAAACCACAGTATTTTCAGGCCGTCATCAGTAGACAATGGTGCGAGGAGATCATCGATGGCAAGCCAGTCACGTCCAGGAGAGAAGCCTTCCACTATAAGTAGCCCTAACGGTGTGACTGTTTCCGCTATTCGGTTAAGCATGTTATTCGCATGCGTAGCGGTGCGTGTGCGCAATTCGATGCGTGTACATGGACTCTTGGATTCACTATGTGTTTCATCAGAGCGCCCAAACAGGTAATAAAACGGGGGGCGCGATTGGCTCCGAGGAGTACGAGCGAAATGCTCTCTGTCTAATATCGACTCTGGCTGCCGCCCATGTGTCTCGATCCGCCTCACCAACGTCGGATCGATTGAAGTGGTAAACACAGCACTCCAAGCAATGCTCAATAGTTCCTGCATTTCCACCGGCTGAACATTTCGTTGAAAGCGCTCTGTAATCCATTCCATATCACCAGCGGAAAGCCCTTTTTCCTTGAGCACGGCCGTCCAACCCGATGTGGCATATTCGTCAGCACGTCCGATCCGATTTAGCAGATGCGAAAGTATTGGGTCGGGGTGTTCTACGGATGACCAGGTATCCTCGCCAAGGAAAAGCACTAGTGGGCGCCGTTCAGCAAGCGCCTTCAGCAATTCATCTACAGCGTTGTCATTCACCAGCACCCCCGATTAATTAATTCCTGTATTCAAAGTGATACTTGTTAGGCCAAAAATATCATAGGAAGAATCTGCACACGCCTTCTGTTAAGCAAATAGCGAGCGCATTCTCTATCCAACTGATACTTCCGCTATGGCCGAACTCCAGTAGTTTGCGGTGCCATCACCAAATGCCAACTTCCAGACCCAGATTACTCGTTCCTGTTCTCGAAGGGAATGACCGCTTCCGCTGCCCTGCCGTCATTGTCATCGAACTTTGAGGAATAACTGAGTGGGCAATTGGGAGCCCTCGATGTCGATTCTCAATTCCGCCAAACTCTGGCCTTGCGATTGGGTTTCATTGTTATGCAGATCGAAGTGACCAGCTTGGCGAACATTTTTGTACGCTGTCCGCCAATAGGATATTCCCTGATCAAGTCGCACGGTCAGCTTCTTCCCAGACGACCAAGTCACTGCGAACATGCGTCCGTGCCCCGTGCTAGATGTGT
>JAJYPA010000687.1 GCA_021795795.1 Pseudomonadota bacterium | reverse complement strand
GATTCTACAATCCTGTCCGCCTGCACTCATCACTCGGATACTTGTCGCCCAACGAGTATGCGCGCAGAATGCAACACCCAGATCAAGACCCGTCTATGAGGTCCGCTGCGTAGGGACCACTTCAGTTTTGAAATGTATTGCTGGCCTTCAAGCCGCAGGGG
The DNA here is from genome assembly GCA_021795795.1 of Pseudomonadota bacterium. Next base: position 2,553 of record JAJYPA010000687.1, on the reverse strand, counting down.
GTGCCGTAAGCGGTGCGTCTGACAGGCCAACGAGTATCGGCGCGCTATTTGCGTTCAGGCGACTATCGGGTCGCGTCGGAAGGCGGCCGTCTCGTGCTTGGCGCCATGTCGGCAGGCCCGTATCGATCGCTTTCCAGGCCCGGACGTGGCCAAAGTGGTGATGAACAGCACACTTTCTGCGCCGCCTCGTTCTAGAGGGGATGAGGGTAATGCGGCGACTGCGAAGTGACGCGAGGGCAGCTTTCGGGGAACCCGTCGGCCGGGCGCGCCAACTCATAGGTGAGCTGGCGGTGGTTGTACTCTCGGACTTCTAGTAGCTGGTGTCACAGCCCATATAGACGTCGAGAGGTTATGCTCCGCTAATGCCGCGCTGCTCATCCTGTTTGTACCCGCCGTCACCGGGAGCGGGTTGATATATAGGGGGATGATTTGTTTCCAGAAAATATGCAACCGACCGCGTTACCGGAGGGGCCGTTCTCAGTTGCAGACAGAATACTGGTTAGGCCTGCACGCGGCGTCCAAATATACGCCCGATTTCAGGCGATGGCGCGGTCGGTTAGATGATAGGATGAGTCATGCTCTTCGATTTACCGGACCATAATACTCTCTACTTGGCCCTCCTTAGTCGGGATGAGCGCTACGATGGGCGGGTCTACGTCTGTGTTTCCTCCACAGGCGTTTTTTGTCGGCTCACGTGTCCAGCTCGTAAGCCAAACCCAGAAAACTGTCTATTCTACTCGACGATCAGCGAATGCATTGAGGCCGGGTTCCGTGCCTGCAAAAGATGTCATCCGCTGCAAGCAGCCGCCTCGGCCGATCCTACAATCACGGCATTGCTGGCGGCGCTTGCCGAGCGCTCGGGTATTCGTTGGTCAGAACGGCACATAGAGGAACTAGGGTTTGATCTTTCCACCGTGCGCCGTAGTTTCAAGCGACACTTTGGTACGACCTTCCTGAGGATGGCTCGGCAAACGCAACTTCGGAGAGGGTTTGAGGTGCTCTCTCGCGGTGGTAGGGTCATTACGGCCCAGCATGAGGCAAGCTTTGACTCACCTAGCGCGTTTCGTGTGGCCTTCGCGAGACTCCTAGGGTGCACCCCTGCATCACTTAGCAAGAAGGGGGGGGTACTCGCAGATTGGATCGCCACGCCATTGGGAGACATGATTGCAGTCAGCAGCCCCACGCACCTGCACCTGCTGGAATTTACCGACCGGAGGGCACTACGAACCGAGCTAAAAAATCTTCAGGCACGGACAAAGGGAGGGATGGGCATAGGTCGTCTGGGGCCGACCGAGCAGGCGGAAGAAGAGCTGATTGCGTTCTTCGCCGGTCGCAAGGCTTGCTTCGAAACTCCTCTGGCGCTTCAAGGCAGCGTGTTCAATCGGCAAGTCTGGGAGGAGCTCCGTCGCATCCCGGTGGGAGAGACCCGCAGCTACTCGGATATTGCACGCCGCATAGGGAAACCATCGGCCGCACGCGCGGTAGCCCGCGCCAACGGCGCCAACCAGATCGCGCTGATGGTTCCCTGTCACCGCGTCATTGCCGCGGATGGCGCTCTGACCGGATATGGCGGGGGCCTCTGGCGAAAGCAGCGCCTGATTGAGATTGAGCGCCAATTTGTGTTACTAAAATAGGAAAAATAACAATGCATAACGTTGATAGGTTCCGAAAATTCAAGGCGCTCCACGTTCCAGGCGACCCCCTCGTTCTCTACAACATCTGGGATGCCGGTGGAGCAAAGGCCGTGGCACAGGCGGGCGCGAGCGCCATCGCAACGAGCAGCTGGTCCATCGCCGCAGCGCATGGGTTCCCGGATGGTGAGGAGATGCCCCTAAGTTTCGTCCTGATGATTGTCGAGCGGATCGCACAAAGTAGCAACTTGCCGCTCACGGTCGATTTCGAAGGAGGATATGCGGAGGACCCTCTGCATGTCGCCACTAACGTTCGGCGGGTAATCGAAGTCGGTGTGACCGGGATTAACTTCGAGGACCAGGTCGTTAAGGGGCCCGCTCTATACACGATCCCGGATCAGGTGGCCCGGCTCAAAGCCGTGCGCAAGGCCGCAAATGATACCGGCAGGGCACTATTCATAAACGCCCGCACCGACGTATTTTTGAAGGCGGCTTCGGGAGTGTCGCATGCGGATCTCGTGGATGAGGCGCTGGCGCGGGGAAGAGCCTACGCAGAGGCAGGGGCCGATGGCTTTTTCATCCCAGGCTTGACCGACGCAACGCTAATAGCAGAAATCTGCCGCCAGTCTTCTCTTCCCGTCAATATCATGATGACGGGGGAACTGAATTCCATTCCGGCGTTGGCCAGGCTGGGTGTCTCGCGCGTGAGTTACGGTCCTATGCCGTACCTCGTGGCGATAGAAGACTTAACGGCGCGATTCGAAGGAATCTAGGTTGTGCTTTGCAGGTCGTCTCCTCGATCGCACCGCTGTCCCATGCGGAAACTATTTGCTCAAGTCGGGTGTAGGGCTTGCCGACATCAGCAAGTGGTTAGGGCATGCCAGCAGTGACACGACAAACCGTTATGCGACGATCGATCTGG
>JAJYPA010000686.1 GCA_021795795.1 Pseudomonadota bacterium | reverse complement strand
TCGTGACCATGGAAGATCCCACCGCCAGCAAAACCCCTTTGGCGATGGTGCGGAATGTGGGGGCGTCCTGCTTCAACATGGGATTCGGCTCCTGTCACCAGTTATGAATACGGCTTTCGGTTTGGTTTTGTACATAATTGCTGATCTGCCCGGGAGCGGTGATGCCCTCTTTTTCAGCAGCCTGAATCTCTTGCGTGGTCATGACACCGCGCTCGTAGGCGCTGGTGGACCACTGGGCAAGTTTCTTGGGTAGAAGATGCACATATCCGGCATCGGCCACGATGTTCTGCATCAGGGTGCCCGCCACCTGGTATCCCTGGGTCACGACGGCAAAATTATCTGGTGGCCAGACCATCACGATGGCTGGTGTTTCTACCAGGTGCAGCATTTTGGCTTGCCCGTGATCCTGGACAAAAACGGCGTTCTTCGGGACGCCAGAGATCGCGCCATGATTCACGTCGATGTAGACCGTGCGGAAGTGGGCGAGCTGTAGAAGATGACGATACTGACCGAGTTGCATGTTGCAGAATGGGCAGTCGTGCTTGACGAAGACCCACATGCCGACCTTCTTGGTAAGGTATTGAAGTGCCTTCTGGCGGTTGTCGGCAATGTAGGTGTTAAACGCGCTGTTGCCGGCATTGGACCGGGGTACCAGGTTCGAGTAATTGAGCACGGGATTGGTATTGGCGACCTGCACGAACTTCTCGGCGAAGTTCTGGGCCTTGTCGAACATCACCTTTTGAAGCGATAGGTAATTGGTGACGTTTTTCGTGCTGGGATTATTGATGGCCTCATTCCGGTACTTCTTGATATGCACGCGGATCCATTTTACCGACAAAACCTGTGGTTTTTTGGGTTTGGGTTTGGTTTTTGCCACGGGCTTCGGAGCCATGATGGGCAATGGCCGCGGCTTGGGTTTGGGAAGCGGTGGTGGCGGGAGCTGGTACCAGAACCAGCCGTGTGCGTTGCTATCGAGCGGACCTGCGAATGCGCTCGGCATGACCGTGAGCATCGCGGCCGCAACGCCGATGGCCGTCAGTGCGCGTGCCCGCACGTTCAATTCCCTTGTCCTTTGAGGACGACGAGACCCGCCGGTATCGCTTGCTGAATGGGTGCGGGACCGTTCAGAATCTGTAGCCCCAGGTGCGCCGCGAATCGCGCCACATAACCGCTCTGCCAGGCTATCGGCATCGCACCGACGCCCGCGTTATAACAGGCGGCGGCATTCAGGACGTTGCCCGTCTGGGCGAGGCACCGGGTGAACACCCAAGTACCCGCAATGACGTTGGCGCAGGCGTTATTCTTGAGTACCTGATAGCTGTATCCGTACTGGCGCAGGAATGGCAGGTGGCAGGTGTTGACCTGCATCGGGCCGAGATCCGTAGTGCCATTGCTGTCGTGTGCCGCCACACCGGGGGCCGCACCCTCGTTTTTCATTAGTGCGATAATGTCCCGCTTCGGGACACCATACTGCCTGGACGCCGCAGCAATGCAGGAGATCGGTGCGCCGTGAAAATCGGCCTGGTGTGTCCAGGCAGGTGTGATGACAAACAAGGTGTTAGATCCCCAATTCTGCGGCTACATATTTTCATAGTGTATTTTATAAAACCATGGATAGGAAGTGGCCGCTGCGCGGTACATAGAAACTGTCCGGTATCCATGGTCGGCATAAATCCAATAAGGAGGAGCCTTATGTTTAACAAGATGTATGGGCTCGTAAAACGTCTGAACCGACAGGCCAAGGAACACTTGATCAAGGTGTTAAAGATGGGGAGCCGTGGCGTCATCGTGCTGATGGCCCCAGTCCCGATCTACGCAGTAAAAGAAATTCTGGCGAAGTTTGGGCCAGATGGGGTGTCTGTGTCCTACGTCCTGTTGCTGCTTGTGTCTGTTTTTACCATAATGGTGACGTATGGCGCTTTTCAATTAGCCATCATCGTCGTTCTTGATACCATGGACGACTAGGAAAGGAGCGTATATATGGAAACCTTGGTAGCCCTTGTTGTGGGTCAACTAATCATCGCGGCGTTTGCAGTCTCGATTGCCCTGTTCATTGCAAAAGCCGTTTGGGAAGGACACAAAGAAAAGTTAGAGGAAAAACAGCAAAGAGAAGCCGAAAAGCAAGGCAGCCCTCATTTGCCGCTGGCATCCTGACCCTTCCCAACCCTCTCGCTTCGGCTTGGGGGTTTTTCTATGCCCGCATCCAGCCACGATTCCTGAGCGCTACGGCCTTGGTGAGTCCCTTTGCCGACCCTGCGCCGCCGGCGATCCAGCGGCGCAGGGTGCGTTCGGATACGCCCATGCGTTCCGCAAGTTCGGTTCTGAGGGGGATCTCTGTCACATGCAGGGCTGCTTCCGCGCTGCGGAGGAACTCGTCCCAGTCAGTATCCGAGTAGTCGCCTGTCGTTTTTTCCGCAGTGCGGATACGGTCCATCTGATAATCGGGGATGAGTGTGCGCCCATAGACATAGTTATACACTATGCCTACGGAGACGCCGAGATACTCCGCCATCTGCCGCTGGCTCCAGTGCAATTTACGAATGGTCCCCCGCAGCTCCATAGCGGGGCCGATGGGGGCCATTTCCCGTTCTCTCGCAGGCGTCTCGGGCGGTGCGGGCAAACTCCCGATGAATGGTGCGACTCGCTTCATAGCCTCCTCCCGTCGTTGTTCCATCAGGGTCATGGTTTCCTCTTCCATGATGGATTCCAGAGGATCGCCGAT
>JAJYPA010000229.1 GCA_021795795.1 Pseudomonadota bacterium | reverse complement strand
GGTCGCTGAATACCCAATGCGACTCCGGAAGCAGGCAATCTGGCGGAGAGAGGGGGATTCGAACCCCCGTCAGGATGTTATCCTGAACACGCTTTCCAGGCGTGCTTTTATTATAAATTTTATTCTTTTTTGACAATATGTTATGTGAAATGTAAAATGCAAAAATGATTTATTGCCACATTTTTGCCACAATTACACAGGAATCACATCATGCCAACGATACGCAAGCGCGGCGACTACCAATGGGAAGCGCAGGTTCGCAGAAAGGGATTTCCACCCCAGTCCAAAACCTTCAACACCCGTGCCGATGCCGAACTCTGGTCTGCTACCATTGAAAGCGAAATGGGCCGGGGCGTCTTCATCGACCGTAGTGATGCGGAACGAAGCACTATCGGCGAGATCATTGAACGATTCACCAAAGAATTTGCGCCCTTTCATTACAAAGCTCGCCTTGACGGCAAAGAAGCCTGGCGATTCCAATGCCAGCACTTGAATTCTGCACTTGGGAAATACTCCCTTGCCGCTCTTGATCAGAAGCTTATAGCGCAGTACCGCGACAACCGCCTGGAAACGGTTGGTTCCAGCACGGTTCGCAAGGAACTGTTCATGCTTTCCAAAATTCTCAAATTTGCCGAAACCGAGTGCGCCATCACCCTGCCCCGTGGCAACCCGGTCGACAAGATACGCAAACCAACCGAAGGCAAAGCACGCGATCGCCGACTGTCAAATGATGAGTGGGAAAGACTGGAAGCAGAATGCAAAAAAAGCAGGAACATCTATTTGTGGCCAGCCGTTCAACTGGCTGTTGAAACTGGCATGCGCCAAAATGAACTGTTGACGTTGACCAGAAAAAACATCGACATGAAACGTCGTATCGCCTACCTGTGGGACACCAAAACAGAAGCACGCGCAGTACCGCTCTCCCCCACCGCAGTCGCCATATTGGAGAACCTGCCCATATCCATTTCCGGCGTCGCGATCCCGTTGGAGCGCATGACGCTATACCATGTTTTTGAAGCGGCCTGCAAACGCGCCAAAATTGAAAACTTTACTTGGCACGATCTCCGTCACGAATCCCTTTCACGTCTGGCAGAACGTGGCGATATGACCGTGCTGGAACTGGCGGCAGTTTCTGGCCATAAAACTTTGCAGATGCTGAAACGCTATACTCATTTGCAGGCAGAAAAATTGGCGGAAAAACTGGCTAATAAGCCAATATAATTACCTGCTGTTACCTATGGTTTCCGGCATTTATCTGAAATAATATACCATTAACGTATTGAAATAAAAGAAAATAACTATTGACTCAACCAAGGAATTCATCGACAATCTAATTCATGGAAAGCAAATCACAGAAAGATTTTCTCGATGATTCTTCCCCAAGACTCAAGGGGTCGGCCCAATTTTGCTCAAACCCTTATCTGCGCTTCATTCTTTCGGTTACGCTGCTATTAATTCCACTTCTAATCTGGTACATCAGCTCCAGTGCATTTATAGCGTTAGAAAACTTTTTGTTGAACTTCAAAGTCCTGTCTCCCAAAATTGCAACGATTGCTGGATTTGTATATGTATACGGAAATCCCGTCATTCTGTGTACGTATTTATTCAAAGAAAAAAATGGAAAATGCCGACTATCCGAAGCAGTGGATGGAATTGAATATTCCGTCTTTAACAAATTGTTTCTAAACAAATCGTCAGAACAATCAATAATTTTTCTTGGCGTTAAAAACCAAGATGAATTTTTCAAAACCCGCTTTATCCAACCTCTCGACAAACCTCCCCGGCATCACCTCACCTGATTTTCTGACATCATTTTCGAAAATCAGGTGAGGTGCGGTATCAAACCATCATCCAACCGCACCTTGCCAGCCAGCAAGGAGTAGCGCCGTGTATCAACACGAAATTGAATTCGCATATTTGCGCGAACTGAGCATCACCTATCCCCCTGTTTTGCAGATCAAAATGGTGGCGGAAATTCTAAAAGAAGACGTGCCAACGATCCGGGCCAGAATCCGTCGCGGATCATTCCCAATCCCCGTTCGACAAGAAACCGGAGGAAGGCAATACGTCCTATTGACCGAACTCGTTCACTTTGTGTGCACAGGTGAAATCAGCCCACAGCAAAATACATTAACTGCCAGAAAAACAGCCTCTAAAAGAAGAGGAAGACCTTGCAAAGCCGATCAAATCGGGAATGTGAGTGCACTATGAGCATCGCCGCCATGAATTGGGTATGGTCGCTCAGGCTTCGACCATCGGTCAAATTCGTTTTGCTCGCCCTGGCTGATGCGGCAGACGATAACGGGGTTTGTTGGCCAAGCGTGGCCACGATTGCCAATAAGACCTGCCTGGAGGATCGCTCCGTGCAGCGCATCCTGAGCAAGGTAAAAATGGATGGGTTGCTGGAAATTGAACGGCGATACAAAAATGATGGAGCCCCGACCAGTAATCGGTATCGTTTGACGATGAAAACCGGTGGTGACAAAACGTCACCACCCCCCATCCCGGCAGATAGTCAGGTAGTGGTGACAGAATCGCCACCACCCGGTGACGCCAGTGTCACCCAAACCACCAATGAATCGTCAGTTAATCCACAACCACTACCATCCGTAAGTTGTGGTGGTCCAGAGTTGATATTCCCAAAACAGTTTTCAGGCCGGGAAATGGTTTTAGCCACCCAGCATCTGAGTGGACTACCACCGGAGTTGGCACAGGAAGTCTTGGATGAGCTTGCTGCGCGTATGAATGCAGGCGCAGTGCGCGGTTCACCGTTGGGGTATCTCAGAACATTAGCCAGCCGTGCCAAAGAAGGGGCATTCAGCCCTGAAGCCGGTGTGCAGGTTGCTGCTGCACGTGAACGAGAGCGAGAACAATCCCTAGCCAGACAAACACAGCCTGTCAGTCGCATCCTTACCGAGCAAGAGCGCAAAGAGCGGATAGGAGATCTGTACCGCATTATGGCTCGCCAACCTAAAACCCGTCAGGAGTCACAAAATGGATAATCTGCAATACGCTTTCGTCAAACTGGCGATTGATTTCGTCAACCAATTATTGCAATTTGAACGTACCATCTGGCCGTATATCGGCCTGTCAATCGGCTTGTTGATTGGTCTGGCCTGGATTCTTCGGGAACACAGGGTCGGCAGGCTAGCGTTTTCATTTGCCACCTTGATGGCAATATTTGAATTCGGCCTGTACTTCGGGCTGCCCAACATCTCAGTCTATCTTTCAGGTCAGGAATTCGATCTCCCAAAATCGCACATCATTGCGACCATTGGCGGCATTGGTGGCGGTATTTTTGCGCTTTGGTTGCTCGTCCGTTATTCGACCCCTGCGTTTGAAATCGTCAAAAATCGTATCACGCGCCGGAGCCGCGTGGAAAGAAACCGCAAGACCGATATTCGCGCTATTGGAGTCCATCTTCCCGATCCACAACAGAAATACGACCCACGCCGTTTTTTCAACCCCAAGAAGGGCGTTTTCCTTGGTCTGGATGAAACGCGAAACCCGCTGTACATCCCACAAGATAAATGGCGCAAATCTCATGTGGACGTGATCGGCACAACCGGCAGTGGCAAAGGTGTGGCTGCCGGACTGGCGTTGACACAAGCGCTGTCGGCTGGTGAAGCAGTCATCATCATTGACCCGAAGAATGACGAATTTTTACCGCATGTGATGTATCAAACATCGCAACACATCGGGGTGCCATACCTCTATCTGGATTTGCAGTCAGATTCGCCGCAATGGAATCCACTGCAAGGTAAATCCAGTGCAGAAATCGCAGAACTCTTTTCTGCCGGATTTTCACTCGGTGAAAAAGGCACCGATGCGGATTTTTACAGGCTGGATGACCGCCGAGCTGCACGAGTGTTTGCCGACATACTCCCAATCCCAAGACCCACCATTGCCGAAGGTTACAAACTGCTGCTGACCCAGCAACCGACTCTTGCGGAAAGCGGCAAGAAATTTTGCTTTGACTTGGAAGAACTGGGTATGGTGCCTGCGATTCGTACAGCCTATGGCGTTGATTTGGCACGCATTATTGAGCAAGGTGGGGTCATTTATGTTCGCGGCTCAATGCGCAATCCCAGCATACTGAAATTGCAACGCATATTTGTGCTGTCGATGATTCAAATCATCGAAAAACGCGAGCGGGACATTGCCCGCCATGTGTGCCTCTTTCTCGATGAATTCAAATACCTGATTTCCCGCCAAGCATTAGAGGCGTTGGGGGCTATTCGGGACAAGCGGGCGCATGTGATCCTCGCACACCAAAGTCTTGGTGATTTACGCGACTGTCCGGCGGATCTGGACCCGGAAACCGTGGTTTCAAGCGTCAATGAAAACTGCGCGATCAAGATTTCCTACGCCGTCAAAGACCCGGATACTGCCGACTGGCTGGCCAGAATGTCCGGCCAGATTTTGGTGGATGACGAAATCAGGCAGGTCAAAACCAACTTTGGTTTAACAGAAACTCGCGAAAACCAGCGTTCGCTTCGTCAGGCCGAACGGACGCTGGTGGATACCAACATGCTGCAGGCATTGCCAGAGCGCTGCGCAGTCTTGTATGGTGCCGGATTGGCAAAATTCTTTTTTACTGCCCCCATTCCTGTCATCAAACAAGAGGCTGCGGTCACCCCCGTTGTTGCAGTTGATCCAGATGTACCGGAACAATCAACTGAATCGAGCACACCGCCATCAACTCGTCCGGTCACCATTGCACAGGGGTTGCTCGATGTTGATTAACTCACCCACTCAGCGGCAGGTACGCATCGAACACAAGCGACGCAAACTGCTCAGGTTCTTGCGAGATGAAACGTGGAGCAGTTTAACGGTCATGGCCAGCCTGCTGGCCATCAGCGAACCGGCTATGTACAAAACGCTATCTCAAATGGAACGCGATGGTTTCATTATTCGGCACAAGGTCGAATCGCTGCGCTTCAGTCTTTGGGGCATCACCACCAAAGGACTGCTTTGGGCATGGGATACTGATGAAAAAATGCAGCCTCGACCTTATTTTGAACCGGGCAAGCTGGCAACGGTAACGATCCAGCATAATCTGGATACGCAAATCGCGCGGTTGCAGGCCGAACAATCCGGCTGGTCGGAATGGATGCCCGGCAACCGGTTGCCACCGGAAATCACGAAACGGCCCGACGCCATAGCACAGTCCCCCTGGGGTGAGCGAGTTGCAATCGAAATCGAGCGCAGCATCAAAACCCTGAAACGATATGAGTCAATCATCTCGTTATATCTGCAGGCCATCAAACGCGGTGATCTGGACAAAGTGCATTATGTTTGTCCAGATGCTGAGTTCGTCCAGCGCATGCGCCGCATGTTCACCTTGATTGATACGGTGCCGGTTGTCGGTGAACGGGTGCCGTTGACCGACAAACACCGCGCCAGATTTCCAGTATATGCTCTGGAAAACTGGCCACCGGCAGCGCCCTGACTGGATCAGCAGGATGGTGTGGTGGCTTGGGAAACGCAGCTTTCCCAAGCCAATTATCCATCCGGCATATCTATCGTCAGAAAACCATTGCGCACGATTGCTGCATGCAAACGTGCTTTCAGGAGCCATCCTCTTGGCGCGGCTGCCTTGCTGGACGCCAGGCACGACGCCAATTCACCTCGCGCGGCGGGTCTGGACGACCGCTCGCTTGGAGGGCTAAGCCCTCTTTCTGGTCTGTCTGCGCTGGACGCTGGCCTGACCATCAATTCACCCTGCCGTCGTCGTCGCTGGCGCTCGACACCCCTTGTCGGGCGCGGCGCTGTAAAGCGTAGCTTGCCCGGCCGGGACAACTGGACGTTGTCGCCGACAAGGGGTGTCGAGCGCCCGCTAGGGCGGTCCCCCGACGACGGCGACACGGCACGTTCTGGTCTGCGTGGGCGCAGCCTGCAAACTTGCTGCCCGCTGGGGCGGGCAGCATCCGTGTTGGTTGACTGGCTGAACACCAGTCAATTCTGGCGCGACTGTCGTCGTGCCAGAACGGCAGGTTCGTCGTCTGCCTGGGGGCAGACTTCCTTGCCATGCCGCCGGCTTCGCGCTGGGGCGCTGCGCATCCGGCCAACGCCGCTGAACGCGGCTGTCCGGATTTGCTGGTGCGGTATGATGCGCTCGCACCTATGTCTGCAATCTGTGGTTGATTACAGATAAATCATGCTGCCGGGCTGGGCAGCATCGCATTTCTGTCTTTGCCGCCTTTCTTCGCTCACATCGTTTGAACCCGTCCAGTGCTGGCCTTACACGTTCGGATGGCGCCGAAGGCACGCTGTCGCGCCAAACGGCAGTTGCTGCGCCATATCCTCATTCCTCGGTAATGCTCGCCAACTGAAACCCCGTCCTGTCACGCCAACCTGCAATCCGGCGAATTCCCATCCTCTCCCTGTGTCTTTCCAGCTCCTTCGCGGGACGGCTCCAAAACGATGTTTAACGCGAAGAAAGGACACATCATGGCAAAGATCAGCAAAAATTCAGTGACAAACCTAATCCAAACCGGGACTCACCAAAACGATATGTTTGATGGCGATGATGCCATCATTGAACGAGCACTGATGATTCTGGAAGCGCGGGCACGTTACGGTTCGGATGTCATGTCTTCACCCGATGTGGTGAAAAAATATCTGCGTTTGCGCATGGGGAATCTGGAACACGAGGTTTTCAGCGTGCTGTGGCTGGACAGCCAGAACCGCGTCATCAAGATCGAAGAACTGTTTCGGGGTACGTTGGCACAGGCCAGCGTTTACCCGCGCGAAGTGGTCAAGGCAGCGCTGGCATGCAATGCCGCCGCCGTGATTCTGGCCCACAACCATCCTTCGGGTGTACCTGATCCCAGTACCGCAGACATCCGTCTGACCCAGAATCTCAAAGAAGCGCTGGCGCTGGTGGATGTGAAAGTGCTGGACCATATCGTGGTATGTGCACGTGAAGTAACGTCGTTTGCTGAAAATGGTCTTATTTAATGAGGCTTGGTAAACGGGGTAATATCCCGGAAATCAGGGTATTCTATTGCGGACATTACCCCGTTTATAGTAGTATTACCCCAATTATAGCGAAGCAGGTGTCCGATGCATTCATTGACCCCAACATTTCTTTCCGAGTTGCGCTTTGATGGCCTGCAAATGGCGACATTGCGCGCGATTGGCGAGTATCGGGGAAAACAGCAGTTGTATTTTACGCAGTCTCCCGAAGTGTTGGTGGGACTGCGGCAAGTTGCTGTCATTGAATCCACAGAGTCATCCAATCGGCTTGAAGGTGTGGTTGTTGCTAAAAGCCGTCTAAAATCGCTGGTGCTCAAAAACGCCACGCCTGAAAACCGCTCAGAACAAGAAGTGGCGGGCTATCGTGACACATTGGCTTTAATACATGAGTCAGCCGAACACATGGCATTCAGTACAAATGTGGTCCGGCAGTTACATTCCATGCTGTACCGTTACATGCCTCAGCCCGGAGGTGAATGGAAAGCAACCAACAACGATATTGTTGAAAAACATCCCGATGGTTCTGTTCGTGTCCGTTTTCATCCGGTTGCTGCACACATGACATCGATTGCCATGCAGGAACTGGCTGGACGCTATGCCAACGCCATGGATGCGCGACTGATCGACCCGCTGGTTCTGGTGCCATTGTATGTGCTGGATTTTCTGTGCATTCATCCGTTTCCCGATGGGAATGGCCGGGTAGGCCGTTTGTTGACGCTGTTATTGCTATATCAGTCTGATTACGCCGTCGGGCGGTATATCAGCTTGGAGCGGATTTTTGAAGAGTCCAAAGAAAGTTATTACGAAACGCTGGAAGCCAGCTCACAAGGATGGCATGAAGGCCAACATGATGTTGGACCGTGGCTGAATTATTTCTGGGGTGCGCTGTTGCGCGCATACAAAGAGTTTGAAAACCGGGTAGGCACTCTGGAACGTGGTCGAGGGGCTAAGAGCGAACGTGTGCGAAATGAAGTGGTTAACCGCACGTTGCCATTTTCAATTTCAGAGATTGAAGATGCCTGCCCCGGCGTCAGTCGGGATATGGTCAGACTGGTGTTGCGAGCGATGAAGTCAGAAGGCTTGATTGCACCGATGGGTAAGGGCAGAAGTGCCAAATGGCAACGGCTATACTCTGGGAATGTTGAGTCATGAATGGCCAATTATGCTTCGTCCTTGAATGCGCGGAGAAAAACCATGCGCGATGATTTTTCTTCAAAAACAAAAAATGCACTTGCCCTACGAGCGAGCTTCAAATGCTCATTCACGGACTGCGGTGTCCCCACATCCGGCCCCAATGATTCGTCTCCTGGTAGTGTGACAACGATTGGCATTGCTGCCCATATACATGCAGCCTCACCTGGTGGTCCTCGGTATCTTTCATCCATGTCATCGGAAGAGAGAACAAGCATTTCAAATGGCATTTGGTTGTGCCCAACACATAGCACGTTAATTGATAGGGATACGACTAAATATACAGCTGACTTTCTGCGCGAAATGAAAGTAGCGCACGAAAACAAAATTCAATCTGAAATGAGTGGCTTGAAAAAAGCGAATATCGATCTGATCGCGCTTGGTCCGGATCTGATGTTCAGTGGTGAACTGATAGGCTTCAAGGGTAATGCCTGGCAGTTTCGAATTCTCCATTTCATTGTCGGCGACCTTCACACATTGATCACTTTCGCAGAACGCTATGAACAAATCGATTCTTACGACCGATATATTTTAGTGAACTCCCTTGGGGATGGTCGGCAATTGTCTGAGCCGCCGGAGCTCTCAAAGTCAGTCTCTGATTATGTTGTCACCACCAAGGTGCGCAAAAGTTTTCCTCGAATCGATGCGCACGATTTACCCCACGATTTCGCTTTAAATGATGCTCATGATTTGAATCTGACAAAAGGTAACAGGGCAGTGGTTTCCGGCGTGGATGCCTTGCCACAACGAATCAAATCAGCACTATCCTTACAACGCGGAGAGAGTCCGATGCATCGAAATGCGGGCGCGAGACTTACCGAATATTTTGACCTGTTCAGAGATTCATCTTGGCTGTCGGATTTGATCAAACTTGAAGTGATCCGGCATGCCTGCGTACCGTACCTAGACCCTATACAGAAAAATGAATATACACTGCTACAAAGCATCAATCGTGTGTACAACATTGAGTTACTCAATACCGAGTCAAAACCGAATTGGGTACCCTTTCATTTCGATTTGGAAGTCGAAGGTTTGGGAAGGTGGCAACGCGATATTTCGATTTGTATTCCGATAAACCATCACATTAATCAAGCTGCATCATGAACGCTGTCGAAATCGAAGAAGCCATATCGGATCTGGCACTGCAACCATTTGATGCCACCAACTTTCCGTATCAATTTTTAACCGCATTCGGCAACAAGGACACCACCATTGCCCGCTTACGTTCGGGCAATACCAATAAATCCGATATTGACGGCGGTGTCCTGCAAAGCAACAACATCCACATGGCTACTTGCCCGGTGAGTCAGGTAGGCGAAACCCTGAACGCCCTGCGCGAAAGCCCCGCCACGCGCAAATTCAAGGCTAAATTCATCCTCGCTACCGATGGCGACACGCTGGAAGCCGAAGACTTGCAAGAAGGCAGCACCATTACCTGTGCCTTCAAGGATTTCCCGGACCATTTCGGCTTCTTCCTGCCGCTGGCAGGCATCAGCACCGTCCGCCAGATCAGCGAAAACGCCTTCGACATTCGAGCCACCAGCCGCCTGAATCGCCTGTACGTTGAACTATTGAAAGACAACCATGAATGGGGCACGTCGGAGCGCCGCCATGACATGAACCACTTCATGGCGCGGCTCATCTTCTGCTTCTTCGCTGAGGACACCGACATTTTCGTTGGCAAGGGCAAGTTCACTGAGACCGTCGCGCAGATGAGCGCGAAGGATTCGAGCAACACCCACGAGGTCGTCGGGACTTTGTTCCTCGCCATGAACACCAAAAGCGAAGATCGAGCAGCAACGAATATTCCGCGATGGGCAGACGGCTTCCCCTATGTCAACGGCGGTCTATTCTCCGGCAATATGGACGTGCCGAAGTTCAGCAAGATCGCCCGGTCCTACCTGCTGCACGTCGGCGGACTCGACTGGACCAAGATCAACCCGGACATCTTCGGGTCAATGATCCAGGCTGTTGCCGAGGACGAGGAACGCGGCGAACTTGGGATGCACTACACCAGTGTTCCCAACATCCTGAAGGTGCTGAACCCGCTGTTCCTCGACGACCTGCGTTCCAAGCTGGAAGAGGCGAGCGACAACCCTCGCA
Organism: Pseudomonadota bacterium; assembly: GCA_021795795.1. The sequence goes on along the minus strand of JAJYPA010000229.1, from coordinate 1,612 downwards.
CGTTGCTGAACCTGCGCAAGCGCATTGCGAAGATCAGAGTCTTTGACCCGGCCTGCGGCTCGGGCAACTTTCTGGTCATCGCTTACAAGGAAATGCGCGCCATCGAGGCCGTAATCAACCGGCTGCGCGGCGAGCCGGATCGCGCATCGGAAATTCCGCTCACCAACTTTCGCGGGATCGAGCTACGCGATTTCCCGGCGGAGATCGCGCGCCTTGCGCTGGTCATCGCCGAGTATCAGTGCGACGTGCTGTACCGGGGTCAGAAACTGGCCCTGGCCGAGTTCCTGCCCCTGCGTAACGAGAACTGGATCGCCTGCGGCAACGCACTACAGCTCGACTGGTTAAGCATTTTTCCGCCGACTGGAACCGGTGTGAAGGCCCAAGCCGATGATCTGTTTGGCACGCCGCTGGATCAAGCCGAGATCGAATTCGAGAACGAAGGCGGTGAAACGTACCTTTGCGGAAATCCGCCCTATCAGGGCAGTGTCAACCAAACACAGTCTCAGAAGGACGATATGGCGCGGATTTTCTCGCGCTATCTGACAACCTACAAGGACTTGGATTATGTTGCGAGTTGGCTTGTAAAGGCGGTTGAATATGCTCAAGCAACCCGCGCAGCCTCCGCTTTCGTGACGACAAATTCGATCTGCCAAGGTGAACAGGTTGGCATGCTTTGGCCAATCGTATTTGGAAAAGGACAGCGAATTTCTTTCGCTCACACGTCCTTTCTGTGGAGTAACAATGCAGCTCACAATGCTGGGGTCACTTGCATTGTTGTTGGTTTGAAATCGGACGCAAGCAGTGGAGCAACGCTCTTTGATGGAGAGACTGCCCGAGTCGTCCCGAGCATTGGTCCCTATCTGACGCCATCGTCGAATACGATAGTTAGTAAATCGAACGTCCAGATTTCAGGCTTGCCTGAGATGGTGTCAGGCAATAAAGCAACGGATGATGGGAACCTCATTTTGTCTCGTACGGAGATGAATGAGCTCCTTTTGGAATTTCCTCAAACCGAACGGTTTATCCGGCGACTCGAAGGAGCTAAGGAGTTCATACGTGGCGAGTCGCGATGGTGCCTGTGGATTGGCGACTCGGAAGTTGATGATGCTTCGGCTGTCCCAGAAATTGCAGAAAGAATCGAACGGGTGAGACAAGCTCGAAGCTTAAGTAGAGGCAAACAAGCGAACGATGCCGCAGCGTTTCCTCATCGCTTTGTATTCGCACCGCACGCGCTTGGCATTTCTATCCTTGTGCCAAGCGTGTCGTCGGAGCGTCGTGAATACCTGCCTTGTGGATGTTTTGATGATCGCACGGTAATAGTGGCGCCCAATTTGGCGATGTATGGGGCACCGTTATGGTGTTTGGCGCTTATCGCCTCCCGGCTGCATCTGGTCTGGATTGGCACGGTCTGCGGCAAGCTGAAAACCGACTTTCGCTACTCCAACACCCTCGGCTGGAACACTTTTCCCGTGCCGCTGCTCACCGAGCAGAACAAAGCCGATCTGACCACCTGCGCCGAGAACATCCTGCTCGCCCGCGAAGCCCACTTCCCCGCCACCATTGCCGACCTGTACGACCCGGACAACATGCCGGAAAACCTGCGTCAAGCCCA
>JAJYPA010000228.1 GCA_021795795.1 Pseudomonadota bacterium | reverse complement strand
CATCCTCTCAAAGGGACCGAGAAGGGTCGGTGGTCGATTTGGGTCAACGGCAATTGGCGATTGACCTTTGCGTTTCATGATGGTCATGCCTATGTCTTGGATTATGAGGATTATCACTGATGGCAATGCACAATCCGCCGCACCCTGGCGAATTTATCCGTGAGGTATACCTGGATCCGAACGGGATCACCGGACGGCAGCTAGCTGCCAAGCTCGGTGTGTCTGCCTCTACCTTATCCCGCGTCCTCAATGGCAGCAACGGCATCAGCTCGGAGATGGCCCTGCGGTTATCTAAGGCTCTGGGCCGTTCGGCGGAAAGCTGGATGATCATGCAGGACAACTTTGATTTGTGGCAAGCGCGACAGCGAGTGGATCTGGAAAAGGTCCAGAGGGTTGAGCTGAATTTGGCAGGCCAGTGACTCGATTTCTACAAAATTTTAGGTGACCGTTTGAACCATTATCCATCGGCAAAATCGTTAGCAAAAAATTCTCCTGGCGCTCCATGAACGCCGTAGAAATCGAACAAGCCATCACCGACCTTGCGGAGCAACCTTTCGATCCCGCAGAGTTCTCCTATGCTTTCCTGGAAGCCTTTGGCAACAAGGCGACGACGATCCAGCGTCTGCGTAGTGGTGCAACGAACAAATCTGACCTCGGTGGCGTGCTCCAGACCAGCAACATCCACATTCTGACCTGCGAAACCGGGCAGGTGACGCAGACGCTGGCTGCCCTCAAGGCCAGCCCCGCCACGGCCAAGGCCAAGGCGAAGTTCATCCTCGCCACGAACGGCGCGGATTTCGAGGCCGAAGACTTGGTGAGCGGCGAGACTATCGCCTGCACCTTTCAGGACTTTCCCGACCACTTCGGCTTTTTCCTACCACTGGCGGGCATCAGCACCGTACGCCAGATCAGCGAAAACGCCTTCGACATCCGCGCCACCAGCCGCCTGAACCGTCTGTATGTCGAACTGCTGAAAGACAACCCCGAATGGGCTACCACAGAGCGCCGCCACGACATGAACCACTTCATGGCGCGGCTGATCTTCTGCTTCTTTGCCGAAGATACCGGCATCTTTGGCGGCAAAGGCCGCTTCACCGAGACCGTCGAACAGATGAGCGCGCGGGACGCATCCAACACGCACGAAGTGATCAGCACGCTGTTTCTGGCCATGAACACCCAGCTTAAGGACAGGGCCGCGGCCAACATTCCCCGCTGGGCCGCCAGCGCCGATTTCCCCTATGTCAACGGTGGCCTGTTCTCCGGCAGCATGGAGGTGCCGAAGTTCAGCAAGATCGCCCGGTCCTACCTGCTGCATGTCGGCGGCTTGGACTGGACGAAGATCAACCCCGACATTTTTGGATCCATGATCCAGGCCATCGCCGAAGACGAAGAGCGCGGCGAGCTCGGGATGCACTACACCAGCGTCCCCAACATCCTCAAGGTGCTGAACCCGCTGTTTCTCGACGACCTGCGGGCGAAGCTGGCCGAGGCGGGCGACAACCCGCGCATGTTGCTGAACCTTCGCAAGCGAATGGCGCGCATCCGGGTCTTTGACCCGGCCTGCGGCTCGGGCAATTTTCTGGTGATTGCGTACAAGAATATGCGCGCCATTGAGGCCGAGATCAACCGGCGGCGTAGCGAACCGGATCGCGGGTCCGAGATTCCGCTCACCAACTTCCGTGGCATTGAGCTCCGCGACTTTCCGGCGGAGATTGCCCGTCTGGCGCTGGTCATTGCCGAGTATCAGTGCGATGTGTTGTACCGGGGGCCAAAGCTGGCCCTGGCCGAATTTCTACCTCTGCGGAATGAAAACTGGATCACCTGCGGCAACGCGCTGCGGCTTGACTGGCTAAGCATCTGTCCTCCCACCGGCACCGGCGTGAAGGTGCAGGACGATGACCTGTTCTCCACACCGTTGGACCAAGCCGAGATCGACTTTCTGAACGAAGGCGGTGAAACGTACATCTGTGGCAACCCGCCATACCTTGGTTCGCGCGATCAAAGGGATGAGCAGAAGGCCGACCTGCAGATTCTCTTTGAGAATCGAGTTAAGAACTGGAAGTCGTTGGACTATGTTGCGGGGTGGTTCATCAAAGCAGCCGCCTACTGTGTGAAGACGACCTCTGCCGCCGCCTTTGTGTCTACCAACTCAATCTGCCAAGGCTTGCAGGTTCCAGTGTTGTGGCCGGCGATATTAGCCAGCGGTTGTCAAATCGAGTTTGCGCACACGTCCTTTCGATGGGCCAACCTTGCAACTCACAACGCCGGCGTGACCGTCGCGATCATTGGCATCTCTTCACAGCCGCGCAGTCCGAGGCGCCTTTTCTCTTTAAACGACTCGGGACAAGTCGTTGAGCGCCAATGCGCTCACATCAATGCCTATCTGGCAGTCGGCGAAAGTGTCATCGTGGATAAGGCTAGTCAGCCGGTCAGCGCACAGAGTGAGATGACCTTCGGGAACACTCCGATCGATGGTGGACAACTCTTACTCTCCCGGAGTGAGCGCGACGCGCTGCAACTGACTAGCACACAACAAGACCGATTCATTCGACGCATTCTTGGTTCTGCTGAGTTCATCCGTGGCCTAGTGCGCTATTGTCTGTGGATTGAAGACCAACACCTACGTGAAGCTCAGGACATCGACCCAATTGCTCGGCGGATAGCCGCCGTACACAATGTTCGGATTACTGGAGGAACTACAGCGAAGGACATTGCTGATAAGCCGCACCAATTCCAACGCATGTTCTTCGGCAAATGCTCGACGATCATCGTACCTAGCGTTTCCTCTGAATCTCGAGAATACTTGCCCTGTGGCTTCGAGCCTGCCGGGACAGTTGTTTCCAATGCCGCCTTCGCCCTCTACGACGCCCCACTCTGGAACATGGCGCTCATCGCCTCACGCCTGCACCTGGTCTGGATCGCCACCGTCTGCGGCAAGCTGAAAACCGATTTCCGCTACTCCAACACCCTCGGCTGGAATACCTTCCCGGTGCCGACATTGACCGAGAAAAACAAGGCCGACCTCACGCGCTGCGCCGAAGACATCCTCTTGGCGCGGGAACATCATTTCCCGGCCACCATCGCCGACCTCTACCCCCCCGAGACCATGCCCGCCGACCTGCGCGCAGCGCATGAGCGCAATGACGAAGTGCTGGAGCGAATCTACATCGGCCGTCGCTTCAAGAACGACACCGAGCGGCTAGAGAAGCTCTTCGATCTCTACACCAAGATGACCGTTTCGGCCGCACCGACGAAGGGCAAGAAGCGCAACGCGGGAGCCAAGGCATGAACGACAAGATCCAATCCGTACCGTCCGTTTCCGTCACCTATTCCCGCAGTGGCGCATCGACTAAGGCCAATGCCCTCGGGATGCGGCCCATGCAGGAGCGCGCCTATGAGAAGCGTGGCGAGCAATACCTGCTCATCAAGTCGCCGCCCGCGTCGGGCAAGAGCCGCGCCCTGATGTTCATCGCCCTCGACAAGTTGCACAACCAGGGTTTGAAGCAGGCCATCATCGTGGTACCGGAGAAAGCTATTGGTGCCAGCTTCAACGATGAGCCACTGTCGAAGTATGGCTTTTGGGCCGACTGGCGGGTGGAACCCAAATGGAACCTCTGCAATGCGCCGGGCAATGACAACGGCGGCAAGGTCAAGGCCCTCGGCGCGTTCCTGGAGAGCGACGACCAGGTGCTGGTCTGCACCCATGCGACCCTCCGCTTCGCGGTCGATTCCTACGGCGTGGCGGCGTTCGACGACCGCCTGATCGCGGTTGACGAGTTCCACCATGTTTCCTCAAACCCCGACAACAAGCTGGGCACCCATCTGGGGCAGTTCATCGCGCGAGGCAAGACGCACATCGTCGCCATGACCGGCTCTTACTTTCGGGGCGACGCCGAGGCCGTGCTCGCCCCGTCGGACGAAGCCCAGTTCGAGTCCGTCACCTACACCTATTACGAGCAACTGAACGGCTACGAGTACCTGAAGCAACTGGACATCGGCTACTTCTTCTACAGCGGCCCCTACGTCGAGGACATCCTCCATGTCCTCGACCCCACTGAAAAAACCATCCTGCACATTCCCAACGTCAATTCCCGCGAGAGCACGAAGGACAAAATGCGCGAGGTGGAGCACATCATCGAGGCGTTGGGGGAATGGCAAGGCATCGACCCCGAGACGGGCTTCCAACTCGTCAAGCGCCCTGACGGCCGTGTGTTACGGATCGCCGATCTGGTCGATGATGATACTGTCAAGCGCGACCGGGTATCCGCCGCGCTCAAAGACCCGGCGCAGAAGAACAACCGCGACTATGTGGATATCATCATCGCGCTGGGCATGGCCAAAGAGGGGTTCGATTGGATATGGTGCGAACATGCGCTGACCGTGGGCTACCGCGCCAGCCTGACCGAGATCGTGCAGATCATTGGCCGTGCCACCCGCGACGCGCCGGGCAAGACCCGCGCCCGTTTCACCAATCTGATCGCCGAGCCGGATGCTGCCGAGGCCGCTGTCACCGAGGCGGTCAACGACACCTTGAAGGCCATCGCAGCGAGTCTTTTGATGGAGCAGGTCTTGGCTCCACGCTTCGAGTTCAAGTCCAAGAACCCTGATAATGGCCCAACCCCGGGTTTTAACTACGGCAAGGATGGCTACGACCCGGATCGCTGCAACGTCGGTGTCAATGAACAAACGGGGGCGTTCCAAATCGAGATCAAGGGCCTTGCCGAGCCCAAGAGCCCGGAGGCGGCGCGAATCTGTCAGGAAGATCTGAACGAAGTCATCGCGGCCTTCGTGCAGGACAAGCCCAGCATTGAGCGTGGCCTGTTCGATGAGGAGCTGGTGCCCGAAGAGCTGACCCAGGTTCGCATGGGCAAGATCATCAAGGAAAAGTATCCCGAGCTCGACGCCGACGATCAGGAGGCCGTGCGCCAGCACGCCATCGCAGCGCTGAACCTCACGCAGCAGGCCAAGCGGCTCGTCACAGAAGGCGGGCAGGACGGCGCGCCCAACACCGCCCTGATCCACGGGGTGCGCCGCTTTGCGATGGATGTGCGCGAACTGGACATCGACCTCATCGACCGCATCAACCCATTTGGGGAAGCCTACGCCATCCTCGCCAAAACCATGAGCGAAGATAGTTTGAAGCAGGTCGCGGCGGCCATCACGGCCAAACGCACGAGCCTGACACCGGATGAGGCGAAGGAGTTGGCCATCCGCGCCGTTCAGTTCAAGAAGGAACGCGGACGCATTCCCGCGCTCGGTGCCCAAGACCCCTGGGAGCGACGCATGGCCGAGGGTGCGACCGCCTTTATGCGCTTCAAGGCGGAGGGACGCTATGAGTAATGCCGATCTCGACGACCTCGCGGTAGAGTTGGCCGAGTTCGCGCCGCCCGAAAAAAAAGACGGACGCTCGGCCAGAGAAGAGCGCATCATCGCGGGCTTTGAGGACATCCAACGCTTCGTGGCAACGCACGGACGGGTCCCGCAGCACGGGGAAGATCGGGACATCTTCGAGCGCCTGTACGCCGTGCGGCTAGACCGCTTGCGTGCGCTTCCGGAATGCCGCTCTCTGCTGGAGCCGCTGGATCATCAGGGCTTGCTTGCCGGGGGGCTAGCCGCTGCCGCGTCGGTGGAGGAAATACCCGATATCGACGATCTGGCCGCCGAACTGGCGGATACCGGCGAAGCCAACGATATCACGGTACTTCGCCATGTCCGAGCCAGCGCCGAAAAGCGCGCCGCCGAGGAGATCGCAGACCGCAAGCCGTGCAAGGACTTCGAAACCCTTCGGCCCCTGTTCGAGCGGGTACAAACGGAGATCAAGACCGGCATGCGGCAGTCCCAACCCATCGAGGCCGGTCGCCGCGCCATTGAAGCCGGGGATTTTTTTGTTTTGGACGGGCTCACGCTTTACGTCGCTGAGATCGGAGATCCGTTGAAAACCACTGCTGGGGAAGTCGATCGTCGCCTGCGTGTCATCTATTCCAATGGAACGGAAAGCAATCTGCTGCTGCGCTCGCTGCAGCGGGCGTTCTACGACGACCCCGCCGCAAGACGCCTGGCGTCGCCCCAAACCGGGCAACTCTCGTTTAGTGGCGAGCTCGAGTCCGACGATGTGGAAAGTGGCACGATTTACGTCCTGCGCTCCCTATCCGATCACCCCTACGTCGCGCAGCACCGCGAGCTCATCCATAAGATCGGGGTGACGGGAGGCAAGGTCGAAAGCCGTATCGCCAACGCCGAGAACGAGGCCACCTACCTCCTCGCTAAAGTCGAAGTGATCGCGACCTACAAGCTCGCGGGCATCAACCGCACTCGACTGGAAAATCTGCTCCATCGGCTCTTCGCGCCGGCGCGCCTGAACATCACCATCCACGACCGCTTTGGTCACCCGGTACGGCCAGAGGAGTGGTTTCTGGTGCCCTTGTTCGCCATCGACGAGGCTGTGGAACGCATCAAAGATGGCAGCATTACCGACTACGTCTACGACCCGGAGACAGCCCGCCTCACGCCCGCCCCCTAGCCCCCCGCTCACCTTCGCACAGGAGTCGCGCCATGCCCGAAATCGTCTGCCCCCACTGCCACACGGCCTTTCAGGTCGATGAATCCGGCTACGCCGAGATCCTGCGCCAGGTACGCGATAAGGAATTCAACAAGCAGGTTGCAGAACGCCTGGCGCTGGCAGAACGCGATAAAGAGACGGCCCTACAGCTCGCCCGGGCACAGCTCGAGCAAGCGCGTCAGCAATCCGTGGCCGACAAGGATGCCGAGATTGCCAAGCTCCAGGCTCAAATCGCCTCGCTCTCGGAGCTCTCGGAGGCCAAACTCCTCAACCAACTCCAACGGGTTGCCGCGGAAAAGGATGCCCAGATCCAGGCCTTGCAGGCTCAGGTCCAGGCCCACGACACCAGCAAGGCCCTGGCCATTCGGGAGTCGCTCGATGCCGTTCAGAAGGAACGCGATGCCTTGCGCGCCGCTCTGGACCGCGCAGCACTCGAAAAGGAGCTGTCCGAAAAAGCCTTGGCTGAGAAGTACCAGACCCAGATCCGGGACCGCGACGAAGCTATCGAGCGCCTGCGCGACATGAAGGCCCGGCTCTCCACCAAGATGCTCGGTGAGACCCTGGAGCAGCATTGCGAGGTCACCTTCAACCAGATCCGCGCCACCGCCTTCCCGAACGCCTACTTCGAGAAGGACACTGACGCCCGCAGCGGCAGCAAGGGCGACTACATCTTTCGCGATTTTGATGCATCGGACCCGGCCAGCCCCATTGAGATCGTCTCCATCATGTTCGAGATGAAGAACGAGGCAGACACCACAGCCACCAAGAAGCGCAACGAGGATTTTTTCAAGGAACTCGACAAGGACCGCACCGAGAAGGACTGCGAGTACGCCGTGCTCGTTTCCCTCCTGGAATCCGACAGTGAGCTCTACAACACGGGCATCGTCGATGTCTCGCACCGATACCCCAAGATGTACGTCATCCGGCCGCAGTTTTTCTTGCCGATGATCACCCTGCTGCGCAACGCGGCCCTGAACAGCCTGCGTTACCGACAGGAGCTGGCCTTAGTCAGAGCCCAGAACATCGATATCACCAACTTCGAGGCCGAATTGGAGGGCTTCAAGGACGCCTTTGCCAAAAACTACGACCTGGCCGCCCGTCGCTTTCAGACCGCCATCGACGAGATCGACAAGTCTATCGATCACCTGCAGAAGACCAAGGACGCCCTCCTGGGTGCCGACCGCAATCTGCGCCTGGCCAACGACAAAGCCCAGAACGTAACCATCAAGCGCCTTACCCGGAACAACCCGACCATGAAGGCGAAGTTCGATGAGCTATCCGATTAGTGCTTTGTACATCGCGCTTCGCGGAAGGGTACGATATTGCCAACATAACTGCTGGATCGGGTGTTCCCTAGGGCGCATACGTGCGCCCGCTAGGGTCACTGCGAGCGATTTAGTCCATGTCCAGGCAGCGAGCTGAGCGATACACCAGGTGAGATTGCCGGACGAAATCCTCAACCAGCAGTGAAAATATGACTGGGGTATGGTTGGTGATGCAGCGAAAGTGGTCGTTCACTCGCTGGTTCTGGGGTGTTATCATCACCTAGGACAGCTCTGTTGCGCTCTTTCTATATGCTGTTCCACTTTCTGGATTTTTAATACTTAAATGATTTCTGCACCAGTCTGCATCTGTATTCACTGGTATGTATCTAAGGAAGGAATATGGAATTTAACGAAAATGACTACCCCGCAATTATAAATTATTGCGGCGATAAGCAGGATGTTGAATTTGAGGCGGCAAAGGAGATCACCGCCTTTGCCAGTGGTGAGGCTCCTGACGACTGGACCGCTTATCCCCCTGCGCTCCTCCCATCAGAAGGTTACGCCCAAGTGATTTTGCTCTCGGGTGCTGATGTGCGAGGGGCGCTCACTCGTTTAGAACTAACCGTATACCTTAACGGTGGCATAATTTTTTATAAGAAGAACGGTCCGGATAAAGTTTCTCTTAAGATCACTTGGCCAAGCAGCGCACAATAATGTCGTTGAGCCGACATTCATATCTCGCGCAGTTTGTAGTCGGCGTTAGTCGTCACCTCATGTTGTGGGGCTAAGCATGGAAATGATAGACCATTCAAAACCGCTTATCGAAGATAAGGAAATCTCTGCCGATGTGCTGAATGACGACCTTACCCAGCATATTTTAAGACGCGTCTTCGCCGTAAATAAAACTTTTATGGATGTCAACTTCAAGCAGTCTGAGATATCAGATTGCTACTTTCGCAATTGTAAATTCATCCGATGCAATTTCACCGGGGCTAATATCCGCAGGTCTAATTTCCGAGGATCTCAATACGAAGAATGCAAATTTCCGTACTCTACTTGGGAACATACTGAGATTGAAGAGGCAATTTTGAATCACTGCATTCCCAGCGAAGAAAATCTCGGCCGCGATTTGGTCCGATCACTTCGGATAAACTTTGGGCATATAGGCAACTACTCGGCAGCCAACAAGGCCGCCTCTATTGAAGTGATGTTAACGGGTCAGCATCTCTTTAATGCGGCCTACTCAAAGCAGTCTTACTATAGGTCTAAATACAGAGGCTGGAGCAGGGCTAGGCACGCTTTACGCCACGCATGCTGGAAGGCACTTGACCTACTTTGGGGTAATGGCGAAAGTATCGTTCGTATACTTATCGTTGGCGTATTTACCGTTTTTTTATGGGCCATACTCGTGACATGGGCCAATCCCAAGTTCACATTCTTCCATTCCTTGATTTTGGTATTCAAAGCTTTTTGGGGCGTTACGCAAAGCCATCATCTGCCCGGCCTCCAACTAGCTTTATTGACAGTAGCAAGGTTCGTGCTGTTTGGTCTTTTTATGGCAGTTCTAATAAAGCGTTTAGCCCAACGATGAACTACGAAATTTATGTGTTCGGCTCAATTTGCCGTGGCGAATCAACAAAGACATCAGATGTTGATGTACTTGTTGTTTCTTCTAGGCGTGAAAAATCCCGGTTCCCCATCGACTGGAGCGTTTATTCGCCTGAATTGATATCGGAATACTTCACAAAAGGACGTTTATTCGCTTGGCATCTTCATCTAGAGGCAAAGTGTGTCTTCTGTCCGCGTGAAGAGCCTTTTCTCACAAAGTTAGGGAGACCGGCGCCATATTCTACAATCGCCACTGATATTGACGAGCTTGAGGGATTACTCAAGGTAGCACTGAATGAACTGGTCGATGGAACTAATAATGTGATCTATGAACTGGGTATTGCTTATACAGCAATCCGCGACATCGCAATGTCCGCGTCTTGGTCTTTATTAAAAGTCCCATGCTTTTCTGCCGACGCCCCTTTTTGTTTGCCCATTGCTTCTCCATTACCATACCCGGTTTATCAGCAAGCTAAGTTGGCGCGTCACGCCTCGAGTAGAGGTGCCAAATTGGATTTTGACCACACAAATACTGTAAACGCTATTACTAATGCTCCTCTGGAAAGGTGGGTGAGCTCTCTAAGAGAATCAATATGAGTAATACCTTTCTCAACAGAGTTTCGGCTGAGCGTAAGGTGCTGACGGTAGTCAACAGAATTTTCACCGGTTCGCAACAACTCGCCGGACTGTCGCAAGCGGCCATATCTCGCTGGCAATCCGTTGTTGGCCAGAATCGCGTAGAAGGAATACTTCCACTACTAACAGACCTAGCCGAGCAATGCCAAAGGCTATCGGATCGGAGCAACGAAACGTTCATGACTGTCGAAGAAGCTCAAGCCGCCAGAATCGAAAAACAGCTTGAAATATTGAGTCGAGAGCTACGCAAGTGCCTATGATGGCTCACGATGAAACACCCAACACCGTGGGTTGTTCTCGAACCCAAGGTGTTCATAGTATGAATTGGCGGCAGGAGCTGCAACTAGTATCAATTTGCATTTCGGCCCTAAGGGCCCGTCCATATTTAACCTGAACAGTTCCTCGCGATAGAGTAGTTCCATTCTCCGTGAAACTGCGCTTTTGTGATGTTGACGGCTTCGAGTTCCTCGTCGGAGACGTGAATACCTTTTGGATAGAGGTTGGTATCCAATTCAGCACTGATGCTCAACCCGTTTTGGGTGGTAGTATTTCCAATGAGGTCGACGATGACTTCATGGCTTATCAATGGCTTGCCTCGCCAATTCATGCTGATAAAGCTAAACATTCGGTGTTCGATTTTGTTCCATTTGCTCGTGCCTGGCGGGAAATGGCACACCGAAATACATAGCCCGGTTTCATTGGCTAACCGTTGTAGTGCAACTTTCCACAGGCGAACGCGATAGCCATTGCTGCCGCCACCATCAGCGGTAATCAATAATTTACTTGCATCCGGATAGCGCAAGCGTCCCATATTGTTCCACCAACGACGGATACTTTCGACTGCAAATTCTTAGGTGTCATGATCCGTACCGACGCTGACCCAACCAACGTTGGCATTTGGATCATATACGCCATAGGGGTTCGCCTTGCCCAGTTTTGGGTCAGGGAAGTCATGCCCTTGAACTTCCTGCGGGTCACCTTTGGGTTCCCATTCCTGGCCCGCATTCTTGAAATCGCCCACCAGCTCCTTTTTCTTCGTATCCACAGAAATAACAGGTTGCTGTTGATCCTGAAATGCCCGCGCTTGCTCATTGATGTAGTTGAACTGTAAGCGCTTAGCCAACCCACCCTTGCGGGCGGGTTGATGTCAGGCTAGCGTGGGATTTTGCCAATTCCACGGCAGGAGCTCGTGGAGGCGCTTGTTGGGCCAGGTAGGGAGTTTCTCGAGCACATCGCAGAGGTAGGCGAAGGGTTCCACGCCGTTGAGCTTGCAGGTCTCGATGAGGGTGTAGAAGGCGGCCGCTCGTTCGCCCCCGGCATCGTTCCCGGCAAAGAGGAAGTTCTTGCGACCGATGGCAACCCCCCGCAGCGCCCTCTCCACGGGATTGTTATCGATGCCGAGGCGCCCCTCCTGGAGATAGAGGGTCAGCGCCTTCCAGCGCTTCAGCGCATAGCCGATGGCCTTGGCAATGGCGCTTTTGGGGGCCACTTGCGTCAGGGTATCGTTGAGCCAGGTCCAGAAGGATTCCAGTAAGGGCCCCGCCCGTTGCTGGCGGGCCAGCACCTTTTGCTCCGGTGGGTCGTCTTTGATCTCGGCTTCGATCTCATAGATCTCACGGATGCGCAGTAACGCGGTCTGGGCCACCGGGCTCGGCGCACTCTGGTTCACGTCGTAAAAATGCCTGCGGACATGAGCCCAGCACCCGGCTTCCGTGATCTGCCCTTTGCGGTAGAGGGCATCGTAGCCCCCATAGTCATCGGTTTGCAGAATCCCGTGCCAGTCTCTCAGGAAGCCTTGGGGATGGATGCCTTTGCGGTCCG